>JAKZYH010000111.1:0-21428 GCA_047514575.1 Acidobacteriota bacterium | reverse complement strand
TCCCCGTCTTGGGGCAACGTCTTTGGGGTCGCCCGGTGAGAGACCCTCACGCCGGTAAATATGAGGAATAGACCTCATCGCGACAACGGGGAGGGGCAGGCGGGAACCCCGCCTGTCTCTTACCCGCGTGCGTCCTGAGCATTTTCTGCTCTTCTTGTACACAACCTGGGTTGAAATCCAGGGCAAGCGCCGCTGACCCAGGGTTGGGAAACCCTGGGCTGGAATCCGCAACCCCGTTGGGGTTGGCCTCTATTGATTCCTCGTACGAATCGCACTGGTAGCTGTTGGATTGGAAGCAACGCGACCTCCTAATCCTCGTTCCTAATAGCCGCCAGGATGCCCTTCAGGGCGGCGTTGGCTTTCGCCTTGCTTATACCAGGGACGGAATCGTCGTAGTCCGTGAGCTTGGCGACCACGATCTTCCTGGAGGGAATAACCAGGGTGGTCTGCCCTCCGGCCCCGGCTGCGTAGTAGGTATCTTCGGGCGCGTCGTAATTGCCGGTTGTGTTGAGCCACCACATCCCTCCATACCGGGCCACGCTCTCCTTGTTTTCCTCGTTGTTCCAGGCAGGGGCCGGAGTTCGCACGAAGTCGACGAAACGCTGGGAGAGGAGACGCTTGCCCTGCCAGAGTCCCTCCTGCAAGTAGAGGAGACCGATGCGGGCCCAGTCTCGAACCGTTCCGTGCTCATAGCCGGACAGAATGAAGTTCCCATAGGGGTCGGTGTCCAAGACCATCCGCCTGATTCCGATCTCGTCGAAGAGGGCACGCTGGGGGTAGGTCAGATACTCCTCACCTTGTTCCTGGACGATACGCTTGACGATGTAGCCAAGAGTCAGGGGATCACAATTCCGGTACCGTCCCACCGTGTTGGGCGGATACTGCAGGGGTCGACTGACCACGTATCGGAAAACGTCAATGGCGCCACAGTAGGGGTAGTAGTGATCCGGGTACTCGGGTCCCACTACGTACCGACCTTCCGGGGTCTTCAGCAACGCCTCGTAGAGCGTGAATTTCAGCCCACTCGACATCCGCATCAGATCGGAGATTCGAATCTGAGCCCTCTCGTCTCCAGGCACCTGCCACTCGGGCACTGGAGCGGGGTCCTCCAACTTCAAGAGACCCTCCTGCTCGAGTCTTCCGATCAGAGTTCCGGTAAGGCTCTTCCCCTGGGACCAGCTCTCCAGCAGGGTATTCTTGGTGATTCCCTCGGCATAGCGCTCGGCCACCAGACGACCCTTGTACAGGACCACCATGCCCGCGATTCGCGACGGCTTCTCGAACGCCAGGTCCAGCGCCGCTTCCACCTTCTCCCGGTCAACCTCGGGCGGCAAGGGATCATCCGGCAGCCTGTCACCCATGGGCCAGACCTGAGTCCGGGCGTCGGGAAGACCGGTCTGGACCGGGACAGGCTTGAAAAAAATGCCCTCGTGATCGGCCGGGTGGATGATGCACCCTTGATCCCCGTAGAGCTTTGCCGTGCGTGTCAGCGTACCGCCCAGCGAGGCCCTTACAACTCGATTGTCGTAGTCGACTTCCTCACGAAGATCCGGAAAATCAGCCGCAGGAAGACGGATCAGGGCCCCCACGACCCTACGGCTGTGCTCGATCGCTTCGGTCTCCTTCATGCCAGTGACGAAGACCGACGAGCAGAGCAGTTTGGCGTATCCGGCAACGCCCAGGTTGTGGATATCCTGATCTTTGGCCTCCGGGATAGGGCCGGTGGTTTTACCCGGCGTCGACTGCTCCGGACCGCCGCGGCTGCACCCAACCGCAAGAATCAGTGTGGCGGCCAGGAGCACCAGAAGGACGACAAAAAAGAATGCCGAGCCACCATTCAAGAGTGGAATCCTGTTCAACATATATCGTCTCCTACGGGTGATGGCGGTAGGCTCCAAGCCGCCGTTTCGCGAGCCCAGAGTCTCAAGCAAGAATACTTCGGCCCTGGAGGCCAAAGCTGCGTCGATCAATCATAGATCAGGAAACGGGCCCGTCTCTCCCGAAAAGACGCTAGATCCCTCTGCCATCCCGAAAGGATCTCCTGGGCGGATCGGCCCTGCTCCAGAGCCACCCGAATAGCTGGCGATCCAGAGAGGCGATCGAAAATGTCGTTCTTGAACTCGAACTCTTCGGGATGCATACCAATCAGCTGGTGCAGCAGATGAAGCACGGCCCTGATGGGATCGAAAGCGTGGCGATCCACAACGTGAATCTGGATCCCCCGACAAGGCTCACCCCTGAACTTCGAGAAAGTCGGACGAAACGCCTGGGGCCGAAATCGTACGCCCTCCAATCCGAGTTGGTTGAGTTCCTGTGCCAACTGAGTGCTCTTCAACCAAGGCGCCCCGATCAGTTCGAAAGGGCGTGTACTCCCCCTCCCCTCGGACAGATTCGTTCCCTCAACCAAGCAAAGTCCGGGATAGACGGCAGCGGTAGCGAGGGTGGGCATGTTGGGAGAAGGCATGATCCAGTGGAGACCGGTCTGGTCGTACCACTGCGATCGCTTCCAACCCCGGAGCGGGACAATCTTCAAGTCGCAGCCCAGTTCGGCCTCGGCGTTGAACAGGAGGCCCAATTCCCCAACGGTCATCCCATGTCGCAAGGCAATTGGGTGCACTCCCACAAAGGATTCCTGTCCGGGCTCCAGTAAAGGCCCCTCCACCCGGGTGGCATCGATGGGATTGGGCCGGTCCAGCACCAGAAAAGGGACTCCGAGGCGGCCAGCCGCCTTCATGCACTCGTAGAGGGTGGAAATATAGGTGTAGAAGCGGACTCCCACGTCTTGAATGTCGAAGATCAGAAGGTCCACTCCCTCCAGCATCTTGGCAGTCGGAGCGCGGGTCGAGTCGTAGAGACTGTACCGGGCAGGCTCTCCTGCGATCTTCTCCCCCGCCTGGGCCCGCCCCAGCAGACCATGTTCGGGAGCAAAGAGGGCTACCAGATCGACTTCCGGTTGACGTTCCAGAAGGTCGATCAGGCTCTCCATCCGAGCGGTCACTCCAGTGTGATTGGTGATCAAACCGACACGTCGTCCCTGGATCCACGAAAAAAAGGGTTCTTGGAGGATCTGGTCCGCGCCTAGCTGAATGGGGGCTGCAGGGGCAAAGAGTAGGATCAAGAGAGGGGAAAAAGTCACCGCGGTGTCATCAGGAGGGGACGAGCTCCCGCTCTCTGAACTCCATACACACTTTGCTCGAGGGGAGAATCTTGTCTGGATTGCATAGGCCCTTGGGGTCAAACAAGTATCGGATCCGCTTCATGATCTCCAGGTCGCAATCGGAAAACATGAGGGGCATGAAATCCCTCTTCTCGAGCCCCACTCCATGTTCCCCGGTGAGAGCGCCGCCCACTTCGATGCATACCTGGACCATCTCTTCACTCGCCTTCAGAACGCGATCCAGCTGATCCGGACTATCGCCGTCATAGAGAAGGACAGGGTGCAGATTGCCGTCCCCCGCATGAAATACGTTGACCATGGGCAGGCGGTATTGGGCCGCAATCGTGTAGATCCTTTCGACGACCTCGGTGAGGCGGGTTCGGGGAACGACCGTGTCTTGAAGGTAGAAGTTTCGAGCCAGCCTTCCGAAGGCACCGAAAGCCTTCTTACGGCCCGACCAGAGCCGCGTTCGTTCAGCTTCATCACGCGCCTCCTGCACTTCACGCGCCCCGTTGGAGAGCAGGATCTCGCGGACCTGCTCGACCAAAGCCTCGGTTTCGGCCTCGTAGCCGTCCAGCTCGATCAACAAGACACCGGCGGCATCGGTGGGGTAACCGGCGGCGTAGAGTGAGTTCTCTACCGCCTGGATCGTGAGCTGATCCATGAACTCCATTGCCGCTGGAATGATTCCGGCGCCGATGATATCGGACACCGACCGGGTGGCATCACTTAGCTGCAAGTAGTCCGCCAGGAAGGTTTTCACCGTTTGGGGTAGAGGCAAAAGTCGAACCCACGCCTTGGTCATGATTCCGAGGGTTCCTTCACTGCCCGTGAACACGCCTCTCAGGTCGAAGCCGGCGTTTTCGCCTTGAGGGCTTCCCAGCACCACGAGCTCTCCCTGCGGGGTAACCGCTTCGACTGCCAACACATGAAGCACCGTCGCCCCATACTTCAGGCAGTGAGGTCCTCCAGCGTTCGAGGCGATGTTCCCCCCGATGGTGCAGCTGCTTTGGCTGGAGGGATCCGGACCGAAATAGAGACCGAGCGGCTTGACTCGTTGGGACAGTTCCAAGTTGATCACGCCGGGCTCGACGACGGCATAGCGGTCGATCTCATTGACTTCGAGTATGCGATTGAGACGAGACATCTGCAGCAGAATGCCGCCGTTGATGGGAATCGCTCCCCCGCTCAGACTGGTCCCTGCACCCCGGGGCAAGTAGGGGAAATCGTTTTCGTAGGCGATTCTGACAATCCCCTGGACCTGCTCTACGGTGGAGGGGTAGACCACCATGTCAGGTGGATTACGGTGAAAGGTCAGACCGTCGCATTCGTAGACCAGGCGCTCGGCAAGATGAGTCTGGACGTTCTTCTCTCCCAAGATCGCAGCAAGCTGTTTTTCGACGTGCGCCGCATCCATTCTTCGATTCTATCAACCTCGCGTCAGGACTGCGATCAAAGGGGACACTGACTTGAAAATCCCAAGATACAAGAAACAAGGTACAAACAAGCTCCAAATCGCAAGCACCAAGTTCCAAACCGGCCACGTAGCTTTGGTCTCCAGGCCGAAGTCTTTTCCCTTCGAGCCTCTGGCTCGACGTACGGCGGCCTGGAGACCACCGCTACGACGTTCCCAAAGAAGGCGCGGTGTTCACTCAGCGATCAGCTCACCTTTGGCGGCTCGCTCGACCCGATTGGACTCACCCCGAAGACGCTTCAGCGTCTCCTGGTATCGGATCTCCATCTCTTGGGCCTGGCCATCCTGGTACTCCCGCTCGGACGCTCGGGCTGCGGAAGTGGACGGGGGTGCAGGCACCTCGACGACTCCCGTGGTGATCAGGTCGTTTCCCCAGGCGTAGGCAACGATCTCACCCTTGCTAACCAACAGATTCATTCCCACGTTGGCCTCGACCACGGGAACTCCGTTCTCACGAGCACGGGCCAGAACTGTCTGGTTCTGACTCTGGTTCTTGCTGCCGTAGGAAGGGATCAACAGAAGCTGAGCCCCGTCCAGGACCAGGGTTCTGGCTAACAAAGGGTTCCAGCGGTCGTTGCAAATCAGGAAGCCGACCCGGCCAAGAGGCGTGTCGAAGGCTCGAAGCGTGCGACCTACTCGGTTGAAGAACCAGCTCTTGTGGGTCCCCTCGGCCAGTTGGACCTTGTGTTGTTTTCCCTGAATCTCTCCTTCGGCATTAATGAAGACCGCAGTGTTGTAGACATCCCGTTTCACCCGCTCGGCAAAGCCGAAGGCGAGACAGATTCCCAGGGTCCGTGCCAGGTGGCGGAAGCGCGCAATGTAGTCTCCGTCGATCGGCTCGGCGATCTCCAACATTGCCTCGGGAGGCATTCGCCCCTCGATCACATCCATCACCGTGTAGCCCTCCAGGACGCCTTCGGTTGCTAGAATCAGTTCGGGACTCTCATCGGCGGCCTTTCGGAAAAATGCTTCGACCTTATCGGCGTTGTAGGCCTTGTCCCACTTCTTGGGTTTGATGGAGATGGCCGAAGCCTTGACGGGTCTATACATTGCCCTACCTCAGAGCGTAGAGATCTCCAAACTTGCTCTCCAGATAGTTCAGGAAGTAGCTGGAATCCAGAGGTTCTCCACTGACATGATGGATAAGCTCAGAGGCAGAAAGAGTCATCCCATGGGCGTGAACTTTCACCCGCAGCCACTCCCTCAAAGGCTTCAGCTCACCGGAACGGATGAGCTGTTCCAGATCCGGTAGATCCCTCTGGGCCTGCTGGAACATCTGAGCGGCGTACAAATTGCCCAATAGATAGGTGGGAAAGTACCCGATCAGACCCTGAGACCAGTGGGTGTCCTGAAGCACTCCCTCCGACGATGTCTGGGGCACAACTCCCAGATACTCCCTCATGCGTTCCTTCCAGACCTCATCGAGATCCTGAACCGCCAGCGAGCCCTCAAGGAGCGATTTCTCCAATTCATAACGGAGAATTACGTGAAGTCCGTAGGTGACCTCGTCTGCCTCTACCCGGATCAAGCTTGCTCCCACCAGGTTGATCGCCGGCATGAAGTCATCCAGAGGGACAACGTCGAAGCGCCCGGGAAAGGTCTTCTTCAAATGAGGAAACCAGTAGTCCCAGAAGGGTCGGCTGCGAGCTACTTGGTTCTCCCAGAGCCGGGACTGAGACTCGTGGATTCCCAACGAAATGGAGTCTCCCGCGGGAAGACCGAAGTGATCCTCTCCCAGGCCCTGTTCATAGAGAGCGTGCCCACCTTCGTGGACAATCCCGAAAAGGGACGAGGCGAAGCTGTCCTCGGCGTAGCGGGTGGTGATGCGAACATCCAACGGCGAGAAGCCGCTGCAAAATGGATGTGCTGAGACGTCCAGCCTTCCAGCTTCCCAATCGAAACCCATCGCGGTCAGGATCCGTCGACCGAATGCCTCCTGTTCTGGTCGAGGAAAATCGCCCTGGAGAATGCTCGAATTCGGCTCTACAGCGGAGTCTCCGATCCTTGCCACGAGATCCGTGAGCTTGGGTCGCAAAACAGAAAACAGGGCGTCCAGTTCCGTAGTAGTCATCTCCGGCTCGTATTCGTCCAACAGGGCGTTATAAGGAGATCCTGGGAACTGGAGACAACGAGCCTCTTCACGCTTAAGACGGATGATCTTCTCCAGCGGCCCTGCGAACATACCGAAGTCGGATCGCTCTCGGGCATCCACCCACACTTGATAACCCAGGGATGTCGTCTCGGCCAGCTCCCGAACCAGCGATTCGGGGATTCGGACGGCTCTCTGGTGCTGGCGACGCATCTCCCGAACGCTCGCGCTGATCCAGGGATCGGAGCTGACATCCTCCAGTTCTTCGAGCACGTCCGCCCACTGGGGCTGGGTCAGCATTTCATGATAGAGGCCTGCCAACATCGCACTCTGTTGCGCTCTGAGGGGTGCTCCTCGAGGAGGCATCAGGGTTTCCTGGTCCCAGCTCAGCAATGCCAGAACCCCTCGCAGATTCACCATCTCTCGGCTGCGTTCCAGAAACCACTCTTGTGACTGCTTCATGATCGTCCTCGACGAATGATAGCAACTGGCTGGTGGTTCGGCCTACTCCCTTTTTGCCTTTCGATCCTTCGGCTCGGGTAGCTGGCTTCGCATTGCAACCCTTATAGTTGGGCTACACGCAGTAACACCTTCGGGGTGGGTGTGGAATGGATTCTTGTGTCTCGTGTTCCAGACTTGACTCAAAAGTCGCGAAGAATTCTAACCAAACGCAGTTAGCCGGCTGGGGTCACGGGTTTGACGGTGGCGATTGCTGGAAAGGTGGTCAAGACACTGGGGGACACACGAATGACGGTAAAGGCAGCTGCGCCGCTGGGTTCCTGCACCTGGATCCAGAGGGAACCGGTAAACGACTTGGGCAGGTTCAGGTCAAGCCAGTTCTGGTTCGGAAACTCGGATCGCTGCTGCCTGGGCATCAGATTGACCTCTGTGGGTCCCCGAATGACGGTTCCGGCCCCGTTTCGCACCGTCACGACCAGAGTGAGAGAATGGTCCGCGGTGTTGACAGCTGCGATACCGGTATCGATACCCGCCTCCAGGTCTCGCGTCAACGGCACTACCACTTCTCTAAGTGGAGCACTCTCGCCGACGCCGGCAGTTCCCGCCGATGGAGACTCGAAAAGGACGACTCCCCCGACCGGAATCCGAGAGAAGACTTCGACCGATCCCAGCACCATCTGCTGGCCGCCAGTGGGCAGGATCACACACCCAAGCGGGGCGATCGTGAGATTCATCTGGCCCTTGGCCAGAAAACTGCCGCCCAGAGTCACCGGAGCTTCAGTCCCAGAGGCATCCCGCACCTGGATCTGAACCTGGGCGGTGCTAGTGGGGGATGGGTTGACCAGCAGCAGTACCGAAGTCAGATCCCCTAAATGGGCGAATTGGGCATAGAAGCTTCGGGTCGAGATCCGGTTCTGGACCACGGGAAAAGTGGTGAAGGCGCTGGGTGCAAGTCGAATCACGGTGGCTGCGATAGGCCGATTGGCCGTGGCCAGCACTGACCCCTGAAAGTCTGCGGGGATTCCCGGAACCAGTGACTGCAAGTCGTTCTTCTCACGCACAAACCGAGCGATGTGACCATTACCCTGAAGTTCGATTATGTTACTTCGCAAGGGACTCCCGTCCTTGCGCTGGACCTGAATAAATATCTGAACGGGTCGATCATCCAGATTAGTAATCGCCAATCCGGTGTTGGTGCTCCCCCCACCCTTGATCTCTACCGGAGCGATGAAGTAGTGAAGAGGCTCACTTGCACCAACACCGGTGGTCCCGAAGGGGCCTTCAAAAAGGACCGCACCGCCGATGGAGGTCGCGGCTCGGGCTCGAAGCGATCCGACAAAACTGGTCCCATCGCTGCTTCGGACCGAAAGAGAACCACCAGGAGACAGACCAAAAGGATAGTCTCCCAAATGATCCCTGGCCAGAGACAACAGATTCTCTGGCTGGCGCCTGCCAATCTCGTCTCTTAGAGAGATCTTGCCGTCGGAGTGTCGAACCAGGTCAGTGTTGATGAGGAAGAACTCAGAGGTCGAGGCTCCAGGCAAATTCGCGAATTGGGCAAAGGCTTCTCCGAAGCGGAGAATGTCGAAGATCTCCAGAGCCCCAGACATGACACCGAATTCCTGGTCGGTCCTCAGAAAGACTGAGCGCGGCCCTACAGCAGCATCCTGACCAACCGAAACCGGGAACCACTTGGTGGCGGTCTGGCCAAAGCCGGCGATGCCAACGATCGACCCGGCACTCAGGTCGGACCCCAAGAAGAACAGGCCTTGGCCCGGCAGCACAGACCCTACGCCGTTCCCGCGCACCACCACATTGGTGTTAAGGCCCTGGAATACGGTGGCATTCAGACTGGTCAACGAAGATCCCATGGTGTCAAAGTCGGTGCCCACAAAGAGAGGATCCACCGCGGAATTTCCCGAGACAACATTGAAGTCAATGCCCGTGACATCGGCATCGACTGTAACGTTAGGCTCCAGGCTGTTGTCGTAGAAAGCGGGAAGAAAGTTCGTGACGACCGGAGTGGAATCGAAGATGCCACCGGTGACGTTTTTGGGTGTCATCGGGCCGTCCAGCGGCTCTACGTAGAGCGAATACCTACCCTTGGGCAAGAATTGCAGCCTGTAGGCCCCATCGGTCAGTGTGATCGCGCTCGCGACCACGACACCGTATTCGTCGACCGCCACCACGAAGGCACCGAAGACGGGAGCACCGTCCATGGTCACGCGGCCCGATAGGGTGCCTGTGATCTGATCCCTCCCAGGCAGAGGATAGCCAACGTTGATGCCGGCAATGTCGTCCCAGCTCAAGGAATTGAATCCGAAACCGAAGGCTCCACCCTCAAAGTACATGGTGGCGTCCCGCAGGATGGTGTGGCCCAAGAACCAGTTGTGTCCTAACTCATGAAGGACGACGTCCAGAAGGTTGTCGATGCTCCTATCAGTAGATTCGATGGTGCTCCAGGTTTTCCCTGGGTTAATAGCGATATCAGCCTCGATGATCCGATTTCCAATCGAGCGCCGCAACGAGACGCCCAGGGCGGCGCCAAGAACACTCCGGTTTATTGGAGTATCTGCTGCGGTGATGAGATTGATATCGTCGCCCAACCCCACATCCTGGGTGGCCGCGTCCTCCCCCAGATTCAGCACGATTGACGACACTCTGGCCCAGCGTTCCACCGCCTCGGCAATGACCAATCGTGGGTTGCTTCCATCTACGACATGGTCCAGTCCATCCGTAAAGCCCTCCCACATCCGTACTTCGACCGGGTACTCGCTCTGATCCCAGGTCGGGGTGTCCCCATCGGGCCTGGTAGACACCACGTAGGCGCTCAGGGACGCTCCTGCCAGCATTGAAGCACCCAACAGAAACGAGTACTTCCAACTAGTCCGTTTCATGGGATGACCCTTGCAGCAAACTCCGAAGCTGCCCCGCGAGAGCTCCGATTTCCCAGAGAACTTGTGCCTGCGGTTCTGGCAGGACCTGCAGAATCGGATGTGATGAGTAAAGACGCGCTACCCTCTTGCCTTGCCGGTCTTGAAGAACTGCAAGCCTCCCCAGTGGTCCCCCCAGGGTACGGTTCTGTTGGAGCGGATCGACATAGCAGAAAACCAGGTATTCCTGATTCAGTCCATACGCGGGACTGTGTGAAACAGTCACCGTCTCTTCGCCTACAGTCCCTCCATATTCGACTATCTCGAGTTGCTCCGCCTGTGCTCCCTTTATGCTTTCCTCGACCTGAAAGGTGTAACGGGTCAGAATGAACTCGCCGTTGTCAGAGTGATAGCTCTCGAGGCCGATCACCTTGCCCAGAAATATGAACTGCGTCTGTTCGATAAAATCCGATCCTTGAACGACGAAGTAGTCATGTTGGCCGAGGACTGCGGCCGAGAAAGGCGAGCAGACAAACAGGACAGAAAAGAACACGCCGATGTAGGCGAGTGCACTCAGCCCACCCAGTCGAGACCTGATCAAGCTCTTCGAAGCGAGGTCTTGCTCCAGTACTTCATACCCCCTGGCAGCCCATTTTTGAAAAGCTCCAGGAGAATAGGATGAAGATAGCGACCAATCGTGGCAATACGGGACCAGCAACCTACGACACCCGGCTGAACGCTTGTGGGGACAGGGGCTCCAGCGTTTGCGCCGAAGCCGGACTTCCTGGACTTGTGCACGATAGCCAGCTTGAACCAATGTGTATAATTGCGGCAGAAAAGGGGGGAAATGAGATTTTATCGCTATCGAAACGATTTCGGAGGGATCGTCCCGCTGATTGAGGTCCAGCCAGGCCAGCTTCTTGACTTGGGCTCTCCTTCGCCAATCAGAGAGTTCGAAGACCTCCTTGGGCTGGCTCAACAGTTAGGCTCGTCCCCCGAAGATCTGATCGAGAACCTCAGGGGAAGATACTCTCCAACCACCACGCTTGCGGAGCTGGAAACCCTCGGGTTTCAACTGCTGTCTCCTCTTGTTCCGAAAGAAGTCTGGGCTGCCGGTGTGACCTATGGGCTGAGCCGCGATGAACGCCAGAAGGAGAGCTCGCTACCTGAAGTCTATGCGCGCGTATTCCGATCGGAGCGTCCCGAAGTCTTTTTCAAAGCTACAGCAGAGCGATGCGTTGGCCCGTTTGAAGCCATCGGTATCCGGGGAGACTCGAACTGGAACGTTCCGGAAGCCGAATTGGCTTTTGTCCTTTATGGGGATGAGATCGTGGGTTACACCATTGGCAACGACGTCAGCAGCCGCTCGATCGAGGGGGAGAACCCACTCTATCTACCCCAGGCGAAGATCTACGACAGGTGCTGCGCCATCGGTCCCTGTATCGTGACCCCAGGCGACATACCTGATCCCCACGAACTCACGGTTCAATGCGAGATCATCAGGGAAGGGAACACGATCTTCTCGGAACAAACGTCAACTGCCGAAATGGTTCGTACCTGCCAGGAGCTGGCGGGCGTCGTGAGAAAGCACAATCCCCTACCTGATGGCACCGTGGTGCTCACTGGAACCGGCCTGGTCCCTCCGGAAGATATCTCGCTGCTCCCGGGAGACCGGGTGAAGATAACAATCGAGAAGATTGGAACTCTGGAAAACCCGGTGATTGAAGTCTAGTAGGGGTCAACCCGCAGGTTCGTCCGCGACGGGATTCGTCACGAGACCTATTCCTTCGATCTCGGCTTCTACCGTGTCCCCGTGCCGGAGGAACTTCTTCCGGGGCGAGCCGACTCCGGCGGCGGTCCCAGTCGAGATCAGGTCTCCCGGCTCGAGTGTGACGAAGCCAGAGATGAATTCGATGACCTCTGCTACACCGAAGATCATCTTGCTGGTGTGAGAATCCTGCTGGGTCTCTCCATTCACCTTCAGCTGCAGGCGTAGGGTCTGGGGATCAGGCAGATCTTCGCTGGATGTGACACAGGGTCCCGAAGGGGCGAAGGAGTCAAACCACTTCCCATGAAGCCAGTCGAAAAACCCATCCTTGGGACGGGGATCACGGCTGGGATTGGGGCGGAATTGGCGGTTGGATATGTCATTGACAAGCGTATAGCCCGCGACTACGTCCAGGGCCTGCGCTGCCGAAACTGCCTTGCAGCGCTGGCCTATGACGACCGCCAACTCCGCTTCCCAATCGATGGTTTCGGGCGATAGAGAGGGCAGCACGATAGTCGCTCCCGATCCGATCAGGGTAGTGCTGGCCGGCTTCATGAAGACGTAGGGAAAGGTCCGGCTTCGCTCTGCCACCTGACCACCCCCCTCTTGGATGTGCTCCGCATAGTTCCCTGCCAGGAGGAAAAACTTGATGGGCGTGGGAATGGGTGGTAGCAGGTCGACCGAAGAGGAGCTCTGACTCAAGTCGGATTGCGCCTCCGAGCCCAGCTGTTCGTAGTGGTCCGCCAGTACCCTGGCATGGGCAGCGTGGGCGCCATGAGGGAGAAACTGCAGCGAGTTGCCCCAATCAATCGGGTCCTCCAGGGCGCCTCCGCCGTATCGGTCGTTCAAACCTTGGAGATCTATGATTGTCTCATCGCGGTAAAGGGCCGCGGCCGCCTGACTTCCTCTGCGGTAGCGGCATATTCGAACGGTCATTTGTTTCTCCTTGTTAGAGACGTGGTGAAAAGACCTGGTTGTTCTAGAACCCGGGTGGCGGCAACACGA
Source organism: Acidobacteriota bacterium (assembly GCA_047514575.1). Taxonomy (GTDB): domain Bacteria; phylum Acidobacteriota; class UBA6911; order RPQK01; family JAJDTT01; genus CAUZIZ01. The sequence continues at coordinate 8,603 of JAKZYH010000111.1, read as the reverse complement.
ATCCGCCATCGACTCGCAGGGTGGAACCGGTCACGTAGCTGGCATCATCACTTACCAGGAATGCCACTCCCTTTCCGATCTCGTCTATGGTTCCGAGGCGACTCATGGGCAGGCGCTCGCCCGCTTCCTTGATTTCATCTTCGCTGGAGAAGGTTCTCTCGCCGGGAGTGTCAATCCAACCAGGCTCCAGAATATTGACTCGGATCCCGTCCCCAACCAGCTCACTTGCCATGGTCCTGGCCATGTGGTTGATCCCTGCCTTGGCTGTGTTGTACGGCAGCGAGTGCTTGATCGGCAGGACCGCGTGGACCGAGCTGACGACAACGATGTTCCCCCCTCGACCCTGGGCCACCATTTGCCGAGCGGCAAACTGACAGCAATGGATGACACCCCAGAGGCAGATATCGATGGTGAAATGCAAATCCTCCTCGGTCAAATCTATGAATGGCTTCCGAATGCTGGCTGCGGCATTGGCAACCAGGATGTCCAGACTCCCTAGTTCGGAGACGGTAGAGCGAACCAGCTCTTCATCCTTTTGGCGGTCTGACACGTCTCCCTGCAAAACGATTGCACGTCGACCCAGGCTCCTGACTGCTTCCGCCACAGCCTCGGCTTCTTCACGGTGACGACGATAGTTCACTGCTATATCTGCACCCCGGCGCGCAAGCTCCAGGGCGCAGCCCTCTCCGATCCCTCTATTCGCCCCCGTGATCAACGCGACTCTACCCTCGAGGCTCATGGTTCCTCCTGTCAAAAAAGCCCTACCGAATTTCTCAAACTACGCAACGCAGGGGAAGAAATCAAACGAAAATCTCCGCCATTGCCATCTGCAGAACCGGGTCGGTAAGATGAACCTGGGAATCAAGAAGGCTCGCTGTAGGAACAAACGCCGAAATGCAGTCTAGGACACGGACCCGTACTATTCGCAAACTCTCCGCTACGGCGCCCAAATCAGCTGCCCTCCTCGGGACGATCGGTTGCTGGCTGGGGATCGTTTCGGCTGCCGACATCAGCCTTGTCCCGGTGGTCTCAGGCCTCGACAGTCCGGTCTACGTCACCCACAGCGGAGACGGCACCAAGCGGCTATTCATCGTCGAGCAGGCCGGTCGAATTCTGATCTGGCAGTCGTCCAGTCCTGTTCTCACTACCTTCCTGGACATTCGCCCGAGAGTACTCTCCGGCGGAGAGCTGGGTCTCCTGGGAATCGCCTTCCATCCCAACTTTGAAGAGAATCGACGCTTCTTCGTAAACTACACACGCGCGCTGCCAGGAGAAATCAGAAGCGTCGTCGCAGAGTACGGAGCCTCGGCCCAGAACCCCGACTCGGCAAGCCCAAGCGAGCGGGTCCTGCTCGAATTCAATCAGCCCTTCAGCAATCACAATGGAGGTCATCTTGCCTTCGGGCCCGACGGCTATCTTTATGTAGGCACGGGGGACGGGGGCTTCGGAGGGGACCCCTTTGGCCTGGCCCAGAACCGAAACACCCTGCTCGGGAAAATCCTGCGGATCGATGTAGACGGCGTCTTCCCGTTTTCGATTCCCCCTGACAATCCCTTTGTCGGCGAGTCTGGAGTCAGACAAGAGATCTGGGCTTTTGGTCTGCGGAATCCCTGGCGCTTTTCCTTCGATCGGGTGACCGGAGAGCTCTACGCAGCTGACGTGGGGCAGGACCTCTTGGAAGAGGTGAACCTCGTGGTGAAGGGAGGGAACTACGGCTGGGACATCATGGAGGGTACACACTGCTTCCCCCCTTCTCAGTCCGGCTGCAATACGTCCGGCCTGGTTCCACCCATAGCCGAATACGGGAGAACAGAGGGACGTTCGGTGACTGGAGGATACGTCTACCGCGGATCCCGATCAACCGTCTTTCGCGGAGCCTACATCTTTGGCGACTTTGAGACGGGGCGAATCTTTTCGCTGGTCAGGAGCGGATCGAGTTGGATCCGCAGCGAGCAGCTTCGCTCGGGCCTGTCCATCAGCTCCTTCGGCGAAGACGAGTCGGGCGAGCTCTACCTGGTTGATTACAACGGTAGCATCTTGCGTCTGGAATTCGATCAGGCCCAGACTTCCTACTTTCCCCAGGTAGCTGACGGCAGCGACGGCACAATTCGGCTTCGATCGGTCCTGGTCTTGAGCAATACCGGCGACGACTCGGACGTCGTAGTCGAGTTCTTCAGCAGGGCGAGGGAATCGATGGTCGTGGACCTGGGAGAGCTGGGTACAGGATCCCGATTCCAGCTCTTTCTGCGGCGCGGGGAGTCGACTTTTCTCCGGACTTCAGGAATCGGCCCACTCCGGGCGGGCTACGCACGGCTCATCGCCGGATCCCAGGTCGGCGGAGTCATTCTCTTCTCCGGCTCCGACGCGGCCACGGGACACGTCCTGTATGAGACCGGAGTCCCAGCGACCTCGACTCTGGATCAGTTCAGTCTTTTTCTCGACTCTTTAGGAGACAAGGATACGGGGCTGGCCTTGGTCTATCCTGACGACGACGTTCGAGAAGCGGGCCAGGGTAGTGAAGCCCAGTTGGTCCTGCGCCTATATGACACGTCCTTCAACCTATTGGCTGAGGCCAACATCTCGCTGCTCCTTGGACACCACCGTGCGGGCTTCATCTGGGAATTCTTCGCCGAGGTGGGAGAGGTCGCCGATCAGGCTCAGGAGATGCAGGGTCTGGTTACGGTGGACAGCAATCGACCGGTTGCAGGACTCACCCTGCGTACCAATCGGGCCTCGAGTGAAGATCCTCGTTCCACTCTCACCACTTTTCCCATAGTGCCTGGTCGTCCTGATGTCGCGGCGGCAGAAGCTGATCAGGGTCCGGAGTGAGCGGCCGAGATTGTGCGTTGCTGTTGTCCAGCTCTCTCCTCGAAACTTGGCCTCATTTCGCCAACGAGTCAAGTCGTTCGCGGCTCTGCCGGAGTTGTCCATATTGCTGGCAGGTTTGCTCAGCTATCAAGAGATGCCTTCCTCAGCAACGTGCTACGTTCAGACGTGTCGACGTTCAGACGTTCCTTTTCCCGAGAAAGCCCTTGAGGCGTCTCATCCCTTCCTTCAGATTGGCCAGAGAATTGGCATAGGATATTCGGATGAACCCCTCGCCGCTGATGCCAAAATCGATGCCAGGCGCCACGGCCACTCCCGCCTTCTGGAGCAGTTGAAAGGCAAAGTCCCGGACGTCCTGGGTGTAACGCTTCACGTTGACAAATACGTAGAAGGCTCCCGTGGGAGGCACGGGAACCTCGAGTCCCATCCGGTGTAGAGATTCCAGAACCATCTGGCGTCGCGCCCGGTAGCTCTCTCTCATCTTTTCTACATCGGAAGCTGTGCTGGTCAAGGCGGCCAGGGCAGCCACCTGTGTAAAATCAGAAGGAGAAACGTAAAGATTCTGCTGCAGCTTCTGCATGGGTCGCACCATCTCTGGGGGCACAATCGCGTACCCCAGACGCCACCCAGTCATCGAGAAGAGTTTGGAAAAGCCGTTGATCACAACTACATCTGGGGAAAACTCGAGTGCAGTGTGGGCTCGGCCCTCGTAGACCAGACCGTGGTAGACCTCGTCAGAAACAACGACGGCCCTTCCCTCTACCGCCCGACAAAGCTTCGCTATGCGGTCGGATGGCGTGATACTCCCGGTGGGATTCGCCGGGGAGTTGAGAACCAGGGCTCTGGTTTGGGGTCCCACCCGCTTACGGACAGCTTCCGCATCCAGCAGAAACCCGTCCTCCTCGTGAACCCTAATCTGCACAGGGAGAGCCCCAAAAGAGCTAACGAAGTTGGGATAGCAGGCATAGTGAGGGTCCGACATCAGAACTTCCGTCCCCGGGTCCAGCAGGGCTGCGAAGGCGAGCAGCATGGCCCCTGAACTGCCTACAGTGACGATCACTCGGCTCGAGGAGACGTCCACTCCGTAGGTCTTTCTGTAGAATGAGGCGATCGCTTCCCGAAGCTCAAGGTGACCCAGCGAGTGGGTGTAGCGCGTGCGACCTTCCCTCAAGGCTCGGATCCCAGCATCGACAACAACCTCAGGGGTGGGAAAGTCAGGCTCCCCCACCTCCAAGTGAACAATATCCCGACCCTGCTTCTCGAGCTTGATTGCTTCTTCGAGTACCTCCATCACCAGGAAGGGTGATGTCCCGTGAGCGCGCCGACTGATCCTTCTTGACCACCAGGATGTTGTCATTTCCTCTATGCGACCAGACTGCGGGATCTCGAGCGCGACAAACGCTGGTGGGGCGGCGGGTTGATTGGTGTCGGTATCAAGGGACGAGACACACTAAGGGCCTGCGCAAAAATAACTTGGCATTTTGGCATCTCAGCTTCACACCATCTTCGGCCGCTCCTCAATCGCGAAATCCTCAACGTAGGCCTGGCTTCGCCTGCGGTTTCGCTCAATCGTTCGCGGCCAAATCTGGCACAAATCTGAGCGCCAATTCTACCAAGTTATTCTTGCGCAGACCCTAAGGCCAACTGAGAAAGCGTTCTCAGGGAAGCTGCTTGTTTCGGATCAGTGGAGGATTGGCCTGCCTTACCCCCGTCAATCCACTAAGTCACATTCGCTCGAACCCTAACTGGACTCGGGCTCCTCGGCCTCGTCAGGAAACTCTCGATACTCCAATCGCATTCCCTTGATCGTCTGCTTGGCGGACGGGCGGTTGGCGAGCTTGGAATCCTTCTTGATGGTGGGCACTTTCGCAATCGCGTCAGCTACCTCGATACCCTCGATGACTTCCCCGAAGATATTGTATTTGCCATCCCATTCCTTCTTGCGCTTGAGGACCACGAAGAACTGGCAGCTGGACGAATCAGGTTGGTCATCCTTTCGCATCATGCCCACTGCACCTCGGTCCACCTCGTAGTCCTCGCTGAACTCCGCGGTGATCCACTCGCCAGCATTGCCTTTGCCATCGTCGTAGGGATCGTTGTTCTTCGAGGAAGGGTCGCCACCCTGAATGAACCCGGAGCTGACGTAGTGAAAGGTGGTTCGGGCGTAGAAGCCGAGGTCTGCCATCTTCTGGAATCGATCCACCGTTCTTGGTGCTACTTTAGGCAGCAACCGAACTACAATATCCCCCTTTTCGGTCTGGATGGTCACCACCGGATCACCCTTGGGCGGAGGGGGCGGCTCTTCCTTCTTGGGGGCAGATGCGCTGTCAGCATCCCCCGCGGGCTGTTGAGAACAAGTAACAGAAGTGAAGAGAACGAAGACCGTCAAAAAACCAAGCCTGAGTATTCTCATCATTGCTCCTCCCTAAAATTGGTAGGCCTTTCTCGCTTTTTTAGCATAGTCAAATAGAAAAAACCATCGATCTCTTCTGAAACCGTAATTGAATCCGAGTTGTTCTTGGCGGCACAGATCCATTAGAGTCTTCGTGCGCGGTACAAGAATGGGGGCCGATAGCCAATCGTGTCCGACTCTGTTCAGATCCTGAAAAGCGGGGATACAATGATCTATATTGGCACCTCCGGCTTCTCCTACTCCAGTTGGAAGGGAGTCTTCTATCCGGACAAGCTGCCGGCGAAGGATTACCTGAACTTCTATTCTCAACACCTCTCTACCACTGAAATCAACAACACCTTTTATCGCTTCCCTTCCGAGGCAACGACGGCTGGCTGGGCGCAGAAGGTTCCGGAAAGCTTCCGATTCTCGGTCAAGCTGAATCGCAGAATCACGCACAAGAAGCTCTTGCGCGAGGTCGATGAGGAGATGGGCTGGTTCCTGAAGGGCACCGAGGCACTTGGTCCGAAACTGAGATGTCTTCTGGTACAGCTTCCACCCTACGCCCGCAAGAGCCTGCCAGTCCTGGAAGCGTTCCTCCAAACCTACAGCCAGCAGCAGCAGCTTGCTCTGGAGTTTCGTCACGACTCCTGGTTCTCTCAGGACACCTACGATCTACTGGGGGAGCACGAGGCCTCGCTGGTGTTGGTCGAAACCGATGAGCAGGACGCCGTGATGGAAATCACCGGGAACTTTGTCTACATCAGATTGCGTAGAGCGGATTACTCCGATTCTGACCTGGCTCGATGGGCAGAATGGCTGTCACTTCAGGAGCGGGACGTGTTTCTCTATATGAAGCACGACGACAAACAAGCACCGCTTCTTGCCCAGCAACTGGTTTCGGCAATCGATTCCAAGGAGTAGCCGGGTCGCAGCCCTCCCTTTGCCTGTGCCTTTTGCCTTCCCCCCTTTCTCTTGCCCTTGCCTTGCCCTCCGAGCTGACAGCCCGTGCTCAACTACCTTCCAACCCAGTAAGAGGAAGATGATTGCCGCAGCTGGGCACAGTCAGGGGAAACAGCAAGGAAGAAAGGCAAATGAGAAAGGCAGAGCCAGCAGAAGTCAAGGGAGGGGGTTGAGAGCCGGGATGTAATCCCTCATGACAACATCCCAATAGTCCTGATAGGGCTGCTTCGCATTCAGCCCAACAAACCGCTCCACATACTGGAGGAGCGAGGTCACGTAGTGGCCGGGCACCGTCTCAGGGTGTTCACGCCAGTAGCTGAAATAGCTGCGAATGAAGACGCTGCTGGAGTTGATGGGCAGGTCGGCAATGCTGCTGGCGAAGCGCGAAAACCTGCCGCTGCGAAGCAGGTAGAACTCGACGTTCGAAACGTAGAAGGCGGCCAGCACATAACCTTGCTGCCGCAGATACTCACCCACCGCCCTGAGGGCCTTGCCTTCGCCGAAGTCCCCTACCACAGGAAGCACGCGATTATCGTCCTGCATCCGCTTCAGGAACTCAAAGGCTTCGTCGTTGTTCAGATAATGTCGGAGCCGACCCTCCTTATCTGCGGCCGTGATCAGATCCTCGTAGTTCGGATAGAAAGGGCGAGGATAACGTCGGTGACTCTGAAATTTCAGATCCAGATTCATTCGAAAGAACGCCGACGCCATCCTGTAGAAGATGGGCTCATCGGACTCTTGCACCAGGAGCGGAAACCGGCTCTGAAGCGATTCCCAGAAGCGAGCAAAGTTTTCTTCAAAATAGGTCTCTGACGAGTGGATCTCCCGAAAACGACTCGCCAGCGCCTTCGCATCGGAAGCTGGGTCGCGCTCCATCTGGGCCGGCAGCGGTTTAGCGAAGAGGAAGGAAAGATATTCCCAGCGATCGTTAGCCACCCTGAACAATTCCTTGAAATAGAGGTGCTGTAGCAGATTGTCACGCCGAATATCCAAGATAATCGCGATCTTCGGTTTGAGGTGGGCGATATAGCTGAAGTTCTGATCCGGTCCGACTCCGATGTAGGCCTGACGGGAAGGCGCGATCTTCAATAGAAGTGGAACCACATGGAGATAGGAGGGTTCATTGGAGATGAAATTGTCCGTATCGAAATAGCCCGGGGCCTCGCTCCAATCGAGGATCCGCTGTTGGAACTGGCTCTCTGACAACGGCTCGTCGCCTGCGAATAGCGTCGGCGAGGTTGTTTCGAAGAGCAGAATGGCCAGGGAGTAGCATAGTAGGCGTCGCTGGTGTTTCACTCAGACACTCTAGTTGACCAGGCCGGCGCTCTGGAGACCTCGTGGCCAATCGAGCGCGAGAGTTGTCACAACTATATAATGATCTTATCCCGCATTTCTCATCGCCAGTCTACTACGGCGCCGCAATCATCCGTAGCTGCGCAAACATCCGTCCTGGCTGTGTTATGCTCGGTCGGCCTCCTCGACGTACTGCACGAGTACGACTCCGGTGGCTCGCCACGAGTGGTCTCGGTCGCAAGCCTTGCCAGGACGGCGCCTGCGACGCCTCGCTACGACTGGCGATGAGAAACCCGGGTTGACCAGATGGTTCGAAAGATCTCGTCTTTCACTCTAGTCGTCGTTGTCTCGATGCTCTTCTTCCTGCCAGCGTCGACCGATTGGGGAGCGCCGGAAGGGAAAAAGCGACTGCCGGACTTCACCTTTCTGCGCCTGATCTACTCAGGTGAGGGCTGGAGGGGGTTTGGATGGGCAACGGACTATCCCAAAGCAGACCAACAGTTCCTCTATGGGCTCCAGAAACTAAGCGACTTCACCTTCGTCTCTTCCGAAAACAAGGCGCTTCCCATCGTTGACGCAGAGGTCTTCGACTATCCTTTTCTGTATGCGGTGGAAGTGGGGAATATGACGTTGTCCGAACTGGAGGTAAACCGCTTGAGGGAGTATCTCTTGAGGGGAGGTTTCCTGGTAGTCGACGATTTTCACGGTTCCTACGAGTGGAACCATTTCTATCGGCAGATCAAGAAAGTCCTTCCAGAATACGAGCCCATCGACCTTCCCTTGTCTCACCCCATTTTTCATTGCTACTACGACATTGACCGCTTGATTCAGATTCCCGGACTCCAGTATGTGTACACTGGGAGAACCTGGGAGAAGTTCGGCTTCAAGGCTCGTTACATGGGTATTCAGGACGAGAATGGACGGCTCATGGTGATGATCAACCATAACGTGGACCTGGGCGACGCCTGGGAATGGGCCGAAGTAGAGGTGTACCCCCGCCGCTACGCCAATCTCGCCTTCCAACTGGGGATCAACTACATCGTCTACGCCATGACTCACTAAGAAGTGAAGGTCCCAAGGGCCAAGGTACCAATTCCCAAACTACCTGGGTCTGGATTGTGGGTTGGTG
>JAKZYH010000110.1:0-5247 GCA_047514575.1 Acidobacteriota bacterium | reverse complement strand
CTCAAACAGTCAGGAATGGAGTGGTCTGTCAGAGGAGCCAACGCCATCAGTGCTCTACGCTGTGTTTTCCACTCCGGGCGCCTCGAGGACTACTGGGAAGACCGAGCGGCCTGACTTACCCCACTTCTGTGACGCAGGCCCACGGTCAGAAGCACGACCTCGTCTCGTAGGACCTGGTGGTCAGGAGTCAGAGGAGTCGTTTGTCCATTTCGAGGTCGGGCTGGGATTCCCTTTTGGGCAGAATCACGTGATAGAATACCTGATCTTGTAAGCAGTCTCATCCGGACCGGGGTTTCGAGAAGGAGGCGTTCCCATGGGTGACACGATGCCCAAACGTCAGGCCGCGTTTCGCGAGGACTATCGCCGGCGCATCGCCAGACTCTACAACGGACCGCTTCATGTCTTGATGATCTTTGCCATCGGCATCGCCGGCATCTGCTATTGCCTCTGGCAGATCGAAGACCCGGCATGGTATGAGTGGCTGATCATCCCGATCGTCATGGCGTTCGCCAATGTCTTTGAATGGTGGATCCACCACTTCGTCATGCACCGTCCCATCAAGGGTTTCGGCAACTTCTTCATGGCCATCTATACGCGCCACACGCTGTCGCACCACCAGTTCTTCACCGACCACGAACCGTCGATCGACAACTTGCGCGACTTCCGCATCGTCTTCTTCCCGCCCTACGCCCTCGTCACATTCATGCTGATCTCGCTGCCCCCGACCCTCACGCTGATTTTCGTCGGCCGGCCTGACATGGGCTGGCTGCTGATGACGACCAACATCTTCATGTACCTCAACTACGAGTTTTTCCATTTCTGCTGCCACGTGAAGGACGACCGCATCGTCAAGCGCATTCCGTTCATCAACACGATCCGGCGCCACCACATCGCCCATCACAACACGCATCAGATGATGGAACGAAACTTCAACCTGACCTATCCGTTAGCCGACTGGCTCTTCGGGACCTCCGACCTGAAGCGCGGGGCCCTCGGACATTTGTTCAACGGTTATTCGGATCGCCACGTGAAACCCAATCCGCGCCGGATCATCGGCCGGTCGGACGACCCGGGCGCCGGCGTCCCCCGCACCGAAACCTCGCCGGCCTGACGCCGCCATGGCCCAAGCCCCAAGAAGGATCAAGCGCTCCGGGTCATCTTTGAACGGCGCCTTCATCGTCGGCATCGCGGTCGTGGTCCTTGCGATGCTGATCACCGGCGAGCTGGGCTGGACGCCTATGGCCCGCTGGACGGTCAGCCTCGTCATCGGGATCCCGATGGGAATCTGGGTCCGGGCGGCCGATCTGTGATCAAGCCATGAAGATCTACGAAGGCGGCCGACATCTGGAAGGCGCCACCGTCACCGTCGACGGCCGACCCCTGGACCCGCGCTTCGATTTGAGGACGTTCTCGAAAGCCGGCTTCGAATGGACCTATGAAGGCGACGGCCCGCGTCAACTGTCACTGGCACTGCTCGCCGATCACTTCGGCGACGATCCCAAAGCGATGGAGCATTGCGAAAGATTCATGGTCGATGTGGTCGCCAATCTCGACAACTACTGGCGGCTCAGCTCCGAAGACATCGACGAGGCGATGCAATGAGTGAAACTCCCGACGAAACCTTCGATTCCGAGGCTGCGCTCTTCCGGCTCCAGGAGCAGGGCTATATCGTCATCCCCAGGGTGCTCTCAGCCGAGCAACTGGTCTCTCTCAGGACAGCGGTGGATGCGCTTTCCCAGGCCGAGCGCGAGCACCCTTTCGATCCGCAGGAAGGAGACTCCGGCGCCGAAGACGCCGAGATCGAGGCTTATCTGGCGCAGAGCTACCCCGTGAGTCAGGCCGAGCTGGGCCGTCTGCTGCGGCGCATCCGCCACGACCGGGCGCTCAACCACGACACCCCCTGGCCGGTCCCGATCGACCAGGTGCTCAAGCTCTTCCTGCACTTGCCGACTCTCTTCGACCACGATCGGTCCCAGCGCATCTGGAACCTTCTGGCCAAGGACCCGATCTTTGCCCAGCTTGTCGAGCACCCCACCGTGCTGAGGCTGGTTCGTGCCGTCCTGGGACCCGACTGCGTCTTGTCCGACTGCAGCGCCACCAGTGTGGGGCCCCAGACAGCAGGGGGTGCCTGGCACGTGGATGTCCCTTTGGGACAGCTGCCGGAGCCGCTGCCGGACTTCGCTTTGACCACGCAGAATGTCTTCATGCTGGATGATTTCACAGAAGAGAACGGAGCCACTCGGGTCGTCCCTGGCAGTCACAAAACCCGCAAGAAGCCCACTTGGGAAAAGCACGGAACCCAACAGCTTGAGGAGGTGGCGCTGACCGGACCCGCCGGCTCCCTGGCCCTTTGGCTTTCCAGTACCTGGCATCGGCACGGTCCCAACTCCACCGCGAGCCCACGACGAGCCATCCTGGCCTACTACTGCCGTTCCTGGATCAAACCGTTCACCGACTTTCGGACCGTGATCCCGCCCGAGCAAGTCCCGGGGTACTCGCATCTGGTCCGCTATCTGATGGGATTCTCTTCCAATCCGCCAGCACTGCGGGGTTAGCTTGGTCCGACCCCAAAATTGAGCTACCCCAAAAATTGGGTCTCCAGTGATGCGCTGTCCCCACCTGGGAGACTGAGCCGCTCGGGGTGGCCGAGGGTGTCGCAAAGGTCAACGCCAGGGTCCAGACTGCACCACGCCTGTCGATAAGCGGTGTTGAATCCGTGAGACTTAGTCGTCTGTTTCCAAGGTCCTAGCCCGCATTTCTCATCGCTGGTCTACTGCGTCGCCGCAAACCTCCGTCCTGGCTTCGTTACGCTCTGTCGGCCTCCTCGACGTACGGCACGAGTACGACTGCGGGGGCCTCGGTCGGCAAGCCTTGCCAGGACGGCTTTTGCGGCGCCTCGCTACGACAAGCGATGAGAAATCCGGGCTAACGTCGAGGTCAATCCCAACGGGATTGCGTATGCTAGCCCAGGGTTTCCGAACCCTGGGTCAACGTCGCCACCCCTTGGATTTCAACCCTGAATGGGTTGCGGACAGCTTCATTCAAGCTTTCTCGTGGAGTTTTGGAAGTGACATAACTCCTGACTACGCAATCCTTTCAGGGTTGACTTCTGGGTTGTCCTTGCGTTTCCCAGGGTTCGGAAACCCTGGGCTGGAATCCGGAATCCCTTCAGGATTCAAATCCTCTCGGTCCTTGAACCAGGTCAAGGTGTAAGTGCACACCCAGACGGCTTCAGTAGCCTCTGGCGGGCTTCGCTCGGAGGTGAAAGCGAGACGTGCTCACTCAGCATCGTGGACCCTGATGTTGACTTTTGCGACACCCTCTGGCCCCGAGTGGATTCAAGATCCATGTATCCTTTTCTCCCCTAGGATCCCAACCCCTCAGTTGTTATACTGGCGCGCCTATGAAGAGGGTGGGCAGGAGCCGGCGCCACTGGATGCAGTCCGTGCTGCTGGGGGCAGCGTGTAGCGTCCTGGCTCCCGGTTTCTCCCTGGGTTCCCGGAAACCCCGCTCCTTCAATCTGGGTGTGGCCAGCTATTCCCTCCGCAAGCTTTCCCGGGGCCAGGCCATCGCTGCGGTAAAGGCCCTCCGGACTCCCTTCATCAACATCAAGTCCTTCCATCTTCCCTATGAGACCTCCCGGGAGGAGCGGCGCGCTGCCCGCAAGGAGTTCGAAGATGGTGGCCTGGAAATCGTGGGCGGCGGAACCATTCCCATGCGAGAGGACAGCGACGCTGCCGTCCAGAGGTATTTCGACTATGCCAGGGATTGCGGAATGCCTCTGATGGTGATTGCGCCCAGCGCCCAAGTCATGCCCCGAGTGGAGAAGTTCGTCAAGCAATACGACATCAAGGTAGCCATCCACAACCATGGTCCGGAAGACGAACACTTCCCGGCGCCCGCCGATGCTCTCAAGGTGATTCAGGGAATGGATCCCAGGGTGGGCGTCTGCGTCGATGTGGGGCACACGGCGCGAACAGGTACGGACGTGGTGCAGGCGGTCTCGGCCGCTGGCTCGAGGCTCCTGGACATGCATATGAAAGACCTGAGGGACCTCTCAGACAGCGAGAGCCAGTGCGCGATTGGTGAAGGCGTCATCCCGGTCCCGGCTGTGTTCCGGACCCTTCTGGATATCGGCTACTCAGGCTACGTCAATCTGGAATACGAAATTGAGCCGGAAGACCCTCTGGCCGGTATGCAGCGGTCCTTCGCATACATGCGGGGTGTCCTGGACGGGATGGATCCCAGCCTCCCAAAGCAATAGATTACTTGGCTTTCGCTTGGGGTCAGAGCAGATCACCCCTGATCGGCCGCTTTTCACAAGCGGAAGTTCAGGTCACCCTACTAAGAAAGTTCGTCTGAAGTTTTTCGTTTCATTTGAGTCAAGTTTGGAGCGAAAGACACGAAAACCCCCGCCCCACATCTACGCCAAAGGCGTTACTGCGTGTAGCCCAGGGTTGCAATGCGAAGCGAGCTACCCTGGGTTCAAGTCGTCTGCTTCTTCTACGCTGAAGGCGTTGTTGCGATTCGTTTCCGGTCGGCAATAACCCCTTTTGGGTAGCGTGTTTGTTTTGAACGACCCAAACCCAGGGTAGCTCGCTTCGCATTGCAACCCTGGGCTACGCGCAATAACACTGCGGCGTAAGCAATTCCCCGTCAACAGTTGCCTCCCCGACTGATCCCGCCTGGCTGGAGACGGGACTCCGGGTCGATGACGGCTCTCTTCCGGAAGGCTCAATCAAAGACTCTTGATCACGACACACTGCTGTTGGTTTGAGGCGATGCCTCACGAAATCTGAATCTGGTGAGAGGCTCAGTTTGGCTAGGAGCGGGACGTGCCACACCCGGCCGTAGGCTTCCGTGTCGCGTGGTCCTACGTCCAGGTAGTGATAGACTGTGGCCATCGATCACGGGAATGTCAGGTCAGACGAACTCGAATCCGAAGTTGATGAGGTATTTCGGCTCAAGGGGTTGGAGGGTGTCATGAGGTCTCATATGATCAGTGGAATACTGCCACTTCTTGCCTTGATTGGCTGCGCCCCGACGCTGTCGGAGGAGGGGCTCGACCCTCAGCGGCTCACCGTCAAGATCGACATGGAGGTGAGCGTGATCGAGCCGAGCAAGGAAACGGGTCTCGCCCACGAGATGCTGGGCATGGTGCGCCACCCGGATGGCACGATCTTTGTCAGCACCGAGACCCAGGGGACCGATGCCGCGCTGGGATTGTTCAAGAGCACCGATGTGGGG
>JAKZYH010000109.1:0-7979 GCA_047514575.1 Acidobacteriota bacterium | reverse complement strand
CGAACTCCTCAAATCGTCGTAAGTCGTTTCAGTTTAGTTGTTTGCACCAATAGACTAGCAAACGACCCTGACAATTTCGGAGCTTGAAAAAGCCCTCTTTCCTCTTCCTTATCAATTACTTACACATTTCCGGACGGGCACGAGCTAGTGGCGTTGGACTCGGTTCACTGACGCGGTGTCACCTTGATCGTCATGTGAGCGAGTCGACAGAATACGTTCAAGCGTAGTATTTGAAACGACCGTAGGGTTTTCGAACATTTTAGTTAGTAGAGTGTCAAGAGACTGAGAGGAGTTTGGCATCAGCATGTTTGAGGTAAGGAGAAATACAGTGAAAGCAAGAAATTCGATTACGAGAGTGTCGTTTTCGCTAGTCGTTCTGGTCGGCCTGCTAGCGCTACTTGTGGGCACACAGCCCGCTTTGGCGCAGACGCGGCCGGGCGTAGGAATTCCGGACAACACGGGTCCAGATACAGCTGGCGATCAGTCCGGAAATCAGCAGAGTGGCCGCTTCATCAATTTGACCCGAGGTTTGAGTTCACTCGGGAATATTGATTTGCCGGACGTGTGCTCGGGGGATCTGACAACGAACTGTCAGGTTGACGCGAACTGCTCAGCCGTCGGAGGAGTCTGCATCGGCAACCCCTCATGTGTAGGCACCCCGGACCCAGACCCCTGCGACCAAAATCGCCGCCATTTCTCGGTCAGGGTTCCGCTCGGGCTAACCGAGTGGACACTTTGGATCTTCGACGGTGATTCGCGCCAGGGTCCGGGTGGGGGAGCCCTGAAGTGGGATAACTGTGCTTCTTCTTCTGGTTCTCCCAGCCCCTGCGCGTTTAACATGAATGAGGTGAAGTACACCGTGTATGCGGATCCGAGCGGTCCGATATCGGGTGATAGCGTCTTTCCTGATTTTCAGGCCCTTCCAGCAAACATCGATCCTGCTGACGTTATTCCAGTTTGTTCAGAGACCACGACTCTGACCTGTTCGGCTGACACCGATTGTCCAATAGGAGAAACCTGCGGAGCTGTTCTATTAGGCGAGAAGATGCCCGAAGACAAGTGGACGGGCTTTACCTTTTCGCAAGACCCAGGTGATGCTGCCTGCGGAAAACGTGGTTCAGGTGGGGGCGCAGTGCATAATGTCTGTGGTTACCACGTGGTGGCGGAGTGGATCCCGGATCTCACACCTTCTGGCTCAGGCCCGACTGGACTGTTTCTAGAAGAGCAGGCTAACTTCAAGATGGGAGTGAGCGGGCTCGACACGGATATTTTCGTCTACGATAAATCCAACCTCGGTTACATTGGCTACAACGGTCATGGCCAGTCCTTTAACACACCCGGAGGAACTACCTACGATGGGACCTTCACCTTCACGATCCCAGTGGACCTGCCCCAGATCCCACTACCAAGTCTGCTGACGATATTGGTGGAGGGCGATTTTGATGTAGGCAACGACACCGACGACCTGAACTTCTTCGGGACGGACCCGGGTTTCCCTTCGGTCAACGCCGATCCCGAGGGTACCCTCCCTGGCAGTCCGGCCGACGATCCTGATCCGCAGGATATCTTTCTTACCTGGCCCGGAAATGTCAGCTATGAGTTGACGGCTCCCGGTGGGTTATGGACTGCCTCGTCGAGTACCTTCGTTGACGACAATTGTTCATTGACGACGAGTCAGTCCTGTGCGATTAACGCCGATTGTCCAGCAACAGAAATCTGTGGGTTGCATTGTACGACGCCTGATACCTGTTCGATTGACGACGATTGTCCAGGAACAGAAATCTGCAGTGCCGGATTTTGTTCAGTGACGGCGCCTCAGCCCTGTTTGGTTGACACCGATTGTCCAGGAACAGAAACCTGCGGGTTGCTGGACAACCCGTCCGGTGATACAGAGTGGGAAAACTTTACGGTCGGTACACCTCCTTTTGCTCCCCCGGTCGTCGATGCTACGGTTGATTCGATCCCGAATGGTGATTACACACTGCAAATCGCCAATCTGGATGCACGCAACACGATCTTCATCAGCTTCCAGCTTCCGGCAGCCGGTGATCCCGATCCGAATTGCTAGGAATGCGGCTTTGGAGCCAAGGACGCCAGCAAGGTCAGCGAACTGACGTTGCTGTACAACGGCTCCACGTCGGTCGATGTCAAGGTCTACAACAACAACAAGGTCAATTCGAGCCAACTCGTCTTCAACGATTTCGTCAACCCGGGCGAGACGTTCACGTTCTTCGCTTCGGCGGCCGGACGTACTGTGTTCAGCTCCAAGATCGGCATCTACATTGGTACCGTCGAGCATTTCGAGTTGCACACAAGTTGTTCGAAGCCGTTGGGGCCGGGCACGCCCGCGGGTAGCTTCGAGGTGACTGCCGGCAAAGACAGGGATGGTGACAATCTCTGCCCGATCTCGTTCTTTCCGGGAGATGACGATGATGACGACGATGACGATGATGATGATGATGATACTTCGCCTAGCGACTGCTCCAAGGGGAGCGGAAACAAGCTCCGATCGCTGACGCTGGAGTACACGGCTGACGAGTGTACCGCTAGCAACAACGACCAGGCAGGCAAAGCGAAGTGCATGGATCACGCACCACCGGGTCTACCTGACACGGTTCACGTCCTGGCTACCGGTAAAGGTGACACCTACTTTGATGGTGAAGTTAAGTTGGGTGGGACCGGGATCTTTCCCGACCCTCCCGGGACCATTACGCTGACTCCGCCAAATCCAGGTGACAAATTCGCGTCCAACACTATCATCAGGATCTCAGATCTTGGTGGGACGCGAGTCCAGACCCTGATGGTCCACACTTCGTGCTCCAAGGCATTGAACCTCGATGACCAGTTTGGAGGTCTGCTCGTCGTCGATATGGTGGCCAACTAGAATCGCGGTCACCTCATTTCCTGGGAGGCTGGCTCAGAGCCAGCCTCCCACTTTCTCCACATTGCCCTTGTTCCCCAGCCTGGCTACTTCCCCGTTCTCAGCTGAGCCCCGCCCCCGTCTGCGCCGGATCGTCCAGGAATGAAGCTTCCTTGCGCCGCGTTGTTCGTACAGCAGAGACGTGCGACCGTCGGACGTTCCGACGTGCGCCGCATTCTTGAAGTTTCAGCCGAGTACAATCCCTTTTTCCATTCTTGTATTTCCCGAACACCGAGGAGGTTCTCCTTGGCTAACCCGATCGGATTCTTCAGCTGACGAAGTGTCGCTGTCGGCACCACGGCGTCCGAATGCTGTTGACTTCGCCAGCTTGATTCATCGGTAGCATGCCTGGTGCGAGCCGCCAGTCGAAAAGGGCGCGGAGTGGTTCTGAACAGAACCGGAATGCTAGAATGCGAGCCGCCATGATACTTCTCCGGCCTGGACCAGGCCGAGACCAGCTTGTAGCGGTACTTGTTGCGAAAGTGCCGCCGGGCTAGGGATTTCGTACCTTCGCTCGCGGCAAAGACGGAGTGTAGGTCTGGATCGTCGATGGATTACCTCGTAACTTATGATGGCAGCGGCCGGAGCTGCCGATAAGGCTGGCGTATGTGGGCAGTTGCCCTTCAAACCACGTTATGAATCCAGGTCATAGCCTTACCTATCACTCTGCCATTCGGATGCTGTGGAAGTGGGTGGCAGGAGCGTTCGCAATTGTCGCGGCCTTCGGTGTGCTACATCTTCTCTATTCGGATCTGCGAGAAGGGGGCGTGTCTTGGTTTAATCTCGACAAGGAGAGAAATATTCCGACCTGGTTTTCTGGAATGCTTTTTTTCCTATTCGGGTGTTCTGCAATGGTGGCTTTCCACTGGGAGAGGAGGCTCAATTCAGACCAAGCTGGCTTTCGTCTACCGATCCTGTGGTTGGGTGTCGCCTTTGTTGGATGCTTCATGTCGCTGGATGAGGTTACGATTCTCCACGAGAACCTCTACTGGCGAGAAGTACGTCACGTTTCAGTCGGCTTTGGAGATTCCTGGAAGTATGTGACCCAGTGGCAGGTTCTCTTCGCACCGGCGATACTGATCGTACTTGGATACTTTGCTGTCTTCTTTTCGAATCGGTTCAGTCTGAGTCCAAGGGCCAGGTGGAGTGCGTTTGGTGGAATCGGCTGTTGGCTCATAGCGCTTCTCTTGGAAGGCGTAAGGGGAACCTTCAGGAGCGCTGGCGGTGACTGGTACCTCTACCAAGTCCTGGCGGAGGAAGGGCTGGAGATGGCAGGAGCAATCCTCTTGACTACTTCGGTCGTATTCTACACCCTTGCGATCGCCCTGGATCTCACCCCCGAGCGCCGTCGTCGACTCCATCTTGCCTCCCGTTTTCTCGCTCGTCCAGCAGCCGCGATGCTCGCAGTGGTTTTTCTGGTGCTATCCGTGTTCGGCGGTGTCATCTTCGTCATGGCACAGCGACAGGCGGCAGCCGGTGCTCCGGTGCCTCGACTCATTCGGAAGGCTCTCGGGTCCCGGTCTGTCTCGGACAAGAAGGTCCCCAACCTGGCAGCCGAAGTTCCGGATTCATCGACCGTCAGCGCTCCATCCCGGTCGATCTGGTTCGGGGATATGAAAGGTAGGGTCGCGCTCGATGATGCGGCGGCGCAGAAGCTGTTAGAGGGTGCCTTTGAATCCTTATCCAAAGGGAAGCCAAGCGTTGGCTTTCTTGGTTCCAGTTTACAGTCCGACGCCGGCCCCAGGATTGTTTTTCTGACAGTGGGTGGAGCCGATACAGCCGCCGCCGTTGCAGTGGGGACGGGTCAGGGAGTCAGGGCGGCACTTCAAGACGCCCTGGCAAGGGTGCCCAGGACGGTGTCTGGAGGGGACCGCCGTCGGTGGATCAAGCTGGATGTCGTGGAGTCTGTCGGTGATTCCGAATCGGTACGTAGCATCGCTCCTACGGATTTTGAGAGAAGCCTTCAAGGCATCGCCTTTGAAGGGCCGCCTCGGGTCGCTTTTCTCGCTGAGGAACTCGTCGCACACGACCTTGTCAGTAGCAAGAGAGAGGTCCGACTCGACCGGATGAACCGTTACATTCGTCGGCGTTCCGAAGTGGGATCTTTGCCTCTAGATCGTCCCTTGACCGCTCGGCGATTCAGCTGCCTCAGTTTTTTCTACGATGGAACGAAGACGATCTCCCTCTACCGGGGTCACCACAGACGAAGTCCGCTCTCGAAGGAGCAGCTTCTCCAGGCGGCGCGTCAGGGTGGAGCCTATCTGAGTCGTTCGGTCGACCCAAAGGGTCGTTTCGCTTATAGCTATCGTCCGAAGACAAACGACCTTGCTCGGAAGTACAACATGGTTCGGCACGCGGGCACAGTGTTTTCCATGCTCGATCTTTACCAGACTACCAGGGACGAAAATCTTCTGAGAGCTTCGGAGCGTGCGATCGACTATCTGATCGGCCATATCCAACCTTTTGGTGATCGGCAGGATGAACTCTCCGTGTTGGCCTACAAGAGAAAGATCAAACTGGGGGGTGTAGCTTTGGCGGTGGTTGCCCTCGCAAAACACATCGAGGTGACGGGTGACAATCGACACCTGGCGCTCTCAAAGCGGCTGGGGCGTTACATTCAGCAGTCTCAGGAGGCGAACGGGAAGTTCCTCCACCAGCGTAATTACCCGAGCGGATCACCACGAGGCTTTGTCTCCCAATACTATCCCGGTGAAGCCCAGCTGGCGCTGGTTCGGCTGTACACCCTGGATCCCGACGAGAGTTGGTTGGACACGGTTGAAAGGAACGCAAACTACTTAATCAATGTTCGTGATAGAGGACGCCAGACGAGCAGACTGATCCATGATCACTGGCTGCTCTACGCCTTGAACGAGCTGTATCGGTTTCGTCCCAAGCCACTCTATCTGAAGCACTCAATGCGAATCGCCCAGGCCATCATGGGGCGCCAGAATCGAAATCCCGCTACTCCTGACCATCTTGGAAGTTACTATCGACCGCCCCGGTCCACCCCTACTGCAACTCGTTCGGAGGGACTTCTAGCCGCTTATCAGCTGGCCCGTGACTTTGGGCGCCAGGGCCGGGCCCAAGCAACTCTGGAGGCGATCGGTCTCGGTATTTCCTTCCAGCTGCAGACCCAATTTCAGCCCGAGTCGGTATTGTATCTGGAAGACCCTGAACGGGCTCTGGGAGGTTTTCGCCGCAGTCTGACGGATTTTGAGATTCGGATCGACTACGTTCAGCACAATATTTCCGCTCTTGTTGCTCTCTATCGTCTGCTCGAGCGTGAGGGGATGGATTCGCTGCGGACAGAGAAGGGATAGGTTGGCATGGCTGACACGGGATTGCCTTCCCTGCCTTGGACTGCTGACTGAGCAGTGCAGCTCAGTGGGTTTCTGTCGGCGAGCGAATACTGGAGAGAATAGCTTTCGAAGAGAGAGCATAAAGTCAGCCTGAAAAGTGTCGAATTAGATTCTTCAGAGGCACTTTGTTTTCGCTAGAAGTTGGTGGCTCGGGACCGACGGTGGACTACCGATCGGGTCCTTGAAGACCGACGGGAGTAGAACGGCATGCGTCACGGGACAAAGCTGCGGACTCGACGCTTCGGGATCGTCGTGCGAAGAGATGTGGTCAAGATCACACCCAACGAGCCTTGCCCCTGTGGAAGTTCGAAGAAATACAAACGGTGCTGCGGTTTAGCGACCGGTTTGCTCGGATGGTGGCGTCGGCGCCAGGCCCATCGAGCGAAACGAAGGAGTTGCAATCAGGGGACTCGTTGATTTCGGTAATGCTGTAGACCAGATCAGGCATCGGGCCACCGAACCAGAGGACGTTGAGAGAAAGGCTCATGGAAGATCGAGACCAGGCGGTTTTCCCCGCTTCCAGCACAAGGGATCAGGCCGCGGTCAGGTGGCTGCTGCGGGGAGGCTGGGCTGTGATCGGAGTCGAGCTAGTGCTTGGTTTGGCTCACTTTCTCTGGCCGGAATATCGCTGGGGGCAGGGACGTCGGTCCTATTTCAATCTGGACAATAGCTTGACACTTGCGTCCTGGTTGTCCTGCGCGCAGCTCTTTGTTGTCTCCGGATTCGCCCTACTTGCCTACCGGCGGGAACGCTCCGAGCAGATGCCGGGCGCCTGGGTTTGGGTCTTAGGGGCGGCGACGACTCTGGGGCTTTCAATCGCGGAGATGACTCGTTTTCACCAGCGATTAGGCTTCTCGGACTATCCCGAGGCCAGCCCCTATGGGTTTTCTCTCGTGTTTGGCCTCTGGCTGCTGTTGCTGGTTCTATTCGCCTGGTTCCTTCTGCTCCATCTGCAGCGAGTGAGGATGGTGCACCGTTACGCCCTCGGCTGGTTGGCGGCATGGGGGAGCGTATTCCTGGTGAAGGCTGGTTTCAATTTCTATCCGCCAAGTACCCCAAGTGGTGAGCTCTTGCTTGGTTGGGTGACGGGATTGGGTTCCATGATAGGGCTGACGCTCCTGCTGATAGCCGTTGGAGGATATGCTCTCGGTGCGTTCGAGCCGGGTCGAACGCCCACGGTGACACAAATGTCACCAGAGCTGGACTTGGTGTCGAGATGGAAGGGTGCGAGCCTGTTTGTGGGGGTCTTTGGAACCACCTTTACCATTATTTTTCTGCAGTCGCTCCTGCTTCGCGTGCTCAACATCTTCGGTGATTATCTGACGGCCCACTCGGTGATCTCCATTGCCCTCCTAGGCATCTCGATTGGGGGGTTGATCGGCTTCCAGCTTTCCACTCATGCGCCACTCAGAACCATGATCGGCGCAGCTCTGCTGCTTCCAATTTCCATTGTCACGACCTATGGTGCTGTCGTTTCGTTCGGCGCCGGATCATTCCTGACGGCTGTCGTTTTGGTCTGCCCTTTTGCTCTCAGCAGCACGGTCATCACGGTCGCCATGGTTCACAATGAGTCTCACCGTGTCTACTTCGTCGACTTGCTTGGGGCTGCTGCGGGCGCGCTGCTGGTGGGCCCGGCACTGGGTTATTTTCGCGAGGAAAGCAGCTTGCTGTTCCTTTCCGCTTTCGCATCTGTGGTAGGT
>JAKZYH010000108.1:0-3697 GCA_047514575.1 Acidobacteriota bacterium | reverse complement strand
AATCCCCTTCCTCCAGCAGCCGGCTTACATACTCGATCGTCTTGGGCTTCGACAGGGTACGCTTGATCTGATTCTGGAGGTTCATGCCGCTCAGTTTGAACGATACGAAACTCTATGTCCAGTCTTTAGTTACGGGTAAATAGCAGGGCTAGGCCCCCCATTCATGAACAAGTGAATGACCGACGTGGCCTTCGGTTGAAATTGTGGTGGGCGAGGCTTGAGGTCGTAGGTCCGGACACCGCTAGCCGCCAGGTCACCGGCCAACAGAGTGGCCAGCGCCGCGCCGTGCAAGCCGTCGCCCAATCGTGAAAAGAACTCTCGCCGGGTGAAACCATCGCTGTCGATGAGTCGCTGCATGCTCAATCTCTCCACTCTCTAATCAATATAGGAGAACTCTGCCGAGCTTAGAATCGCGTGGCTAAAGGAAGTCAGCGCAGACCACTCCGCAGTGGACCGTCTTGGGGCTTCGTCTCTCTGGCTCTCCAGGTGCTCCACCCACTTGTCGGCTAGATCGGACAGGGAAGCCAGGGCCATCTGCTCTTCTGCCAAAGTTGGGGGACGTGAGAGCGCCCTGACATAGAGTTCTTGAACCTGCTTTTCGGGCCGCTCCGGAAAGGCGTCTATCAAGCGGCCCGCCAGGTGACGGGACAACTCGCGAGCCATGTATCCATGCATGAGCTGAAGAGCCTGGGGCGCCACGGTGGAGTATCTGCGCTCGGTACAGTTGGGCGCCATCTGCGGTGAATCGAAAAGGTCTAGAAAGGTCATTGGCAGAAAACGGCGTCTCTGAGTATAGATGGCTCGGCGCCGCCCCTTCTTGGACCCCTTGGCGATAACCTCACCATCGGGTTTCTTCTCGACCTCGTCTGCAGGCCCGAATCTCTGAGGATCCAGACGGCCCGTGACTCTCAGGATGGAGTCGTAGAGGACCTCGGCCTCCATCCGCCTCATGGACATGTGAGAGAGGAGCAGGTTCTCGGGATCGGTCGCTGCGCCCTCACCCAGACGAGAACTCTGCCGATAGGCCGTCGACGTCATCATGAGCCGGTGCATGGCCTTGATGCTCCAACCACTGCGTACGAATTCGTTTGCCAACCAGTCCAGCAGCTCAGGATGCGTAGGGGGCGAACCGGAGCGCCCGAAGTCGGCTGGTGTGGCCACGATTCCTCGACCGAAGTGGTGCATCCAGATGCGGTTGACCATGACCCTGGCGGTCAGCGGGTGATCCGCATGGGTCAACCAGCGGGCCAGGGCTAGCCGATTCCCGGTGGATTTGTCCCCTTCTCGGGGAGAAGCCGGACGGAAGGGCGGCAATCCCACACGCAGCACTGCAGGCACACCAGGGTAGACCCGATCGCCGATAGAACCGGCTTCACCGCGTTGAAGCAAATAGACGGGGGATGGCTCGCCGCCCATGTCGAACAGTGCCCGTACGGCAGGCTCTTTTCGTAGCTTCTTCTCGAGCTCTGCCAGTGCTGCTGTGTGTGCTTCCAGCTGGGACTTGAACTCGGCATCTTCAACGGCTACCTGCTGGTTCGAAATCTCGAGCGTGTCCTTGAAGCGTCGAGACAAATACTTCTGGGTCGGACTCCGTTCCTGCTCCGGAACGGTCAACAGTAGCTGCAGATCCTTTCGAATCGCCTTCGGCAGTGCCGAAACGCTTGTCTCCTGCAGTTTCCGGCGTAGCGGCGCGGCCCTGGCCTCGAACGATTTCTCCAGCTGGTCAATCTTGGCCTGAATTGGGGCATTGAAGCGACTCACCTCCTGCTTCTCTTCCTCCGGAGCAACTTTCAGGTAACGCTGCGTCGGGTCCAACCAGTCGTAGGGATCGTAGGCGCTCTGCAGAATGGCACTCAGCCGGTAGTAGTCTCGCTGAGTCAGAGGATCGTATTTGTGATCGTGGCAGCGAGCACAGCCCAGGGTCAGACCCATGACCGAAGAGCTCAATACCTTGATCTCATCGTGCACCACATCCATCTTCTCAGCCAGCGATGCATTCGAAGGCGAGTCGGTCGGGTCAGACGCCTGCCTCAGGAATCCAGTGGCCGCCAGCAGGTTCATCATGGACGGGGTAACCTCATCTTCATAGTCCGCAAGCTCGTCCCCCGCCAGCTGCTCGGTCAAGAATCGGTCATAGGGCTTGTCTTGATTGAGCGAGCGGATGACGTAGTCGCGGTAGCGCCAGGCATGAGGACGGAAGTGGTCGGCGTGCTTGATTCCCTCGGTATCGGCATAGCCTGCCAGATCCAACCAGTGCTGAGCCCATCGTTCGCCGTAGTGGGGAGAGGCAAGCAGCCCTTCGATCATTCGCTCGTAGGCATGTGGTCCATGGTCGTCCAGATAGTCCCGTGCCTGCTGGGCCGTCGGCGGCATCCCTATCAGATCCAGGTATGCCCTGCGCAAGAGGGTGTGGCGGTCGGCCTCGGTAGAGAAGCCGAGTTTCTCGTCCTCAAGTCTGGCCAGAAGGAAGGAGTCAATGGGGTTTCGGACCCGCTGGCTGTCATCCACCTCTGGAACTGCAGGGCGCTTTCGGGGCTGAAACGACCAGAATTGACGATCACCTTCGGTAACCGCTGTGTCCTGATCGTCTGCAGCCTCCCGGGGCGGATCCGAGATGGCCCCAGCGGCAATCCAGCGCCGCAGAGTTTCCACTTCGGCCAGGTTCGGAGGACGTACTCGATATTCATAGAGCAGCTCGGAAGGGGGCATCTCCTCGTCAAGGATGCGTCGAAACAAGAGACTGTTTTCGGGGTCTCCGGGCACCAGGGCCGGACCCGACTGGCCTCCCTTGAGCCGCCCGGCGATGGTCCTCAGGTCAAGGCCGCCCTCCTGCTTACGCTTTCCGTGACAGACGGCGCACCTCATGAGGAAGATGGGAAGGACGTCCTTTTCCGTGATGTCTACGGAGGCCGCCTCCCCAGCCGTTGGGTTCGCACTGTCGATCCAGTGCCGTATGAGTCCAATCTCAGCCGGGCTCAAGCGCTGATCCCCAGGAGGCATGACTCCCGAGGCCACCTTTTCGATCAGGAGACTGCGATCCGATGAACCGGCAAGGACAGCCGGCCCAGACTTCCCCCCAGCAAGGATCGAGTCCACGGTCCTCAAATCCAGATCAGCCTGGGGGGCATTATCCCCATGACAGCCTAGACAGTTGGCCCGAAGGACCGGCAGTACCGAGGACTGAAAACTTTGTTCGAGGGGACTCTCTGCTGCAACATAGGGAGCCAGGAGGAAAAAGATAAGCCAGATTGGCCCTGGGAGCGGGCAGTGTACGGCGATCCAGCCGGGTCTTTGAAACACCGATGAAGCAGACTCGAGAAACAACATCCCAGACCCACTTTCATTTGCCAAGGTCGATAAACAGGGTACCTGTCGCTTGAAGCTGAATCAATCTTACGCTCTGACGATCAGCCCCCATCCTCTGACAAGGGTCTGTCAGGAAATAACAGATGCACTTTGGCGCGAGCGCCGTGGGGGCAGATGCGAGGCGTCGCGACGCTGGCGATGCCGCTGCGCATCTTCCAGGCGCGGCAACAAAGCATATGCCCCCGCGCCGCCGCGCCCCTCCGGGCTGGGGTCCGCAGAGACGCTGGCGTTGTTACTCGCTCCTTACATACCGCAGCGGGTATGCGCGTCGCTCCCGCCTAGCCAGCGTCCCTGGGGACCCCAGTAAAGTGTATCTGTTGTTTCCTGACAG
>JAKZYH010000107.1:0-6238 GCA_047514575.1 Acidobacteriota bacterium | reverse complement strand
GATCTGCTCCTCGGTAATTCCTCGACGGTGCATCATAAGAATGATATTGCGGTAGATGTGCCCATAGCCGTGTCCCCCAAGCTCCATCTGGCGAGTCCACTGGCAAATGTCGTGCACGATCACGATTTCCGGCCCGGATATCCCCTTCTCCAGCCCCTTCCCGAATGTCGCTATACTTGAGGGGAAAAATACCGTACGGTGATGAGCCAGTGTGCTGAATTGATCTACGACTCCGGAGGGGTTTAAATGAGGCGTCCGATGGTTCTTACAGCGACTGCGACTCTGCTGCTGGGATGGGTGGGCTGCTCGGGCACGCCTGAAAGCGATACGTCCTCCCCTGAAACTTCTTCCAGCCCCAGAGAGCACGAGGGAAGCTTCAGCGCATCCAACCCTTCCGACCAGATGGGAATTCAACTCTCGAACATAGCCGAAGCAATCGAAAACGTTGAGGATGAAGCCAGCGCCCGGGAGGCAGCTCGGATAATCGCGAAGGCCGGTATCGAGCTGCAGGGAGTTGCCAAGTCTATGGAAGGTATGTCCGACGCCGAGCATGCCGCCGCCGCTCAGCAACACGCCGCAAAATACCCACAGCAGCAGCTGAGAATTATGTCGGCAATGCAGAAATTGGTACACCACCCGGAATGGATGAAGATCATCCAAGATGAGATGAAAAGAATGCCCGGAGTGGGACGAAAGCGATAAAACGTTTCTCAGGTTGAAATTTTCGGGCTGCACGCTGAAGGTTTGGAGTTGAAAGCGGGAAGCGCCAGGATTGTATGAATCGAGAAACCTGTCGGCTGAAACTCTGAGCTCCTAGGAAAACTCGACCCAGGTGCCCAGATTCTTGGAAACAGCCTGGTCGTGGATCGCTCTCGCTATCGTCGTATCCTGAATTCCTATTCCGACCCCATCATACATCGTGATTTCTGTATCATCGGTCCTGCCAGCTATGTCTCGGTTGATCACTTGCCCCAGACTCCCCTGATAGCAATCCTTTCCCAAGATCCCCTGCTCGACGGCCTGACTCGCCTCACCACGCTGCAGAGTGTGCTCGATGGCGTCCGCGAAGAGTCGACAGCGCGGAAGCAGGTTCATCTCACACTCGATCTTCTCGTGCAGGTCTGATCCCATACAGCAGAGATGAGTCCCGGGCCGGACCCACTGATTCTCGACAATAGGCTGGCGGCTGTTGGTGGCCGTAACGATGACGTCAGCACTGCTGCAGGCATCCCGTGCGCTAGCCACCTCGATAGGCACTGGACTCTCAGAGCCCAGCTCGGCTGCTACTTGCTCGGCAGCCTCCAGCCGTACATCGTACAAATAGATCTTCTCAAAGGGCCGAACCGTACTGACGGCCCGCAGGCATTGGCGTCCCAGTTGCCCGGCTCCCACGATCGCGAGCACCCGGCAATCCTGTCGGCTCAGATGCAAGGTACTGACGGCCGCCGCGGCCGCGGTCCGATACATGGTGGGCAGGGTGCCGTCACACACCATCAAGAGCTCACCCGTTTCCGGATCGAAAGCGGCGATCCAGCTGTTGGTAGTAGGTAGGCCTTTCGCTGCATTGTTGCTGCGCTCCTGTCCTACTTTCATTGAGAGAAGATCGGCGGCCTTCGTATAGCCGGTAATGCAAGCCGCCATCGCCCCGCTGTCCCCAACCAAAGGCAGTGCGTAGATCGCCTTGGGAGGCAGGAAGTCTTCTCCCTTCTCGAACTCTCCCATCGCATTTTCGATCGCCGGTATAGTCTCGACGATGTCGATCTGGGCACTGATTTCCGGGCGAGTTAGAATGATTGTTTTTCTAGCCACGGGATCATCCTTTCAAAGGCCGCTTCGATCTGCTCCATCGAGGTTGCAAAACTGATACGAAGCGCGTTGCTACACGAATCTCCAAACGCCCCACCCGGAATGGTGCAAACGCCAATCTCCCGGAGCATGCGCATTGCCAGTTCGAACCCATCCACTTGAGGGGGTAGCGATGGCATGATGTAGAAAGCGCCGTCAGGCCGATATCCGGTCAGGTGAGGGGACGCCTCAACCAGCTCCACCACCCGATCGCGCCGTTTCCGATACTCCTGAACCATATCAGTAACGCAGCTTTGATCTCCCTCCAGGGCAGCGATCGAGGCCCATTGAGCGGGCGTGTTCTCGTTGGTGCTGATGAACATGTGATAACGCTGAAGAGCGGTGATGTTCTCAGGACTGGAAATAGCCCACCCCAATCGGCAGCCCGCCATCGCGTAGGTCTTGGAGACGCTGTTGGCCACAATCACGTTGTCGAGCGTGGGCGAGCAGGTCAAGGCCGTAGCGTATTCGCTCTCGTCCAGAATCAGCCGCTCATAGACTTCGTCGCTGATGACTGCCAGTCCATGCTCGGACGCGGCTCTGCAGATCCCCTCAACAATGGTTCGGGGATAGACGGTCCCGGTGGGATTTCCAGGCGAACTGAGCATGATCGCGCAGGTGTTCTCATTGATCGCTGACAGCACCTGCTGCAGATCGAGCTGATATCCGTCCTCGGCGCTGGTGACAACCGGCCGCGCGATCGCACCCGCCATCCTGATGACGTGCACCAGGACGAAAACCGGCTCTACCACGATCACCTCCATACCCGGCTTCACCGCCGCGGAAAGGGCCATGAACATCGCCTGACAGCAGCCAGTCGTGATCAGCACATTGTCAGGGCCCAGATCGATACCGTAGCGCCCATTGTAGGAACCAGCGACAGCCTCTCGGAGCTGGGGCAGCCCGGCGTCGAGCTCATAGCGGGTCTTGCCCTCGCGCAGGGCCTTTACATAGGCTTCGACTATGTGGGGAGGCGTCGGGAAGTCGGGTTGTCCTATCGAGAGGTCGACGACATCCTCCATTTCAGATGCCGTATTAAACATCTTGCGAATGGGTGAAAACGGCAAAGCCGCCAACATTGGATTCCAGTCGATGCCTGGTGTCATAGCCATCTAGCTTAGCCGAGCAGGGTTTCTTCCGCTACTCTCCGCTGCGATCACACCACCCCGCTGCCTTGCCTAGTACAGCGTTCTGTAAATACCGATACGTTTGCAGACGGGGGTTGTGGACGATCTCTGCGTTCGTCGTCGTCGAAGTCACGCTGGCTTTTGGAGCCTCTTCACGGTCAACTCCCTTCCCTCCATCGCCAGGCTGAATAGGGTCGGGACAAGCACCAGGGTAAAAACGGTGGACACCAACAGTCCTCCCAGGACCACGCTGCCGAGGCCTCTGTAGAGTTCGCTCCCTGCGCCCGGAAAGAGTACCAACGGAGCGAGGCCAAATACAGTGGTCGTGGTGGTCATGAAGATAGGACGAATTCTCGTGCTGATGGCTCTCAAGATCGACTCATTGACCGCGAGTCCTTCGAAGCGGATGTGGTTGAGCGACTGATGGACGATGAGGATGGCATTGTTGACCACGGTGCCCACCAGAATGACGAAACCTAACATCGTCAGCACGTCCAGCGTCTGAGGCGGCTGTCCCTGAAACCAGAGATACACACCCAGCAACCTCAGGCCGAGAATCCCTCCTACCGCGCCCAACGGCACACTCAGGATTATTACCAGCGGGTAGAGCCAGGATTCAAACAGCGCCGCCATCAAGAGGTAGGTGATCAGCAGGGCGAAGAAGAGGTTCCAGCGCATCGCCTGCCAGGTGTCCTGCAATTTATCAGCGGTCCCACTCAAGCTGATCAAGATTTCTTGCCCGATAGACTCGCGCTCGCGAAGAGGATCGAGGATTCCCTCATTGATGAGATCAATTGCTTCCTCGAGCGCTACTTCAGGGGGTGGAATCACTCGGATCGTGATGGCGCGCAGGCGTTCGCGGTGATTGATCTGTTCGGGACCGTAGCTGATCTCGATGTGAGCGAGTGAGTCCAGCCGAACGGGAGACCGAACCTCGGGAGTCGCAACGTAGAGGCCTTTCAAGTCCTGGGTTCGGCCTGCGTAGTTCGGATTGCCTATGAGCGTCAGGTCTACCCGGTGGCCACCAACGAAGTAGTCGGCCGCATAGGCCCCATCTACCAATGCGTCGACCACATAACCCAGATCTCGGGCACTCACACCCATCTCCTTGGACTGAACCAGCTTGGGCGATACGTGTATCTCAGGCGACGACAGATCCAGGCTTGGAATGGGGCGAGCCTGGGCGTCGGGAATTACCTGTCCGACCTGGGCCAGGATTTCCTTACCAAGCTCCACGAGAGGTATCAGCTCTGGCCCGGAGATTTCGATATCGATATTCCGACCGACCGAGAGGCCACGTTGGAAGAGACTACTTTGATTGGCGACGATGATGGTCCCTGGCAACTTGTCCTGCAGGCTGCGCACCAGCGGAATGAGTTCACCAGCACGAGTGGGGTCTGCCGCTCTCAGGCCCAGGAAGGCCTCCCGGCGTCGCGCCACATAGAAGAAGTCGTGGATGACAGGATAATCGAGCTGCTGAGCCTCTTCGGACTCGGGATCGACGTCCCAGTACTTCTTGAGCGCTTCCTCGACGCTCTCTCCCATTGCCATGACACGGTCTGCATGGTAACCCGGGGGTGGCATCAAAAGACCGATCACCAGGTTTCGGTTGCCACTGGGCAGGTACTCGATCTTGGGCCAGAACAGGAAAGTCAACAGGGTTGCTACTCCAACCAGGACTCCGACGACCACAACGCGTCGCCTCAAACCTCCCTGAATCCAGGCATTCATTTGGATGACATGCCGCACAAACTCAGCACCCCACTGGTCCAAACGTGCCAGGAATCTACCGATCCCACCTGAGGAAAGCCAACCTGAGGGCACTGTTTCCGAGCCTTCTCCGCCCTCTCGGAATAGCCTGGAACTGGAAGTAGGAATCACGGTCACGGAGATCAGGAGAGAAAGCCCTACGGCAGAACTGATCGCCAGGGCGATATCACGAAAGAGCTGACCGGCTTCCTCCTGGACGAACAGAATCGGCAGGAACACCGCTAGGGTGGTCAAAGTGGAGGCCACCACGGCCCCCCACACTTCCTTGGTAGCTCTCTCGGCCGCATCAAAGGGACTATGTCCCAGCTGGTAGTGGCGATAGATGTTCTCGAGCACAACGACCGCGTTGTCGACCAACATCCCGACCGCGAATGCCAATCCGGCCAGGCTGATGACATTGAGAGACCTCCCCATCATGTGAAGCATCAAGAAGGATCCAATGATGCTGGTGGGGATGGCCAATCCGATCACCAGTGTCGACCGACCGCTGCGCAGGAAAACCAGGAGGACCAGGATCGTCAACAAGCCCCCGACGACAATATTCTGGTTGACCAGTCTGATCGCGGAATAAATGTAATCGGTCTCATCGTAGACCTGAGTCAAGAGAAGACCTCGGTCTCGGAGAATGGTTTCGTTCAGAGTCTGCGTCTGGCGCCGCAGCCCCTTCATGACCTCCAGAACGTTGGCGCTGGTCTCGCGCTGGGCATTGATGGCCAGACTGGCCGAACCGAACCGACGAACGAATCCGTCGGGCTTCTTATAGCCCAGGTGGATGCCGCCAGTGACAGCTACGTCGCGAACGTATACCGGTGCGCCGTCATGAATCGCCAGGACTTGCTCCGCCACCGCTTCAGGTGAACGGAACTGCCCCAGGGTACGAACAACGTAGCGGCGCTTTCCCTCCCAGAAGTCTCCTCCGGAGGTGTCTTTGTTTTGCGCGAACAGTACTTGGCGCACCTGCTGCATCGTCAGCTGGCGGGCGGCCAACTTGTGGGGATCCAGCACCACCTGAAATTCCAATTCCCGCCCGCCCAGGACGTTCGAGTTGGATACGCCAGGAACCCGCTCCAGCCGTGCCTCGATGATGTCTTCGGCAAACTTTCGCAGCTTCGGAATGTCGATTTTCGCAGGCAGAAGCTCTCCGACCTGGGGAAAACGGCTGGCCAATCTGCGTAGCCGCAGCTCTCCCAAGCCTGGGTTGGAAGTGTCGAGAACCGCATCCAGCTCCGTGGCCACTTGCGACTTGGGATCGCTGCGTCGGAGTTCTGCTTGAAATGCCTCGATAGTCTCGGCTGGAGGCATGCGGGCACTGAGGATGAACCAGGCGATAGCGCGATCAGACGCACTCGACGTACTGATCACGGGTTCGTCGGCATTCTCCGGATACTCTGGCACTTGAGACAGGCGACTGTTCACCTTGAGCAGCGCTTCATCCATATCAATGCCAACCAGGAACTCGAGATTGATTCGCCCCAATGAGTCCTGGCTCTCGGAAC
>JAKZYH010000106.1:0-3211 GCA_047514575.1 Acidobacteriota bacterium | reverse complement strand
GTTGAAGGAACTCACGATGTGGCCGGGAAGGTAGGAAAGACTTGCTCTCTCAAGGCTGCGCTCTTCCCTACGCCGGCGTTAACCGTACAGGTTCAAGGGGTCGACGGATT
This sequence comes from Acidobacteriota bacterium, assembly GCA_047514575.1. Classification (GTDB taxonomy): domain Bacteria; phylum Acidobacteriota; class UBA6911; order RPQK01; family JAJDTT01; genus CAUZIZ01. The sequence goes on along the minus strand of JAKZYH010000106.1, from coordinate 3,101 downwards.
TAGTCCGATCCATCCTCTCAGCCGAAGCCAGCTCCCCCAGTGGCCTGTCAGGGATGCCATGTTACCCGGAGAGGCAGACTACTTTCAACCTACGTCCCGCCACCGGTATGCTCACTGCTCACTATTCACGCCGGGAAGTGCTTTCAAATGCGGAGGATCGAAGTACCCGTTACCGTCGGTGTCCACGAAGATCGGGTTGGTGAAGGAGAAAGAGCGGAAGTCGGAAAAGGGGGGCGCCCACCTTCGTTCCGAGGTGGCAATGAGCAGATACCAAGTGTCGCGAACCGGGTTGACCACGATGTCCTGCTCGAAGCGTGTCGCTTCGGAGGCCTCTTTGGTGGGATAGGAGGTCAACACCCTTCCATTCGCGATAACCTCCACTTTGTCCACGGGAATCCAGGGAGCCGCCTGGACCCTTGCATGCAGGATCACGGAGCGATCGTTGGCCTTGATAGTCGATCCGACAGGAGCACCGTCATTCGCCGATAATCTAATGAAAGGGCCAAAGGAGGCCGTCGAAGCACCCGCTTTGAGGGCGTCCACAACCCTGTATGGATCGATTTCCCAGGGTCGGTCTGTCTCCGAAAGAACATAGTTGCGAGGATAACCTGGAAGTTCCTTGGGATATTGATGGGCATCCGTATTGGCGACCCCGGTCATGAACGTGCCACGGTTCAGTAGACTGAACCAGTCTCTCAAGTTCTTGTCCGCCTCAGGAGTCCTGCCGAAATAGCCCGCCTTGCTAAACGCCCCTTCGGTGATAGCGTTGAACACCTCCAACTGATCGAAGGAGGACTCGAAGAATGGATACTCGATCTTCAACGAACCCGGGTCGATCCTCCCATTGAAATAGCCGTCCTTGTGGGAGCCTAGACGCGGATGGTTGATCTGTACGATCTCGTCACCCGGGTTCTGTCTCAGCAGGCGAAGCAACTCGCCCGGAGTGTGGATAGATCGGCGAAAAGTCCTGTCTTCCCAAGGATTCACCGACATGGGAAAGCTGTTGAAGTGCCCGAATTCAGTATCCACCTCGTTCCCAACGACGGAGGTCATGAAGCGACCCAGACCCAACTCTGCGATGTAGGAGGAGTAATCCTTGAGGACGTTGTGATCGGTGGCCGTCAACAAATCCAGCCCTTCGGCTGCTGCCACCATGGCGCCGTCTCTCATGGCAAATTGGAGATGGAGGTGAAAGTCCGCGGAGATGAACCCAGTGGTGTCGATGGCTCGGGATAGGGTCGAATCCAGGTAGGTCGTTTCTCCCTCCGAGATGCGAATCTGATGTTGGTCGAGGCTGTACTCGGTCCCCCGAGTGACGTAGACATCGTAGTCTCCCACCGGAAGCGTCTTGATTTCCTGTCCCGACGAGGTCACCAGAATATTCGCGAAGCGGCCAACGATGGGCATCTCTTCTCTACCGTCTGCGAAGGCAAAAAATAGTCGAGCCGGAAGGTGGACTCCTGTCTTGTCCTCCAGCACCTCGAATGAGAGCTTGCCCACGCGCTCGCTCGATTCCAGGACAAACCTCTCGTCCGGATCGAGTATGTCGGTGGTCAAAGAGGCGGTGGCTTCTGGCTGCTGCAGCAAAGCCCAGGCTGCCACCAGGAAGGTCATCAAACCGAAGCGTAACATCCAGCTAGTCAATATTTTTCCCTCCAGGAGATTGCCTGGTCGTACGCTGTGCGAGAGACATGGGCCGGACAGAACAGAGCTGCAGATTAACAGATCAAACAATCTAGCGCTGCTAGGGCCAGATCGTTCTGGGGGAAACTCCTTGAATAAGGTCTGCCACTGGGCACAAGAAATTCTACAACGCCAGGTTGAGATGGTCCGTCCCCGCTTTGCCAAGTACAATGATCTGCGAAATCGACCGCTTGGCAACAACAGGGACAAGGACCCGAACGGGAACTGGGTCCCAGGAGGGAATAGATGTCACTCTTGAAGGGACGGGTGGCGGTGGTCACCGGTGCCGGAAGCGGGATCGGTGAAGGCATCGCCAGGGCTTTTGTCAACGAGGGTGCTTGCGTGGCACTGGTGGGTAGAAGCGGTGAGAAACTGGAGCAAGTCGCCTCGAAGCTACCTCCCGAGCAAACTCTCTGCTATCCCTGCGACGTTTCGGAGCGGGCGACCGTGGAGGCCATGGGAGTCGAGGTGGCAGGTCGCTTTGGTCCCGCCGACCTGCTGGTTAACAACGCGGGCGTTAATACCCTACAGCGGTCCGTTTCCGAGGTAGCTCCTGGGATTATATGATTGCGGTCAATCTGACCGGCGCCTTCAACTGTTTTCGTGCGGTATTACCGGGAATGCGAAAGCTGAAGAATGGCCTCATCATCAACGTGTCATCGATCGCCGGAAAGCGGGCTAGCCATCTCGCTGGCGTCGCTTACTCCGCCTCCAAGCATGGGATGGTTGCGCTTACCCACTCCATCAATGAGGATGAGGCTGTCTATGGGATCCGATCCACGGTCCTGTGTCCCGGTGAAGTGAACACTCCGCTCCTGGAACAGCGTCCTGTCCCCGTTTCCCAGGAGGCTCGCGACCTGATGCTGACACCCGAAGATCTCGCTCAAGCAGCTGTCTTCGTTGCGACACTACCACCCCGGGCCTGCGTTCCGGAGTTGATCATTAAGCCGACGGTGCAGGTGTACAGTTGAAGAGGTCGCAGGTCATATGAAGAGGTCGCAAGTCGTAGGTTTGGGGAAGTTGTTGCTACGGGTTGATCGGCTTACTAAGCTTCATTTTCTTCTCTCGAGGTTTTAGGGAGGATTGTGGAAAGGGGAACATTATGAAGAAATCTGTTAGTGGTGTTCAGGCTAACACTAGCCTGGAAGGAATTGCTCGAAGGACGCTGGCTTTTAACGACGAGGCCATGCTCTGTCATTTCAATATGGGGAAAGGGGCCACGATTCCATTACACAATCACCGTGCCAGTCAGGTTGGCTATGTGGTCAGTGGTTCGCGGGCCTGCGTCAGAGAAGTGGGTTTTGCCCGAGAGCCATGTTTCTTGACACATTTCTGAGAGTATAATACCTCTCAGGAGATTGCGAGATGACCAAAGAACTTGATGGGCTGCTTTCGTGGCGCGCTCAGTTGCTGGAGAA
>JAKZYH010000105.1:0-5722 GCA_047514575.1 Acidobacteriota bacterium | reverse complement strand
GGGTAGCTCGCTTCGCATTGCAACCCTGGGCTACTCGCAGTAACACCTTCGGTGTAAGAAATGTCTCAGATACGCCCATCCCTCACCAAATCAATCGTTTACGTCTTCCTTACCCCCAGATCTGAAAATCAAGTTCCAGGTCAAGACGTAGCTTTGGCCTCCAGGCCGAAGTAAAGCGGTCGAGCCTAGCTTGAAACACGGCGGCTTGGAGCCGAGACCTCAGTGTTCGGTCGGCTCGACAAAAGTCAGGACCTCAGCCGGATTCTGGACCAGGAGCCGATTGATGTCTTCTTCGGTGAAGCCACGGGCTCTCATCCTGGGCAGGATATGGGCAAGGATATAGAAATACCCATGACCACCATATTTAAGTAGCTTGTCTTTAGAGGCTACATCATGTGATATCAGGATCTTCTCGCCGAACCCTTCTCCGATCATTCGGGCAATCAGTTCCATTCTCCCGGCATCGCTGGGCAAATCGACTCGAGTATTGTTGGGAAAGTAGGACCGCTCGTAGGCGAAGTGGTCCCACTGTAGATAACAGCCCTGGTCTGCAAGGTCGCGCAGGCGGCTCCACTCGAACACGGTGCGTTCCAGGTGACCGATAATCGTCCGATGGAGACTCGCTCCCACCTTCTCCAGGACCTTAAGGAGCTCTTCAGGCGAGCGCTCGTCGCGACCGGGATGGATGGTAATAGCGGCTCCGGTCCGTCTCTGCGCCGCCGCGGATGCTCGTAGAACTTTGCGCTCATTGCTGGTCAGCGGCCAGGAGCAGCCGACCTCCCCGATGATCCCCGAGCGGACACCACTGGAGCCCACACCGTCGACCACATCCTGGACAATTTCATCTGCAATCTCCCTTTCCGATCGACTATCCATATCGGGCGGATGCGCAGCATCGACGTAATACGAGGAACCCATGATGATGTGAACCCCCGTAGCCTTTGAGATCTGAGCCAGTCCTGCGGGATCCCTGCCGAGTCCCAGGCTCGAGACCTCGGTCACTGCCTCGCCCCCATGCTGGCGGTACATCTTGAGCTCATCGATCGCCGTTGGGATATCGTCCAGCCGCAGACTGTCTGCGTTGGGTTGAGAGTAGAATCTCACCAGACCGACATTGGACTGGCTGAGCGGCTGGAAGAAGAGCTCGCGCTCGCTGGCCTCACCTGAAGGTTCCGCGAGCTTAGAAAGATCCGAGAGAATGTGTTCGTGCATGAGGGTTGCACCCAGTTCCTCGGGTGCAATCGGCCCCAGCACGGTTTGAATCGATCCTAGCTGCGAAGGACGCTCCAGCTGACTCCTCCTTCTCACCTGAAGCCGAGCCGCCGCAGAATCATCGCTAGTCATCGCCCCAGCCGTTGATGATTGTCTCACGCAGATCGAAACCGAAGGCACGAGCGGAAACGGCTACTATGGGCGCCCCTTGAAGACGTTTGTAGACGGAGACATTCAGCGATCGGTAAAGCTGTCGAGCGAGCTCTCCAAAGCTCTCCTCGTCGTACTTATCGTAGATAGTGTCACCCTGAGCGGAGTAGCGAGTCGGACTGAGGCGCTTCTGCCGAAACTGATCCAGTAGTTCCCGAGGACTCATCCCCTTCTCCACAAAGTCGCTGACCATGGGACCTACGACCTCGTAGTCGAAGGGGTCGGTTTGATCGGCCTTCAATTCGGCTGAAGGCGGAATCGAGAACACCTCTTCCGGAATCATGGCCCGGTCCCAGCGACGGTTGACGTAGCGCGCCAGTCGATAGACGTCCGGCTTGGGCAGATCTCCTATGACGGAGAGCCCTCCCACCATGTCGCCATAGAGTGTTGCGTAGCCGAGAGCGATCTCCGTCTCGTTGCCGTTGGTCAGAAGCAACGCCTCCTGGTCATTGGATTCTGCCATCATGATGAGCCCCCGCACCCGGGCCTGCAGATTCTCGCTTGTCACTGATTGGTCCAGCCGGTGGAGATAGCGTTCGAAGTCCCCCACGATTGCGTCAACCATGGACTGAATGGGTACTTCGTGGTAGTCCAGCTGAAAATTCCGTGCTAGCTGGCGAGCCGCCTCCAGTGTCTGCGACGAGTTGTACTTGGAGGGCAGGCTGTAGACAGAGAGCAGCTCGCGCCCCATGGCTTCGTAGGCGATGGCCGTCCCCAGGGAAGAATCGATGCCTCCAGAGATCGCTTCCAGCACCCGCTTGAAGATGCCTATCTTGTCGAAGTAGTCGCGTACGCTCATAACCAGAGCGTCGTAGATCTCTGCTTCCCTATCGAAAGGGGGAAGCCTGACGCTTCTCGACTCCCCCTGATCGAAGTCCACCGACTGCTGCTCTTCTCGGAACTGGCTCAAAACGCAAACTGGTTTTCCCCTTCGATCGAAGGCCAGGCTCATTCCGTCGAAAGGGATGATGTTCTTGCCGTTGTCTCCCACGCCTACGGTGTTGAGGTAGATAATCGGAATACCATGACGCCGGATCTGCTCTCGTATGATCCGCTCCCGGATGAAGCGCTTTCCGTCCTCTTCACCAGGACTACTTCCCACGAATGGACTTGCATTGATACAGAAGAGATACTCGGCGCCCTTGTCCCGAAACAGTTGGCAAGGACTCGAGTCGTACCCGTGCTCCCATAGGTCTTCGCAGATGAGCACTCCGATAGACGTCACCCCATCTCCTGTCTTGACCTTGATGGGCTCCACTTCACGCCCCGGTTGGAAGTACCGCTTATCCTCAAAGTACCGGTAGGCTGGCAGCAGGCGTTTGTGGACGATTTGAAGCACCTCCCCTTCTCCCAGAACGGCAGCAGCATTGTGCCTCAGCACGCGCTGATCGGGCCCTAGTTGCTTCTCATCGAAGTCCAGGAAGCCGACGATGGCGGTAATCTCCTGGCAGGCAGGCCGGATCTCCTCCAGCAGGATGCGTTTGTTTTCTCGCAGGAATTGGAGATTGATCAGAAGCTTTTCATCCAGGCAGTAACCGGTCAGGCACATCTCGGGGAAGACCACGATGTTGCAGCCTTCCTCGCGAGCCTGGGTGATGCCCTCGAGGATCTTCCGGGCATTGCCCCGAAGGTCTCCGGTCTTGGGATTGATCTGAGCGAGCGAGAACCTGAAACTCATTTAATGATGCTGGAAATCTGGCTTTACCGCATTCGTTGTGATGTCCCGCGAGGGTTCATGAAAGCACAAACCCCGATAGCCTGTCCACGGCTGCTGCTCCGCTTCTACCCCAGCTGTGCAGCCTGTGGTATCTTTAGGGAGCACTGATATTGGGTGCCCATGAGAGCGTGAGTGGGAGCGTCGGGGACAGAAGGCAACTTGATACGAAAGGCTGGGAAAATGCGTTACCTCTTGAGCTTGGGAGCGGCTTGCCTACTCCTGAACCTACCCTTGATTGCCGACTCCGAGGATGAAGAAGAACGGCTGAAAAACGCGAGGATGGTCCTGAAGGCGATTCTCGACACTCCTGACGAGGGGATACCGAGTGAACTGCTGAACAAAGCCGAGTGTGTCCTGGTCTTCCCTGGCGTCAAGAAGGGCGCCTTCATCTTCGGAGCCAGTTACGGCAAGGGCGCCATGGTGTGTCGCTCGGGTATGGATTACACGGGTCCCTGGGGCGCACCGGCAATGTATCGGCTGGCCTCGGGCAGTATCGGTTTCCAGATAGGGGGCAGTTCGACTGACTACGTCCTTCTGGTAATGAATCCGTCGGGGGTGAAGTCGCTGCTGGGAAGCAAGGTCAAGCTGGGCGCGGACGCTACAGCCGCAGCCGGACCCAAAGGTCGATCTGCCGAGGCGGCGACCGATGCTGCCATGGGTGCTGAGATACTGGCGTATGCCCGTTCCAAGGGGCTATTCGCCGGAGTCTCCTTGAAAGGTGGCACCTTGCGCCAGGACAACGGAGCCAACAAGGACCTCTATGGGCGCAAAGTCTCGGCCAAGGAAATCGTCCTCGAGAATGAGGTATCCGTCCCCAGAGACGGCAAGCCTCTCGTGGATCTCCTCAAAAAGACCTCACCCAAGAATCTTTCAGAATAGGCGGCAAGAGCGGGCCCTAAGTGCCCACAGGATTGATGCATTTGCCTGGCTCCACGCCGGTTACTGCTCCGGAACCTAGATCCAGGCCAGAGAGTGACGTCAGTCTCATCGACTGCGATGTGCACCACTGGCTGAAGAACCTCGACCAGCTCCACCCCTACCTTTCGCTTGCCTCACAACGACAGGTTAAAGAACAGGGGTTCCTCTTTCCTGGATCGGGCTACTTCAATGCCCCTCGGCAGGCAGTCCGAGCCGATCTGGCTGACGGCTTCAACCTGGAAGACTACAGCGGACATGAAGAGGGCTGGGATCTGGAGCGCCTTCGAAAAGAGCACTTGGACCGCTGGCATATCGACTTCGCAGTCCTCAACAGCGGGGTCGTCTATACCTCTTCGGTGATACCTGACAGCGACTACGCCGCTGCCATTTGCAGAGCCTTCAACGACTGGTCGCTCGAGCATTGGATCGTGCAGGAGCCTCGTCTCAAGCTAGCCATGTCGATCAGCACCTCCGATCCGCAGTTGGCGGCCACGGAGATCGATCGTATCGGCAGCCATCCCGATGTTGTGGCGGTCCTTCTGCCCACTGGAGCCAGGCAACCGTACGGCAACCGCTTCTACGATCCTATCTGGCAGGCGTGTCAACGAAACACACTGGTGGCGTTCGTGCACCCAGGATGCGAGGGTGCGGGAATGGCAGGCTCCCCGACCGGCGTCGGCTATCCTACCTACTACCTGGAAACTCGGCTGGCCCGCTCCCAGATGGCGATGGCCCATTTCAGCTCGCTGATCTCAGAGGGCACCTTCGAAAAATTCCCGGAACTTCGTGTCGCCCTCCTGAGGTCGACCAATACTGGGTCGCAGGTCTCTGTTGGAAGTTGGACGCGGACTGGAAGTCTTTGCGTGATCAGACTCCCTGGGTAAAGCACCTGCCCAGTGAGTACTTCCGGAAACACATTCGCATCGGATCTCAGCCCATGATGGAACCGGAGCAGCCCAGCCACCTGCTGAGACTGCTGGAAGCCATGAAGGCCGAAGACACTCTGATCTACTGTTCGGATTGGCCCCACTTCGACTGGAACGACCCGGTCACTGCTCTTCCAGGAATTCCCAAGCCGCTGAAGCGACGCATTCTTTCCGAGAATGCACGCGAACTGCTCGGTTTGTGAGGGGACCCGAAGAAGCCCTTCATCCCGCCCTTCTGGAGCCGCGCCTAGCCGTCAATCTTTCTTTCGACAGCAAAAAGACGTCGATCCAGTTCGGCGTGTGAAAGTCGATCATCGATTTGACCTCTCTACTCTCAAAGTCAAATGAAATCAAGCGGTTAGAGTATCAAGGTCTCCAGGGCTATAGCGATCATGGAAGAGAATCGACGAGACCCATCTACTACCTGCTGGCTCGCGCATTCTGAGAATTTAGCTCTCACATTTGTCTGGAAGCGTGGGTTGGATGGGGATCACAATTCCGAAAGTTCAGGAACGGGTCCAGTTGGCTAAATGACAGTTCCCGCTTTCGGCTGGAGCGGCGTGGCCCTCTGGGGTAGGTTGAGGGGGGGGCCTTTAAAGAGGCCGCTTTAGCGGTCTGGCGCGAAGCGTAATAGACGGGAACCTGGAAATGGTTCTCCGTTAGGGGGTGAGACTCCCCCCATAAAAGGCCTTAGTCAGGCCATTATGAATCTAAGCCCAGGGTGTACCCCAGGCTCGGA
>JAKZYH010000104.1:0-16981 GCA_047514575.1 Acidobacteriota bacterium | reverse complement strand
TAAGTGATGGGCCAGTCGTCGCCCAGTCCGTCGAAGGAATAGGGTTTGAAATCGTAGTCGGCGAATCGCAAGGAAATCCGGCCGTAGTGATTGGTTCGACCTCCCAGAATCCGGGACCGAAACCAATGGAAATCGCTCCCTGGAGCCACCGTGTAGGGTTCGCCTTCGTCTTGCCAGAACCCATTGGGAGCCCGAAAATAGGGCCACTGCTGGCGCCCAAAGTAATAGGGGGCTCCTTCCTCTGCTCCTCGATGGTCCACTTCATGGGGCCACATGTGCTCCTTGAAGTCCTTGGACGGGTCCACCATGGGGCCCGCTTCCAGCAAGGCTACCTCGACGCCCATCTTGGTCAGGGTATGAACCACCGTTCCACCGCCGGCACCGGAGCCGATTACGACGACGTCATAGATCTTTGATTTAGGCTGCAGTCTCGCCATCCTGAGTATTGAAGCATAGAAAATCCGGGAGCGAAAGCTGATACTCTGTGTTGAAATGCCAGAGATAATCCTTCCAGAGGCAACGAACGCTGCTTCCTGAATGATATGATCCGGCGCGGACGGCAGCGAACATTGAGCTGAAACTTCACCAGTGAGCAGTACCGGAATCAGCTGCATGCCAGCTCAGTGGCTCGAATAGGTGAACTCCCAGCATGACGAAGCCAAGTCCGGCAGAGCCGCAAACGACTTGACTCATTAGCAGTATGCCCCCAAGTTTCGAGGAGGGAGCTGGACAACAGCAGAGTCTCCGATCCCGACCAGAGTTTCTTGCTCGAATGGGGCCAGAGTCTACTGGGGACAGACCACTAATTCTAGGATTGATCGAATGTCTGAGAGGATGAAAACATGAAGAATCAAATAGGTTGTCTCCTGATCACGGCGCTGTTCGTGTCGGCAGGCTGTAGCCAGGAGCCCAGCGATGAGGGGGCTGGCTCGTCTGTCCCGATGGTGACAACTGAATCGGATGAGGCCACTCTCAAGACCCCGGTCGAGGTGGGAGCGGGTTCGGCATTCCAAGTAGCGTGGACCGGTCCAGATGGCAAGGGCGACTACATCTCGACTGCGGAAAAGGGTGCTCCGAAGGGCACGTACAAGCAGTACAAGTACACCCGGGGGGGGAGTCCGCTCGAGCTCACCGCTTGGGACAACCCCGGGGTTTACGAGGTGCGCTACGTCAGCGGGGAGACCAGAGAGACTCTGGTGGCAGCACCGCTTACCGTGAACGAAGCCAAGGCCAGCCTCGATTCTCCTGGCGAGGTTGGTGCCGGGGCAAGCTTCGAGGTGATCTGGACCGGGCCGGACAACAAGTCCGACTACATCACCATCGTCGAGAAGGGTGCTGCACAGGGGAAGTACCTCAACTATAGCTACACCCGGAAGGGCAGCCCTCTCAAACTCGTCGCCTCCGAGGACCCCGGAGCCTATGAGGTTCGATATGTGATGGGGCAGTCGAAGCGGATCCTGTCCAGCAGCGACATCAGTGTCGTCGCGGTAGACGCGACGCTGAGTGCGTCCGAAGAGGTGATGGTGGAGACGCCTGTTGAGGTAGCCTGGACGGGGCCCGGGAATGACAAGGACTACATTACCGTGGTTGAGGCCGGTGCTCCCGAGGGCAACTATGGAGCCTATACCTATACCCAAAAAGGCAGCCCGCTGATTGTTAAGGCTCCCAAGACGCCGGGATTGTTTGAACTTCGCTATGTGATGGGTCGGTCGAAGAAGGTTCTGGCGAGCCGGCAAGTGACGGTAAAGCCCCTTGCCGCCAGCCTGAAGGCTCCAAGTGAGATTGCCCCAGGCGCGAGTCTTGAGGTCAACTGGACCGGTCCGAACAACCCCAAGGACTTTATAGCGGTGGCGAAGAAAGAGGCGCCTGGCAATTCCTTTGAAAGTCGAGCTTACAGCCGAGCGGGTAACCCGGCCAAGTTGTTCGCCCCCAGCACGGCTGGGACGTATGAATTGCGCTACGTCTTGAACAAGGGTAATCGCGTCCTGACCTCGGTGCCGATCAAGGTGGCCGCGAAGCCGTAGCGGTGGGCTCCAGGCCGCGGTGCTTCGAGCCAAAGGCTCGAAAGAGGAAGACTTCGGCCTGGAGCCCAAAGCTACATAGAGTCTCGGTTCAGCTGCTGCCGCTCGCCATTCGAGCGCTCTTCACCGAGCGGTAGGCTTGAAATACCTCCGACGTCAGGCGCTCTTGCCGCGACGGACTGAAGGGTCCCGGACCGATTTGGATTGTGCGAATATTGCCGGTTCCGGCGGTCTGCCAGCGCTGTGCGAAAACCCCAGTGGAGTGTGCGGCGAAGATTGCGAGGACGTCCCGGCCCAGTGCTCCTGCCAGATGCTGGCCCAGTGAGTCGTATCCCAGGTAGAGATGGCAGTGCCTTAGCAGCGAGGCGAAGCGGGCCGCGGAGCCCTGGAAGCAGATCAACCTACAGGGTTGCTCGAGCGCGACGGGTACCGTCGTCGACTCCGAGCTCTGGATCTCCAGTGTTCGGATTCCCGCGGAGGCAGCAACGTCAACCAGTTCACCGGCCCGAGCAGCTTCGACGGGTCCGGCCCCTTTGTCCAGGATCAATGTGGCGCCGTCAGCCAGGATCTTCAGAACCAGATCTCTTTCGAAGCGCGAAAGCGTCTCGCCCGCCTCGTGAATGCGCTTTTCCTGGTTGCCTCCAACCCCCAGGTTCATCCCGACCACAAACGATCGGTCCCCCAGTTCCATGGTTTCGAATAGCTGAAGCCCAAAAGTGTCATCCGAAGGGGGCAGGTAGAGGGCTGGGCCGACTACCCTCTGTCCCTGACTCGGACCAAACGTAAGATCCAGCCACTCGACCAGATCCTCCACCTGACTGGATTTTGAGGAAGCGTCCGTGGGGACCGAACCTTCCCAGAAGTAGTAGTGCCGCTCCTCGTCCTTTTCCCCAAGGATTGGCAGTACACCAGACTGGAGAAAGCGGGAGTCCGGATTGATTACTATGAAATCTTCGCCGCTCTCCAGGGCGGCCACTTCTTCTGCCAGGGCATCTAGCAGAGGAATCCAGGAGAGCAGTCGCTCCATCAGGACTCCTCGCCGTGGATAGTGCAAGAGGCGAACCCTGATTCGATGCGAGTGGCTCCCGAACAGGGCCGCATTTTTGGGATCTCCTACGAAGACGATTTGCGCCTCCGGAAATACCTGCCTCATCTTTTCCAGAATCGTGCTGGTGAGCAGGACGTCGGCGCCCAGAGTGATCCGTGAGAGAACCAGGATCTTCTGCAGCCGCTGCCTTCTCTCTGGGTCGAAGGGTTTGGGTCGACGGCGACCGGGGATCCGCCGCTGCAGCGCCGACTCATCCTGGCATTCGAGCCCTGTCAGTCTAGCGTCCAGCTCTGAAGCCTGGGGACGTCGGCGGGCTCGAGAGACAGCCCGAGCCAGGAGCCGTTCCTGCCGTAGGCGATCCGGGGCAAGGAAGGAATCCCCCAAGGGTTCGATGACCTCACGGAACAGAATCCGGGTTCCTTCCCGGGCACTCTGCGGATCGGCGGAAAGGGCGGTTTCGAGGAGGGAATCGAGATCGTCCAGGGAAAGGTCTCTTGCTGCCTGGTGGCTTGCGTCTAGCAACGTTGCGTGGAGGGCTAATTCTCGATTCTGGAAGATCTTCGTCCTTCGCTCTTGCTGAAGTCGATCTTTTCAGGCACCAGGGAGATGATGACTCGGTTCTGGCTACGAAGACGAGCCATTCTCTTTCGTGCCTGCTCGGGAAGCTCATACAGGTCTACGATGGCTTGAGTCTCTTTCCAGATGGCATCGCCAGCGGCAACGGTAGCAGTCCCGCTCAAGGTGACGTACTCCAGTCCATCGGGTGCCGAGTAGACGCACAGCGAGGCTCGAGGATCCCGCCGAACGTTGCGGCACTTCAGCGTCTCTTCGGTTGTCGACATGGTGATCTTGCCATCGCCATAGCGGTACCAGATCGGCGAGATCTGGGGTGATCCGTTTGGGTTGACGGTGGCCAGCACTCCAATCCGGGGAGCCTGGAGGAATTCCCGCAGCTGGATGGTTTCTTCCGCTGTCAGCTTCGTTCCCATCGTTGTGCCTCCTGGCGAAGTATAAGCCTATCAAGGCCTTGAGTGAACCGGTAGTTCCGTCTGCTAGGCATCCGAGACTCTCTGTGCCACCGCAGGCATCACCGGGGAGCTCTCCCCTGGCCGAGCGTGCTCGCGGCTCCTCTCTGGCCCCGGTCTTCCGGGAAACAGCCCGATCAGATCTTCCATGATCAAGTAGGCGGCCGGCACCAGAAACAGGGTGATCACGGTAGAGAACGCTACCCCGAATGCCAGTGAGACTGCCATGGGGATCAAGAACTTGGCTTGCAAGCTCGTCTCCATCAACAGCGGAGTCAAGCCTGCAAAGGTGGTGAGCGAGGTCAGAAAGATGGGGCGGAAGCGAGCGCTCCCGGAGTTGTGGACGGCTTCGAGCAGAGCGGTGCCGGCCCTTCGCTGACGATTCACGTAATCCACCAGGATCAGGCTGTCGTTGACGACGACCCCGGCCAGCGCCACGATTCCGAACATCGAAAGAATGGTCAGATTGAGACCCATCAGGACGTGTCCCAGGACGGCTCCCACCAGTCCGAAGGGAATCGCAGCCATGATAATCAGGGGTTGTGCGTAGGATTTCAAGGGAATGGCGAGCAGCACGTAGATGATGATCAAGGCCATTGCAAAGCCATTCATCAGACCCCCAAGCGTGTCCCTTTGCTGTCTCTGTTGTCCTTCCAGCGAATAGTTCAGTCTCGGATACTTTTGTACCAGTTGGGGCAGGAAAGAGCCTTCCAGATCCGTCAGGATCTCGTTCGCAGTGGCCTTGGTTTCGTCAACTTCCGCGGTGACGCTGATGGAGCGATTCCGGTCGATTCTGCGGATCGTCGCGAATCCGCGTCCCAGCTCCGAACTGGCCACGGTGGAGAAGGGGACTTCGTGTCCCGAGGCAGAGCGGATCCTCATCTTTTCCAGATCGCCCAGGGAGCGCCGCTGCCGGGGAGGATATCGGACCATGACCTTGACCTCGTCCCGTCCCCGCTGGATGCGTTGTGCCTCCTCCCCGTAGAAGGCCTGCCGCACCTGGCGCGCTAGATCTGAGAGGGTCAGTCCCAGGGTTTCGGCAGCGGGTCGGATCTTCAGCTTGAGTTCCTGTTTGCCGGCTCGAAAGGAATCCGCGATGTCGTGGACTCCGGGGTACTGGGCGAGGTGGGTCTTCAGCTCATCGGCCCCAACCTGGAGCAGTTCCAGGTACGGTCCGGAGAGTTGGACGTTGATGGGTTCCCCGGTCGAAAAGAGTGAGGATGAAAAGGTCAACTCCACCGCATCCGGGATAGGTCCCGTCAGCTCTCGCCAGCGGTCTGCTATCTGGACGCTGCTGGTCCCGGTCCGTTCTTCAGAGGGGACGAGCTCGATGTTGACCTCCCCGAGATTCGGGGAGGTGAAACGGGAGACACCATCCCCGCCATGTCTGCTCTGTAGCACCCGCATGGGCTGCTCACCGACTGAGGTCAGGATGTGCTGGAAGACGCGGCGCTCCTCTCCCTCTGAAGTGGGGTATTCGAGTTCCGATCTGACGGTTTCCGCCGATTGCTCGATCCTGTGCAGGACCTTGGCTGTAACCTCGGCGGGAGTGCCCTGTGGCATGGTGAGGAAGGCGATTACGTTGTCGGCCTCCACCGCCGGAAAGAAGGTGAACTTGACCCAGCCTCCCGCTATCACTCCAGCTACCAGCAGTAGGGTCGACACGCCGACCGCGACTGTCAAGTAGCGCCATTCCAATGCCCATCTCAACAGGGGGTTATAGATCACCCGAACGAATCCCTTGAGCCCTTCTCCAATGCTGCCTTGCAAACGGTTCCAGAGACCGCCGATCCCGCCCTTCTTTCCTTGATGCTTGAGATGGCGGAGGTGGGCTGGAAGGATGAAAAGCGACTCCACCAGGGAGAACACCAGCGTTGGAATGACCACCAGCGGAATCACCTGCATGATCTTTCCGGTCGACCCTTCTACCATCAGCAAGGGAGCGAAAGCCGCAATCGTTGTCAGGATTGCAAAGACGATGGGTATCAGCATCTCTTTGGCACCGTTGATGGCCGCGGTCAGCCTGGGTTCGCCCCGCTCGAGGTGGGCGTAGATGTTTTCTCCCACGACGATCGCGTCGTCGACGACGATGCCCAGAACGACGATGAAGGCGAAGAGCGAGATCAGGTTGACGGAGACGTCGAGAAACGGAAGAACCAGGAAGCAGCCCAGGAAGGAGATCGGGATCCCCAGGCTGACCCAGAATGCCAGACCGATGCGAAGGAACAGCGTGAGGGCGATCACGACCAGAGCCAGTCCCACCAGGCCGTTCTTCATCAGCAGCTGCAGGCGGCTCTCCAGGACTCGCGAGTCGTCTTTCCAGGTTGTGAGTCGAATGCCTTCCGGCATCCTCTTCTGGGCACTCGTAACGTAGCTGCGGACCGCCTGGGCAATCTCGATGGCACGCTGTTCGCCCACCCGGTAGACCTGGACCAGGACCGCCGGCTCGCCATCGAAGCGGGCCGACTGATCGGTCTCGGCGAACCCATCGACGACTGTGGCGACGTCTCCGAGTCGGATTCGAGTGCCGTCCCGACGGGATATCAAGACCAGTTCCTCGAACTCTTCTCCCCGGTAGGCCTGCCCCTTGGCCCTGAGCAGGATCTCTCCGCCGTCGGTCTTAACCGAACCTCCAGGAAGGTCCAGTGACGACCGACGCACCGCCTGAGCCACCTGATCAAAGCTGATTTCGTAGCGGCGTAGGGCCTCTTCCGAAACCTCGATCGATACTTCGTAGGGTCGAGCGTTGCTGAGTTCTACCTGGGTGATTCCGGGTAGCGACGCAATCTCCTCGCGGATCTGTTCGGCCAGTGTCTTGAGCGTCCTTTCATCGGCTCTGCCGGATACGGCGATGTTGATGACCTGATTGCGGACAATCAGTTCCTGGATGATCGGTTGCTCAACCTCTTCGGGGAATGTATCGATAGCGTCGACCCGAGACTTGACGTCATCGAGAAGCTCGCGGACATCGGTGCCGTCCATGAGTTCGACGTTGACGATACCGAGGTTTTCGGATGCGGTCGAGGTAATACGCTTCACTCCAGTCAGGCTCTGGATGGCTTCTTCGATACGCACGCAGACCGCTTCTTCGACCTCCTCGGGAGCAGCTCCGGGATAGAGGACCGAGACGTTGATCAAGTCGGTCGAGAACTCGGGGAACACCTCCTCTTTGATCGTGGGAATTGTCGCCAGGCCGCCGGCGAGGATCAGGAACATCAGCAGATTGGCGGCGACTCCGTTTGAGGCAAACCAGGCGACGGCACCTTTCATTGCATTACCTTTACAGCTGGCTTGGAGATTTCGTCTGCTGCTGGTTCTGGGATTTCGCCTTCATCTAGGACCCTGACTTTCATCCCGTCGACCACCGTATCCAGTGAGGCTAGCGAGACCAGCTCGCCTGACTCCAGGCCCGAGTCGACAACCATCTGTTCCCGATCGGCTCCCAGCACCGAGATCGGGCGGAAGCGGAGACGCTGCTCCGAATCCACTATCATGACCTGATCTTTACCCCTCAAAGCACTGCGGGGCAGGACGAACACATTACGGCTCAACTTCCCCATGATCTCGGCCTCGACAAACATACCCACTGCCAGCGGAGGACGACCGGGATTGCCACCGCGGCCGTAGGGATTCTCCACCTGGGCGACAGCATGGAGCATACGGGTCTGGGGATCGATAGTGCCCTCGGTTCTGACGATTCGACCCCGCCAGGAGTATTCCTTGCCTCCGAAAGTGGCCCGCAATACCACACCTGGACCCTTCCTCTCGTCCTGATCGCCGCGGTAACTCAAGGGAAGGTTGAGATAGGCAAGCTCCTCGTCGGGAAGCGGCAGGCGGACCTCGGCGAAGTCCACCGAGTAGATTGTCGCCACTGGAGCCCCGACCGTTACGAACTGGCCGATGTCGACGTTCTTCTGGCGGACCCGTCCGGCGAAGGGAGCCTTGATCTCTGTCTTTTCTAGGTTTCGACGCATCTGCTCCAGGGAGGCGCGCGCCGAGTCCAGGACTGCCCGGGCCTGAGCCAGTTGAGGTTCACGGCGCAAAAGGGGCGATGCTTCTCCCTGGCCCAGGCTCTTCCATTCCTTAAGAGCGACTTCCGCCTGAGCCTTCTCGATCTCCAGGGTCACCTGGGCGCGGGCAACCTCGGCTCGCGCTCCCGCTAGCGCCAGCTCGTAGTCGCGAGGGTCGATCTTCAGAAGGGTGGTCCCGGCTTCAAAAAACCCCCCAACTGCCAGCGAAGGATAGACATAGACTACGCGCCCGGACACTTCAGGTACGACCGTAGTTTCCGTCCGAGGAACCACGTTGCCCTGAGCCCGCACCGTGAAGCGGAAGTTCTGGGGTTGGACCTCGATTACTCGTACCAGGGGCGCGGGTAGCTGGGGCTCTCGAGTTTCCACCACCGGTCTCATGGCGATCATTTTGTTGACGGCGAAGATGCCGAGAACCAAGACCAAGAGGGGCAGAATGAATTTGAGAAGTGTCTTGATCACTTTAGAGGTTCTCCGAGGGTCTGATTCGGACCGTCTTATCGAGTTTCACGGATTCAGTGTGCCCGGTTGGGCCCCCGTGGGCTGGTGGAAGCCTCCGCCCAAAGCTAGATGGAGGTTGATGCGATTGTCGAGCAACAAGCGCCGCAGCGCGAGGACCTGGCTTTGGGAAGAGAACACCCGCCGCTGTGTTATGAGTACCTGGAGCACGTCGGAAAGTCCCTGGCGGTAGCGATCCTGTGCCAGCGAGAGGGCAGCACGCGCCTGGGAGGCGGACTCTTCGAGATCATCCAACTGTTGGTTCAGCTCGCCCTCGGCAGCGAGGGCGGACTCAACCTCGGCGAAGGCTTGAAGGACCGCGCTCGCATAGTTCTCGAGGGTTTCCTGCGAGACGCTCTCTGCTGTCTCGACCTGACGACGTAACCGACCCGCCTGGAACAGGGGCTGGGTCAGGTTGCCCAAGAGACTCCATACGGCGAAGTCTCCGTTCAGAAAGTCGAGTAAGGATTTGGTAGAAGTACCTCCGGTGGTCGTCAGGTTGAGGCGAGGGTAGAGTTCGGTCTGCGCCTGAGCGATCCGATGATCGGCTGCCAGGAGCCGCTTCTGAGCGGCGATCAGGTCGGGACGCCGATCCAGTAGCTGAGCGGGGAGGCCGGCCGGAACCGGGGTTGTCAGCCGCGGTAGTAGGTCGCTGCCCGTTAGCCGACCCGAGGGATAGCGCCCCGCCAGCACCTCGATCTGCCTCACCACTCGATCGTATTGCTCCTTTCTCTGGCTGATCACAGCCTCGGCACCGGAAAGTTCCGAGAGAATCAGCCTGAGGTCAAGAGCCGGCCGCAGTCCGGCTTCAAAACGGTTGCGAATCCAGCGGGCTGAAGTTTCGTAGCTTTCGACGGTCTCTCTGGCCAACCGCAGTTGCAGCTGAGCCTCGGCCGACGCAAACCAGGACTTCGCCGTCTGGGCCGCGATCGACAGTCGAGCCGCAGCCAGGTCGGCCTCCTGTGCCTGTGCCAGCACCTGGGCCTCCGTCTCCGCAGAGCGGATTCGCCCCCAGAGATCGGCTTCCCAATTGACGTCGAAGGAAGCTCCCAGGGTGCTGAAAGTGGTGCTGAGGACCCTGTCTTGCGAGCCGGGGATGGGGAAGCCGATGAAGTTCTGGCGCCGCTGATTTCGATTCAGTGAGAAGCCGGCGGTCGGAAGCCTCCCAGCCCCCGCGATCTGGGCTTGGATCAGGGCTCTCTCCAGGCGTGCCGCTGCTGCTCGAAGATCCCTATTGTTGCGAATAGCCTCCTGGACAATGGTTTCGAGCGCCGGATCTCCTAGAGTCTTCCACCAGGAGTCTTCAACCAGTCCTGGCGCAGTTTTACCCGCTTCCCACGCCTCAGGAGCCGGGACGTCCAGAGCCCGAGGCGGAGGAGCAACCGAGCGCAGACAACCCGAGACACCCAGGATCAGAAGGATCCAGGCCCGATGTTTCATGATTGCTTTGATTCCTCCAAGCCAGACGACGGACTGCGCAAGGCGGCAGCCAGGAATGGCACCAGTCGATCGACGGTATGATCGACATCTGCCATGTGGCACACGCCTCCAGACAACTCATGCAGCTGGTGCTCGTCGGCCATGGTGTAAATAGTGTGTGCCATAGCACCCACCGTGAAGTGGAATCGCCAGAAGAGATCTTCGGGAGAAAGGTGTGGAAGGACGCGTGCCAGAGCCGGAGTGAAACGCCGGATCACCGGGCCAAACTGATCGTAGACCATTTTTCTGGTCCGATCCCGCGGATCGGTAAAGGCCCGACCCAGAAGACGCATGAAAAGGACTCCTCCCCGTTCGGGGTCGCGGCTCAGGCGGATGGGAGGTCCCACAAAAGCCTCCAGGATCCTCTCGAGAGCCAGCGGCTCCTCACCCGCTTCGGCTTCGAATTGATCCAGAAGCTCGAGGCGTTCTCGGTTCAATGGGCCCAGGCGCCACGCCAAAAGCTCGACAATCAACTTTTCTTTGGAGCCAAAGTGATAGTGCATAGCCGCCAGGTTGACGTCCGCCTCAGCCGTAATCATGCGAACCGAAGTCGCCGTAAACCCATGCTCGGAAAAGAGCGATTCAGCAGCCCGCAGCATCTTCTCCTTGGTATCCAACATCATCAATCCTGTGGCACAAACAAACGTTTGAATCAAACGACTGTTTAATTTTAGGAAACTGAGGCGTGCCGTGTCAAAGCCGCAAGTGATCGACTATCGTCAACCCTCGGCGATCCGACAGAGCCACGAACGACTTGACGCGTTAGCAAGAGGGACCCAGGTTCCGAGGAGGGAGCTGGACAACTCTTCCCCACGGAGTGACGCACGATATCGCCTATCCCCGATCCAAGTTTCTTTCTCGAATGGGGCAGCACCGCTGCCGAAGTCTTCTTCTTCCGAGCTCTTAGCTCGGACGGCGGCCTGGAGCCCACCGCTACGCCGGACTCGAAGTTTCTTTCTCGAACAATCCGGCTTCCGACGCCAGGGGCGGAGCCAAGAATTTACAACGGTCTCGGAACCCTGGGCAACACCCGTTTCACTCGGACGCATTCTTGAGCTCGGCCAAGAGTTCGGGAGGTGCTTTCCAGGAATAGTTGTCGACGATTTTTCGGTGCACCTCCTTCCATTTTTCACTCTCACGAGCTTCTAAACCCGCCTTTTCGCGTTCCAGAAGGCGCTTGATTTCGTATACCTGGTGAAAAGACGGATACGCGTGTTCCACTCGAGTGAGGGCATTCACCGCACCTCGATAGTCCCCTTCCAGAATCTTGCGAAATCCCTCCTCTTCGTGCTGCAGTGCCAATTCCAGTCGGGAAAGAGTCTCCTCTGTCCGGGTCACGGTCTTAGCTCCTCCGCTCTTGGGTCGGGAGTCACTACCCTCCTCAAACGAGGGTCTCTCTGTTTCGGCAGAATCGGACAGTGCCATCCGTGCCCGCTTCCAGACCTTGAGGCCTTCCTCGTCCCCGGTTGCCAGGGTCATGTTGGCGACGAAGCTCTCACCTCCGATCTCCCAGAAAGCGGCGTAGGCGAACTCTTTCTCGCCCGGTTTGTCTGAAACCAGGAGAGGGAAGAATTTCTCCAAAGCCTGGACGGTTCGGAGTTTCAGCTCCGCCTTGCTGGTTTCTTCCTGAAGCTTCAGCTGCGCGTCGTTGTAGCTGACGGTGGCCCAGGTCCCCATCAAGGCGATGAGAGCTCCCCCGATCGCGCTGCCGGCCGCGGAAAGCTTGTCCCAAAAGTCCTTTTCTCCACTCATTGTGTTCCTCCAGAACGCGAAAAAAAACTGCTAGCCGGGAGCGGCAGGGATGAGACAAAGGGAGAACCCACCTCCCGAAGGAGGGGTGAGGGCAGTCTTGGAATCATTCTCTCTCAGGCTGCAGGCGGCGATTCCAGCAGGTCCGTTACCACGCGGGCGTCGTTGACCTTGGAATCGGTTGAGGTTTCCGTGTTCCCATTATGAGGGTAGGTTACCTGGTCATGGTCCAAGCCGAGCAACGACAGGATGGTCGCGTGTAGATCTGGCACGCTGACCCGGTCCACTACGGATTTGTAACCCAGCTCGTCCGTCTCCCCATAGACCAAGCCCTTCTTGAACCCTCCACCCGCTAGCAGCAGGCTGAAGGCATTGCGGTTGTGATCGCGGCCGTTGGAGTTCTGGGTGATGGGTAGGCGCCCAAACTCGCCGGTCCAGACCACGATGGTGCTCTCCAGCAGTCCCCTCTCTTTGAGATCGCTGATCAAGGCCGCCGAAGGCTGATCGGTATTGGCACAGATGCTTTCCAGATTATTCTTCAGATTCGAATGCTGATCCCAGGGCTGGACCGGTCGGGGAAAGATCTGAACGAACCGAACTCCCGATTCCACCAGCCGTCGTGCCAGCAGACAGCGCATGCCATAGCTGGCGGTTACTGGGTTGTCGAGTCCATAGAGCTTCTTGGTGGCCTCGGACTCGCCCTCCACATCCAGGATCTCTGCAGCAGCCAGCTGCATGCGAGCAGCCAACTCGAAGTTCTGGATTCGGGATTCCAGCTCTGATTCACGAGGATACCGTCGTTGATGAGATCGGTTCAGCTGGGATAGAAAATTCAGACTGTCTCGCTGTGACCCGGGGGGAATGGGCAAGGCGGAATTCAAGTGATGCACCGCTGACCCCGTGGAACTGAACTCCACGCCCTGATAGAGCGACGGCAGGAAGCCACTGGACCAGACCAGCTTTCCGGTCGTGTTGTATCCGGCCGGATCGCGCAATACCACGTAGGCGGGCAAGTTCTGATTCTCGGTCCCCAGGGCGTAGCTGATCCAGGAGCCCAGGCCCGGCCGTCCCGGGAAGATCTTGCCCGTCTGCATCATGATGAGGGCTTCGGTATGGTTGTTGTGGTTGGTGTACATGGAGCGCACCAGCGCCATCTCATCAGCCATGCCTCCCAGATTTGGAATCAGCTCCGAGAATTCCATTCCGCTCTGGCCGTGACGCTTGAACTCAAACGGTGAGCCCAGCAGCACATTCGAGTTACCTGGCTGGAAGACCTCGATGTCTCCTGAGTAGTTCTGACCGCTCCTCTTGTTGAGTTCAGGTTTGCGATCAAACAGGTCCATCTGACTCGGACCGCCGTTCTGCATCAACTGGATGACGGCCTTGGCGCGGCCCTCGAAATGGGGTCTGCGGGGTTTGAGGTCGTTGAAGAGAATGTCGGTGGTAGCAGCGTTGGAAGAAGCACGCAGGGAAGACTGGCCCAGCAGGTAGCTCAGTGCCAGACTGCCGAAGCCCAGCCCCGAGAGCTCTAGTAACTCTCGGCGGGAAATCCTACGATGCTCCGGCCTCCAGGCTGCGTCGAATTCAGGTTTCATGGTTCACGTCCCTCGAGACAGATTCTACCCTACATAGAGAAACTCGCTCGCCGACATCAACATCTGGCAGAGTCCCGCCAATGCTCGTCGAGAGGCCTCCCCCGCGGGAGTCCCGAGATCCAGATACCGCTGTCGCTGTCGTCCCAAATACCCCTCAGCCAGCTTTAACTCCTGGGGGCTGGGCTGCCGCGAGAATGCCAGGCCAAACGCAAGCCGCACTTTTTTCTGGAGGGTCGCTTCGGCGTCCGTCAGGCGGTTGATTCGCTCGGCGAAGCGCTCTGACTGCTGCATTGAAAACTCGCTGTTGAGTTGAGTCAAGGACTGCAGCGGGGTGGCGGAGTGGGTCCGCCCGGAACAATTCAGCTGAATGATAGGGAAGTCGAAGGTCTCGAGAAAGCTCGACATGTAATTTCGCCGGGCCAGCAAATAGAGGCTGCGCCGCTGTCCTGAGGATGACTCGGAGGGTTCCTGGGCGGTTACCAGTCCATCCGAAGCGAGGTCCACCATCACCGATTGGCCACCCATCGTCGAGTCGAGGTTGCCGCTGACCACCAGCATCGAGTCGCGGATGACCTCGGCTTCCAACCGGCGCAGGTTCATTCTCCAGAGCAGGTGGTTGGCAGGGTCTTTGTCTTCTCCTGCCGAGGCCGTTTCTTCGGGGGAGCGTGGAGACGACTGGCGATAGGCGCTGGACTCCATGATCATCTTGTGCAAACGCTTGATCTTCCAGTCGTGCTCGACGAAATCTACCGCTAGCCAATCCAGCAACTGAGGATGGGTCGGAGACGATCCCTGACGTCCAAAGTTGCCAGCCGTTTCGACGATCCCCTTTCCGAAGTGATGCATCCAGATCCGATTGACCATGACTCGAGCGGTGAGAGGGTGATCGGGGCGGACCAACCAGCGAGCCAGTGCCAGCCTGCGTCCACTAGAGTCCCCTTTGGTATCGTGGGGCCGCAGCAACCGGTCCTCTCCGGGACGAGACAGCACCGCGGGAACTCCAGGTTGGACCACCGCTCCTGGAGTTGTGAGCTCGCCCCGATGAAGCAGCCGAATCTCGGGGATCTTCCCCGCGTCCCAAGCTGCCTCGATCCTGCCGTGAGTTCGACGCCAGCTCCTGAGGGTGGCGATTCGCCGTTGAAGTTTGGCGCTAGCGGCTCGCTCCTTTTCCTCGAGCAGAGCATCCACCTCCTTGGGTAGGACCTCGAGCTCCTTCTCGAGCTTGGTCGCAAAATATATCTGGACCTGGTTGCGCTGCTCAACTGGAGTTTCCAGAGCAAGGCTGACGTCCTCACGCAGAGCCTCCGGCACGGTGGCCGCCAGTTTGTCTTGGTAGAGACTTTCGCGATGAGGGCCGCGGATTTCGTCCAACCTCTTGAGCAGTGCCTCCAGGGGCCGATCGATTTCGGCATTGTGACGCTCGATCTCTTCCAACTGCGCTTGGGAGACGTCGGGCAGGTTTCGCTTCTTCACCGTGATCCAGGCTTCGGGGTTGAATGAGGTGGCGAAAATCGCCATCAGTCGATAGTAGTCTGCCTGTCGGATGGGGTCATACTTGTGATCGTGGCAGCGAGCACAGCCAACGGTCAGACCCAGCAGCCCACTCCCAAGATTGTCCACCTGTTGAGACAGGATCAGGAAATGCTCCCTGGGCGTATTCAGCTCCTGCTGGTCGGTATCGTCCTGCCGAGTTCGTAGATATCCAGTGGCAATCAACCCATCCATTATCTCTGGGGTAAACTCGGGAGCCGCTCGCCAATCATAGAGCTCATCACCTGCAAGCTGCTCCGTCAAGAACTGGTCAAAGGGCCTGTCCTGGTTGAAACAGCGGACTACGTAGTCACGGTAACGCCAGATGTCCTCGCTGATCTTGTAGATAGGCCCGTCATTGGCAATGCTGTACTCATCCGTATAACCCACCGCGTCCAACCAGTGGCGTCCCCACCGTTCCCCATAGTGGGGAGATTCGAGCAAGCGATCGATGAGCCGTTCGTAGGCGTCAGCCCTTCGGTCTCCCACGAACTTCTCGACCTCCTCTGGGCTGGGCGGTAGACCCAGGAGATCGAAGTAGGCTCTCCGGATGAGCGTGGTCTTTGATGCTGGCGCTGAGAACGTCAGACCCTCGAGTTCCAGCTTTCTCAACAGAAATGCGTCTACAGGCGTACGGACTCGAGAGGCGCTTCTAATCCTCGGCACCCGCACTTTGACGGGAGGGAGAAACGCCCAGAAGCTGCGATCCTCCGGACTGATTTCCGAATCCCTCGGCGGCAGCGACTCCAGACCCGGGACGGCGGGCACCAGCGAAGGCCGAGTCCCCGCCTCGGTTCGAGCCCCGGAGTCGATCCACTGGCGAATCACTTTGATCTGCTTGTCTGAAAGCGGGGGAGCCGAGCCGGGAGGCGGCATCTTTTGACGAGCGAGCTTCTGGAAGAGGACGCTGTCCTGTGACGCGTTCTGGACGACGACGGGCCCCTTGGTGGAGCCCCTCCAGAGGGCGTCAGCCGACGTTAGATCGAGTCCAGCGGCGGGAGTGTTGCCGCTGTGACAGGCGACGCAACTCTGCTGGAGAATCGGCAGAACGTCCTGCTCGAAGAGCGGGTTCTGCGGGGCCGAGAACACGGCCGTGGTGTTCCAGAATAGTGGGAGAAAAAGCGAAAGGGCGAGCGGACCAAGGGAGTTCGCCAGGGCTTTACTCGAGATGTAAGGGGACGTCGGCCATAGGCGCGACGGCAGATGTTGGCCTGGTTCGAAAGCATCGGATCTGGTGGGCCGATTCATTTTCGGCTGTCCTCTTGAGATTCAGGTAATTTTAGCTCCTATCGCCGGACGATTCCAATTCTACCTTTTCTCTCCAATTATCTCATCAACGCAGGAGCAGACAGCTCCCCAGTCAAGAGCTGGAACCATGAAGATTCCTCCAGCAAGGTAGCAGAGTCACGGCGCGAAAGGCGCGTACGGCTAAGGGAATCGCCAGTCAATTCGATTGAATTCAGTGCGCGGGGTTCGGGGTTTTCTAGGGTCGATGCTCCAACTTGCTGGCCGTCGAAACGCTCAAATTTCGGCGCTCAGGAACTGATTGGAAGTCTTGATCACGATCGTCTCATTGAAAACCTTGGGCCAGTTGGGCCGCGGTGGATGGCCCGGAGGTGGGTTGTCGGGATCACGCAGAGTGTAGCGCCACTTTCCAGGGCTCTGGAATAGCCATTTTTTGTCTTCCTCGGAGGGCTCCACCTCCCGCCTCAGGATGAACTCTGCGGAATCAAACTCGCTGAAGGCAACGTAGGACAAAAAGGCTCGCATCGGCCGCTTGCCGTCGTACGAGTTCATGTCGGGAAATGGGATGGGCCCGGTGTCGACCTGGAAGAGACCTTCTTCGACGTTCAGATTCATCGTCCTTGCTGGGTACTCGATGGCCCATTTGTAGCCCCCCGCCTCGTCCTCGTAGGTGGAGCGGGCGTTGAGGGGTTTGTCGGCCAGGGTGGCGTCGATCACTTCCTGGGCGCTTGTCAGAACGGTGAAGGTGGAATGCGTCCTG
>JAKZYH010000103.1:0-6475 GCA_047514575.1 Acidobacteriota bacterium | reverse complement strand
CCCGATCACTGAAATTGGGGCCACCTCATTTTCCCAGAGGTCAGGAGATCTGGGGGTCGTCATCAGAGGCGCAAAGGACGATTGGACCGGACTCTGGCTGAAGCCCTCGCTGGAGAAGCCCGCTGAAGAGGGCTCAAGTTTCACCTCACCCCGATACCCGGCCCTAAAAGGACCGGTCTACTACGCTTCGCGCCAGCCTGCTGAAGCAGGCTCCTAGAGCGGTCAGATGTCCAGACCAACCGACTGCTGCGAGCTGAAAGGGTTCGCATCTGAAGCCAGGTTTCGAAACAAGCGCCCGTAATACACCATAACCATATTGAAAACCACGGGTGTCGCCAGTTTTCCATCCCAATCCAAACCTTACCGAGCAGCGTCCGTCACTTCCAAGGGGTGGACGCGATCCTTGAGCGGTAGATCTACCCGCCTTCCTGAGAAATGTGAGGCGTAGACTCCCTGGACCAATTCCGTGATCCACATTGCATGTTCGAGTCCCGAGAGAGGAGCACGATCCTGTTCAATTGCGTCAATCAGATCGTTGGCCAGCGTGTTGTTGAAGACTTGCCGCCAACCCTTGTTTTCCAGCTGGGGATTGGGTTCGCCGTCGGGTGTGAAATGCCAGTCTTTGAGGAGCAGCTTTTCCCAGTTCAGATTCCGGTTGTCTGCCATGACAGTAGGGGCGTCATATAGGTATGCATCACCGGGTGAGCGGAGCTGGATCCGCTTTTTCTCGCACTCGAGCATTACGCCGAAAAGATGTGTGAATGGCCTGTTCTTTTCTACGGCCAATCCAGCCGTGCTATCGAAAAACACTCGGGTACCGTTATCAAACCCGATCACGGCTGACACCGAATCTCCCGCGATGGGTCCCAGGAAATCGGGCTCCGTCTGACGGTCTGCGCGGGTGATGTCTCTGCCACCCACCTGTACATTCCCGAACACCCAGCGAGGCCAACCGGCCATCGTGAAGAGCAGCGTGAAGTGGTGGGTGCCGTGGAGGATCAGCTCGTGGCCACCGCCACGTGAGTCGTCCTTGGGGCGGATGTACGCGCGCAGCAGTTTTCCGTATTTGCCGGCGCGAATCTGGCGGATGATTTTCTGGACGGGTGGGGCGGCGGCCCAGTGGTGTGCCATCGCCAACTTGACCCCCGCGCGACGGCAAGCGGCGACAATCAGGTCGGCCTCTGCAAGCGTAGAGACAAGCGGTTTCTCGCAGAAGATGTGGGCACCCGCCTCAGCCGTTGCCGAGATCATTTCGACCCGCTGGTTCAGCCAGGAAGGCGCGATGCTCACGATGTCGGGCTTCACGGCCCGTAACATCATCCGATAGTCCGCATAAGTATTTGACACGTTCAGCCGAGCCGCCGTCTCCTGCCGACCTTCTGCCGAAGGGTCAGCCAGCGCCACAATCTCTGCCCGTTCGACGCCCACGAACGCCGTGTCCAGATCGTGACCATAGTTCCCCCGCCCGGTGGAGCCAATCACGGCGACGCGGTACTTCTGCTTCCTGCCCCCCATCAGGCCTCGACCAGTAATGGTAGTTCCCGCCAAAGGAATGGCTGCTCCGCTCAGTTTCAGAAACTGTCGTCGTCCAGTGCGATACACGATGTCTCTCCTTGGTACACTGGAACACAAATACGGCAACGTATGTTCCAGTGTTCTTTGGGTCTACACAAAAATAAGTTGGTAGAGCTCCCTCAACGCTGTTTGGCCGTACCGCCTGCCAGGGTAGGCTTGAGTCCACCGCCGGTCGCGACATAGGCGACCAGGTCTAGGATATCTTGAGAAGTGGCGGTGTTGAGCAGACCTTCCGGCATGACTGAAATAGTCGATTCCCACCTCTCCTCAATGCTGTTCTTGGAGATCTCTTCAGACGTCTCGCTTTCGAGAGGGTTGGAGACCAGGCGGACCACATGCTCATCCTCGTAGGTTACGACGCCGCTGAGGATCACACCCTTCTTCGTCGTAATCACCTGGACCCGATACTTCTCGTCTATGACAGCAGAGGGTTCGACGACCTCCCTGAGCAGAGTCAACCTGTCGAGTTCCCCCGAGGCCAACTTCTTCGAAACCAGGGTGAGATCCGGCCCCGTCTGGCCTCCACTGCCGTTCATTTGATGGCACTTGCTGCAGGATAGATCCCTGAACAAATCGTCCCCATTCTCGAAGTTCCGATCTGCGTCCAGACGCCCCAAGGATCCGGCCAGGTCGGCCAACCTCCAGGCCTTCACGAATTCCCTGGAGTCGATCTCAGCGGGATCGGCTGCGAGCAGCACGTCTGGGGCGATCTTCTCGAGATCATCGACCACGTGCATCGTTCCAACCATGGTTCGCCAGTGACCGGGAAAGGTGCAGACGTAGGGATAGTCTCCCAGTTTTCCAGGCGCCGTGAATTGGAGCTTTTCGAGCTGCCGGGGCTGGAGCAGTTTGGTCGCGTAGAGGACTTTCTCAGTTTTAGGTACGAACTGCAGCTCGAAGGCATCGGGACGCGCTGCCATCCGCTCGGCAGCCATACCCACCTCCAACAGGGCGCCCGGGGCGGTAATGAGCAGGTTATGGGGCATGATGTCCACGTTTTCGAACACGATCTCGACCGGCCGTCCTGCTTCGACGAAGATTTCCTTCCTGTCGTATTGCATCCGGTTAGGAAGGGGTTTTATGGAGATCACGGTGACGGCCAGGTCTGCCAATCGGTCCCGATATCCGTCGGACCGATCCGCAGGAAGCAAGTCTGCGAGTTCCCCCGCTAGCTTTGCGGCATTCAGAGCGTCCTCTGAAGTGCGGTGCCGAGGGCGAAGTGAGGCCAGATGATCCACGATTCCAGCTACCAGTGGAAGGAGATCCTGGTCGGAGATCTTTTCCCTGGGCAGCTCCTGGAGCGCTCGAATAGCTGCTACCCGCATGCGGTCCGAGGAGATAAGCTCGGCCAGCAGGTGAAGCGACTCGGCCTGGTAACTGGGAATCGAGGGCAGCGCCTCAATGGCAGCCGTGCGTACGACTTCGGCGCGGGATCGGGACTTTGTCGTCGTCCCCGCCAGCCGAGGAGGAAAGCTTCGGAGGAGTCCTTCCAGTTTTGCATGCATCGCGGAACGCAATCGAAGATTCGAGACGAGGGGGACGCTCTCGGCTAGATCCTGCAGTCCCTGGAGCGAGCGTGAGGACCGTTTCCACGAGTTCTCCACCCCCTGATCTGTGACGATCAGTGCCACGTTTGCGAGTCGGCGCGTCGGAGCGCGCCTACCACTTTTCGCCAGCCGCTCCAGATCGCTGCGGCTGGAGTTCAGCTCCGAATTCGATCGTCGTTCCAGGAGCCGGCCCAGATCCAGCAGAACGGGCTCGGCCTGGGATAAGTCCCCTCGATCGACCAGTCGGATGGCCGAAAGAAGCTCCGCTATTTCGTTCGACTGGTTCAGCCCGGCCAGCCCGCTCAGAGCTTCCAGACGGTACTGCTCTTTTACTCCGGCAGTAGAGAGAAAAGCCGTGTAGACAGGCTTATTCCGTGCTGCTTTCTGGAGCTCGTCAGGGCTCAGGCGCTGCAGCAGATACTCGACCCCCTTGGGGTTGTCTGGGAGGAAGGCTTGCCCCGAGGTGAGGATGGGGTGCCAGTGGGGCTTGAGTGTTTCGATCGTTTCTCCCAGCGTGTAGCTGAGATAGTCATCCATGGGGTGTCGCACCACTTCCAACGCGACTTCGGCAGCTCGCGGGCTCTCGGAAAAGCTGGCCGCTCGGACTGCCTCCAGCCGGACTCGCGGATGGTCGTCCCCTCCCTGGACCAGCAGCAGATCGAGCGGATTTTCGATCTGGTCGCGCCAGTAGGCCAGGACTCGAGTGGCTGCCGCTCGAGCCCGGTGGTCCGGTGAGCGCAGTAACTGTTTCAGCAGCTCGGTGTTGACGACGTTGTGATGCTGATAGACCCAGAGCGCCTCCAGTCGATGGTGTTCGTAATCCTTGTGCTTCGGATCGAGGCCCTCAATCCACGTCTTCAGCCCTGCAACAACTTTCTCCCTAGCGTGCTCTCTCAACTCCAACCTCACCCGGTAGCGTGTTCGGTCTTCATAGCTCTTCAGAAGCTCCAGAAGCGCCTCGATCGGTTCGCCCGCGATCTTCGCAGGCTCCGACAGGGGCCGGCTGGGATAGGTGATCCTCCAGACCCGGCCGTGTGTCGTATCTCGGTTGGGGTCTCGCAAGTTGTGCTGCATGTGGCCGACCAGGGGATTGAACCAGTCAACCACGTAGAGCGCTCCATCTGGCCCGAACTGCAAATCGGTGGGGCGGAAGTTCCGGTCGGAAGAGAACAGGATCGGCTCGATCTCGGTTCCCACGAAGCCGGACCCCTCCTCAGTGACCCGGTGTTGCAGGATTCCCTGGAAACCGATGACGTTGTTCAACAGGAAGTTCCCCTGAGCCGAAGGGGGGAAATGTCGGCTCGAAACAAACTCGCATCCGGCGGTAGGACGGACTCGCTTGACGATGAACTGCTTCATCTGCGAGCGGTAGGTGTACTTGAAGGGACCGAAGTCCGGCTGACCCGTAAAGGGGGGAGCTTTTCCGGAAAAGGCGGTGCCGAAGTAGTTGCGTCCACCGGAAGCGTCGGCCACGAAATTCTGTCCCCAGGCATCGAAGACGTGCCCCCAGGGATTGGCGAAGTTGTAGGAGACGAAGGTCTCGAAGTTCTGAGTCGTAGGATCGTAGCGATAGACTCCGCCATGAGCGTTTCGCACCGGCCCCGAGTGAGTTTCGACCGAGGTGTGGTGGAAAGTGCCTTCGTGCATATAGAGACCGCCACCCGGTCCCCAGGTGAAAGCGCCGATGGAATGATGTGAGTCGGCGGAGTCGAAGCCATGCAGGATCAGCTTCCGAACGTCCGCTTTGTCGTCGCCATCGGTATCCTTCAGGAACATGAGACTCGGTTGTTGTGAGATGTAGACGCCCCCGTCCCCCAGCTCAAAACCGGTAGGGACGTGCAGTCCGTCCGCGAAGACGGTGAGCTTGTCGGCTCGGCCGTCGTGATCGCTGTCCTCCAGGATGAGCAGTCGGTCGTTAGGACGGTTGGGGGGTTGGAACATCGGGTAGTCGGGCATTGTCAGGATCCAGAGGCGGCCTCTGGCGTCGAAGGTCAGCTGCACCGGATTCTTGAGCTCCGGGAACTCCACCTCGCTGGCAAAGAGATTGGCAGCGTATCCGCGAGCCAGTTTGAAATGCTTTCGGGCCTGTTCCGGCGGCAGGATCTCGATTGGCTCATGGAAGTTGGTGGGGACGTCGTACAAAGGCCTGGTCTTGCTGTCATCGATTTCGGCGCTCACGGGTAGAGCCTGGGCCACCTTCCAGACGCGCTCATCTCTGACCGCAGCCATATCGTCCAGCTTGCCACGCTCATTTTCGAGGACATAGGCATCGGTGAAGGGAGGATTGCCGTGATCTCTCTGGGATCGGCCTCCATAGATGTAGTAGCCGTTGACGGCCCGGTAACGGTGAAAGAAGAAGAGATTCTTCTCATTTATCTCGGCCCGGAGCTCTGCAGTTACGGCCTCGAGATTCGGGTGGGAACCGAAGAGCGTCTGGTCCAGGATCTGTGCTACCTCGGCAGAACCGGTCTCACTCAAGTGCACCCCGTTGATGGTCAACGGCTGGGAGCGGTTTTTCATTCGATCGCGTGCCGGCTCGAAAAGATCGACGAAAGGAACCTCATGCTCATGGGCGATCTCTGCCATGGCCTGGGTGTAGCGAGCCAGGTTCTGGTTGTTGCGGGCGCCGTTTGGAAGGTTGGGGTTCCCTAGATCCTCATGTGCGATCGGTGAAATCAAAGCCAGTCGAGGAGCGGACTCACCGTTATATCTGCGATCTCTGGTATGCCGTATGAACTCGGTCAGTTCGGTCTTGAACGCTTCCAGTCCTTCAGGTCCTGCGAACGACTCGTTGAAGCCGAAGAGGGCGAGTACGACGTCAGTCTGTGCCATGGAGAGATGGTCGTCGGGGCTCCCCCAGTTTAGAGACCGAGAACGGAGGGCGATCTCGTCGGCGGAGTAACCGAGGTTCCTGACGACGAGCTGGTGTTGGGGAAACCGGGCGTGTAAGAGTGCTTCGAAATGCCCGAAGTACTGCATCCGCTCCGCCAGCGTGTTGCCGATGATGGAGATGTGATCGCCCTTGCGGATCTCCAAGGTGGCTTCGCGGCTGAAACAGGAACTCGAGAGGAGAAGGCTGAGGAGAGTAACCGCTCCGGAGAAGAACGGAGTCAGAGGCAGGCATCTTCTCATTCTCGATTCCCGATCATGAATCATTCGACTGAGTGTAGCGGGCGAGCGATCGAGAGGTCAATCTACGGCCTTACAGCAGCTAGGGGTAGGGAAGCACGGTTACCCGGCTCCCCTCCCTCCGAACCGTACGTGCGGTTCTCCCGCATACGGCTCTCCAGTCAGTAGGTTCCTGTGGATTGGACGAAACGAATATGGGCGTCATTCAGGCTCCTGAACCCATG
>JAKZYH010000102.1:0-5967 GCA_047514575.1 Acidobacteriota bacterium | reverse complement strand
TCCAGCAGCCGGCTTACATACTCGATCGTCTTGGGCTTCGACAGGGTACGCTTGATCTGATTCTGGAGGTTCATGCCGCTCAGTTTGAACGATACGAAACTCTATGTCCAGTCTTTAGTTACGGGTAAATGGCAGGGCTAGGAGCCTGTCCGAGCAATCGATCGGTGGCGGTACAAGCGCCTTGTCTGACGAGCGGCTGGATTCTATACTCGACGAATCGAGGAGCAAAGTCCTTATGAATCAGGAAAATATACACGAAAGTGAGACCGTCCCAGCCGGAGCGCTGCCACCCTGGACGGTTGGTGATTTGCCCAAACCGCCGAGTCTAGGCTGGCGCAGCTGGACAGCGTTGCTGGGTCCAGGCGTACTGATGGCCGGGGCGTCGATCGGCTCCGGCGAGTGGCTGGCTGGACCGGGTGTGACGGCCCAGTACGGTGGCACGCTGCTCTGGGTGGCAACCCTGAGCATCGTGGCCCAGGTCTTCTGCAACCTGGAGTTCATGCGCTATGCGATGTACTGTGGCGAACCGATCCAGGTGGGCGCCCTTCGGACCAAGCCTGGACCCAAGGTGTGGACCGTCTTTTATGCGCTCTTGGAGTTCGGGCATATCTGGCCCTTCAATGTCGCCAGCGCGTCGGTTGCTGTTGCTGCCATCATGCTCGGGCATCTGCCGCGGGCAGGCGACAGCGTATTTGTGCACGTTCTAAGCTGCCTTCTCTTTCTGATCGCTTTCATCCCTCTCATTTTCGGAGGAACGGTCTATAAGACGCTGGAGCGGATCATGACCGGAAAGCTGATTATCGTCCTGATCTTCTTCTGTTTTGTGGGCGTTTTTCTGATTTCGGAGCGGACCATGAGCGAAGTGCTCACTGGCTTTCTGCGCTTCGGTCAGATCCCCTTGCGGGCTAGTACCATCGTCGATGGCCGGCATTTCACGCTAACCGAGCAAGAGGGGGAGGTCTCCTACACCGTGCGAGGCACAGTAGAAGCGACGGGTACGGTCGTAACCGAGTTTCGCGCTGGGGAAGAGCTGTACAAGATCAGCGCAGAGATTCCTCCCCAACAGGAGCAGCGCCGTTTGCAGATGGTAGCCCGAGCCGAGAAACTTGCCCAGCCAGAGCGATTCTTCGTCGAGGAAGTGGAAGGTGGAGTTTCCCTGATCCTGGAAGGCGCTATCGACAAGGACGACTACAGTTGGAGCCTGGAGCAGATCTCGGTAAAGGATCAGGACGGCCAGCGCACCTATCAACAGTTGGCCGATATCCCGGATCAGGCGCTACGAGAGAAAGCACTCGAACTGGCCCAAACCCAGGGCATCCGTCGGGTTCAGCTGATCGGCTACATTCACGAGAAGGGACGCTTGCCGAACCTGGATTGGGCGATTATTGCGACCTTCGCCGCGATCGCTGGGGCGGGGGGACTGACAAACGTGCTGTTGTCCAACTATGCGCGGGACAAGGGTTGGGGCATGGGAGCCAATGTGGGCGCCATCGCCAGCGCCGTGGGTGGTAGGACCGTTACCCTCTCCCACGTAGGCCAGGTGTTCCGCCTCACCGAGGAGAACCTGAGTCGGTGGCGTGGTTGGGTGCGCCATATCGTTCGCGACCAGGCCGCGGTCTGGATGGTGTGCTGCTTCATCGGCATGGCGCTGCCCTGCATGATGTCCTTGGAATTCATCCGCAACGCCCCGGTCTCAGGCATTCGCGTGGCCGGCATGACGGCCGAGGGAATGGACTACCGATATCCCGGTTACGGTTTATGGATCGTGACGCTGTTGGTCGGTTTTCTGATCTTGTACCCGGGCCAGATCATGGCAGGTGACACGATCCCCAGGCGCTGGTGCGACATCATCTGGACGGCTAGTTCCCGCGCTCGTCGCATGAGCCCCGAGAAGGTGAAGCATCTTTACTACGGACTCATGTTATTGATGGGTGTGTGGGGACTGCTGGTCCTGATGTTCTTGGAGCCCCTCACGATACTCAAGATCGGAGGCGTCTCGATGAATGTGGCCCTGGGGGCCTCATCTTTCCACGCTCTGTACATAAACTGCACCCTGCTGCCCCCGGAGGTACGACCCAACTGGTTCATGCGAATTGGAGTCGTCTTTTGCGGCCTCTTCTTTTTCGGTATTAGTGGAATCGTGCTGGTGTCGTTGCTATGAACCTTCTCGCAACGTAGCCCCCTTTTCCTGACCTGGTTCCTTCTCGACGAAAGATGGTTTCGCACCACAGCTAGACACAAACGGAGATCGATATTCCGCTCCTTGCTCATAGACTGAAGTTTTACTAGTCCAGCAGTGGAGCCTGAAGCGCAAAGCGGGGGGTCTAGGCTAAGCTGACACTTCAAGAATTCTTCGCACGTCTCCTGTCCTCCGAAGGTACGCCAACGGGTGAACCACCAGCGTTACGAAGCCAAGTCCGACAGAGCCACGAACGACTTGAGCCATTAGCACAATGAGCCCGGGTTGCGACGAGAGAGCTGGACAACTCTTCCCCACGGAGTGATGCACGATCTCGCCTATCCTCGGCCGAAGTTTCTTTCTCGAATGGGGCAGCGCCGCTGGGGGGCCACTAAGATGAAACTTCATTCGCAAACGTGGCTTCGGTCCCAGGCCGAAGATCTTCTTCCTTCGAGCCTTTGGCTCGATGCACGGCGGCCTGGAGACCGCCGCCACGCCCTGACGCGCAGTTTCTTTCCTGGACGGTCCGGCGCAGCCGGTGGGGGCGCTTGCCTGCTTCGAGGACTTCGAAATGGGGCTAAACAGGTGCGCTCCTCCTGTTCAATCCGCTTTTCGAGACAGGCTTCGGTGGATCGTCTCAACCCAGCGCTCGGTTGAGATAAACCCTACACCCCAGGTCTTCCACTTCTCGGGTAGTCCGGCAGCTTTGATTTGATCGACTGTTCTTCCCGCCGCCATGCTTTCCCGCACGAGGTCCCTGGTTTCAATCAGCATGCCATGGTAGGCCTTCAGATCATTCAAAGACGAGACCGGGCCATGACCCGGGATGATTTTCACACCAGGGGGAAGCTGCCGCACCAGCTTCGCAATGTTCTTGATGAGGCCTTCGACGTCTCCGCCGCTGTCGAGGTCGACGAAGGGAAACCGTCCAGCGAAGAAGACATCTCCCATGTGGACGACGTTCGAAGTGGTGAAGAACAAGACGACATCGCCATCGGTATGACCCTGCGGGTAGTGGATCGCCTTGATTTCCTCCCCGTTGAAGTGAACCGATAAGGATTCATCGAACGTGACCACGGGCCATGCTTCTTTGGGCGCGGGAGGAGAGGTGCGACCCCCCCTCGTCTGTTCTGTCATCAGACGCTTTCTAACGTTGGTATGGGCAATGATCGGCGCCTCCGGTCCAAATACTTCGTTCCCTCCCGTGTGATCTCCATGAAAGTGGGTATTCAGAACGAATTGGAGTTTGCCGCCGCCAATCTGCCTGAGTGCGGCCCTGATCTTATCCGCCAATGGGGCGAACTTGTCGTCGATGATGAGAATCCCATCGGAACCGACCGAGGCACCGATATTTCCTCCGGTTCCATTCAGCATGTAGATGTTCCCGGTCACCTGAGTCGTCTTGATCTCGGCTCGGGAGAAATCCTGTTGGGCCATTCCGGCAGTGTCACAGAGCATGAAAAAACCTGCAAGCGTCATCAAGAAACCTTGTTTCACCTCGCTACCTCCTTGGCTTTTCTCAGCAACCTGAAAACATGCGACCCGCGATCGAAATATTGTATCGAAGGGAAGTTGATGTCAAAGTCTAGGGTTGTCGAGCACCTGGCTCTGAGAATACATTAATTGGACTGTTACTGAAGGATGCCGTAGAAGATCCACCATCGTGATGTTTGAAGATCTCTTTTCCGCTTCGATTCCGCCCGAGCCGGGTAGTCGTCGGGCGCATCCTCGAAGTCGCTACGACTTCGGCGTTGCCTATCCCGATCCCGATTCGCTGCCCTTGGCGGAGCTAGCCGAGGCACTCAGGGTGGGGCTCGAGGAGGAGGGAAGGGAACTGGCTCTCTACCCTCATCCCCAAGGTTATCCCCCACTGCGTGAGTACCTGGCTGAGAAATTGTCCCGGGACCGGAAGTTTTCCGTTTCCGCCGAAGATATC
The DNA here is from genome assembly GCA_047514575.1 of Acidobacteriota bacterium. GTDB lineage: Bacteria > Acidobacteriota > UBA6911 > RPQK01 > JAJDTT01 > CAUZIZ01. Next base: position 1,852 of record JAKZYH010000102.1, on the reverse strand, counting down.
GTGCTGGGAGAGGGATCCAGCCAACCCAACTACATGATCATCGAGGCCCTGGTTGATCCAGGTGATGTCGTCCTTACCGAGGATTTCACCTACCCCGGAACCCTCGGGTTTCTGAGACGATTTCGGGCCGACATCCGGGGTGTTCGCTGTGACAGCGAAGGGATGCTGCCGGACGCTCTGGAAGCAGTCTTGAAGCAAGCGCTTGCTGAAGGCCGCAGGGTCAAGCTGATCTACACCATCCCCACCTTCCAGAATCCGCAGGGTTGGGTCATGAGTTTGGAGCGTCGAAAGGCAGTGCTGGAGCTGGCCCTACGTTACCGGGTGCCAGTCCTGGAGGATGATTGCTACGTCGACCTTCGCTTCGAGGGGGAGCCGGTGGACTCGATTGCCTCTCTCGACCCGACGGCAGTCATCTACGTGGGTTCCTTCTCGAAGATCATAGGTCCGGGAATGCGGCTGGGTTATCTCGCAGGACCCTCGCAGCTGTTGGATCGGATCAGCGCCATCAGGAGTGGATCTGGAGTGAGCCAGTTTGGAGCTCTAGCGGTTCATCGCTACGCCCTGAGTGGTCTGGATCAACACGTGGCTCATATCAACCGGATCCTGCGCGGTAAGCGGGATGCCATGCTGGGCGCACTGGATGAGCACTTCGGCTCCTGCTTTGGGTCGGAGGCATCTTGGAGCCGCCCGGCAGGAGGGCTCTTCATCTGGCTTTCGATGCCCGCGGGAACCGATAGCGCCCGCGTAGTCGAGAGGGCTGCCAAAGAGGGCATCCTTTTTCTGCCCGGAGCACGTCTTTCGCCTGAGGGTGAGTCGGGTCACAATCGAGCCAGACTTTGCTTTGGTTATAACCGGCCACAGGAGATCATCGAGGGGATCGCTTGCCTCTCGGAAGTCTTTCAGAAGGACGGTGTGGTTGCGCTTTGATTGTCATTTGCGGAGCGGAAACTTCAGGAATTCTTCGCACGTCGGAACGTCTCTTCTTCCCTAACAACGCGGTGAACGGGACCTGTCCTTACGCTGAAGGCGTTATTGCGGGTAGCCCAGGGTTGCAATGCGAAGCGAGCTACCCTGGGTTCAAGTCGCCTGCTTATTCTACGCTGAAAGCGTTGTTGCAATTCGTTTCCGGTCGGCAATAACCCCTTTGGGGTAGCGTGTTTGTTCGGAACCACCTTCACCCAGGGTAGCTCGCTTCGCATTGCAACCCTGGGCTACCCGCAGGAACGCCTTCGGCGTAGGGGAGCGGCTCCCGTTGGGAAAAGAAGTTTCTTTCCGGTACGATCCGGCGGTCTGGAGCATGGGGCCAGCGCTCAGCTGAGACTTCAACTGGGACTCCTCCGGCAATAGAGCCAGTCGGACTACCAGATCGTCCAGCCTCCCTCGACCATCAGGTTTTGACCTGTAACGTAAGAAGACGCGTCGGACGCTAGAAAGACCGTGGCGCCTTTCAGTTCCCAGGGTTCTCCTACGCGTTGTAAGGGCACCTTGTGGGCCAGTCGCTGGTAGAATTCGCCCTCGTCTCGTAGCCCCTCCGGTGTGGGAAAAGGGCCGGGGCTGATGGCATTGACACGGATACCATCTTTGGCCCAATAGACCGCCATGTAGCGCGTCAGATGGACCAGTCCTCCCTTGCCCGCATGGTAGGTTGGAGGAGAGCCTCCGCCGGTTCCCTCGTAGACCTCGGGGTAACTGCCCACGACGCCATACATGCTGGTGATTTGGATGATCGAGCCCTTTCCTCGGGTCCTCATGTGTCGGGCCGCTTGTTGTGACGCCACGAAGTAGGCCGTGATACTCAAGTGGAGTGCCTCGTCGAATTCGTCTGCAGTGGCCGCGTCGATCTCGGGTCGAG
>JAKZYH010000101.1:0-3488 GCA_047514575.1 Acidobacteriota bacterium | reverse complement strand
ACTCAACGTCAAAAAGGGGATCAGAGAGTTTTCCTTGCTGGAGCACGGCGTGATCGAGGATTTCCGAGATCTTTCACCGGCGGAGCTCCAGAGCGCTGTCCGTGGCTTTTTGAAGAGTAACGGATCCTCCCGGGAGCGCGTTATTCTGGGCATTCCGCGTGAGCAGGCAGTGGTGCGATGGATCGAATTACCCCTGGATGTTGAAGAGAACCTGGAACAGGTGGTTCGGTTTCAGGTGGAGCGCTTCGAACCCACGGACGAGGAACAGTCGTATGTTGACCATGTGGTTCTGGGCCGTGACGAGCAGAAGAAGAAGCTTCTTCTCCAGGTCACCCTGGTCCCTCGTATCATCCTCGATGACTATTTGCATGTGCTTCGTCAGGCCGATCTCTATCCCGCTGCAGTGCGGCTCGCGAGCCTTGCCTATCATCAGGTCTTTCTGGCCCACGCTGACGGATTTCCCAAAAAGCTCCCCTGTCTCGTCCTAGCCTTGAATCCCGGATCTCTTGAGATGCTGTTCATCAATGATTCCAGCAAGTTCTTTTCCCACAAGATCGTGTTGGAGGGGGTCGAAGAACTGGGCATCCTGAAGATTCGCCAATATGTCGACGCCTTTCTTTCCCACGTGGACCCCCTGGGGCAAGACCTGTCGAAGCTATACCTCACGGGCCTTTTGGCCCAACGGTATCTCGAGGATTTTCAGTCCCTTTCTGGCGACTGCGAGCTCCTACGCCGAAAGCTGCAGTTGACCGGAAAAGATCTTTCGGGAGAAGCCTTGGAAGACTGGATTGCCGTGGCTGGCCTGGCCATCTCGGGGATTAGCAACCAGGCGATAGCGCGATCCAATCTGATTCCACCGGACAAGCGCATTATTAGAGACAAACCCAATCTGGTTCCGACCTTCGTACTCGTGGGCCTTCTTTTTGTGATTGCCGTGGCAATGGTCGCTCGGGGCTACATACAACAGAGTCGGTTCCTGGGCCAGATCGAGACACAGATCACATTGCTGCAGCCTCGGGTCGATGGCGTCATGAAGCTTCGCGAGCAGGTCCAGCAGCAGGAAAAAAGCTTGGAAGAGATTAGGGATCTGATGATGGGCCGACAAAGGGTCCTATCGGTGTTGAAGGAATTGACCGAGAAGATTCCTGATAACACTTTTCTGCAGAATCTGAGCCTGCAGGGGGAACGGGTGAATATGATGGGATACTCATCGTCCGCATCAGCGCTGCTTCCGATACTCCTAGATTCGGAGTATCTGGAAGGCGTGGAATCCCGTTACATTACTCCGGACCGGAGCATGGGCAATCGAGAAAAGTTCAACTTTGAGGCCACTGTAAAGCAGAGGGGCCAATGAGGAAACTTTCATTCCGTGAAAAACGAGTTTTGTCGGTAGGTGCCCCTGTTGTAGTGCTGGTCTTGGTGTTCTTCTATCTGGTTCAGCCCTTTACTGAGGCGCAGGCGGACATCGCGACCCAGCTGGACGTGAAGGCCGATCTCCTGCAGCGTTCGATTCAGCTGATTCAGCAGAGGAAACTGTATCTGGAGCGTCTTGATACGTTAGACCGCGCTCTGCTGGATCACCGAAGCATGCTCCTGGATTCGCCCAATTCGAGCAAGGCCACCAGTGAATTGGAATTGACCGTTCGCAACCTCGCGTCTGAGCAAGGTGTTACCATTGCACGCAGCAATCCTTTACAGGAGCGCAAGCTTGGAGAGCGCTATTCGAAGATCACACTGCAGCTCAATCTAACGGCCTCTATGGACCAACTTGTCAACTTCGTCCACGCCCTCTCCAGCTATCCTAAGTTTCTGCTTGTGGAGGATTTCTATCTGGCCGGCTTACGGGTGAAGAAGGAGATCCGCCTTCAACCTCGGATGAATGTGTCGGGGCTGATTCGACTTTATTCGAAGTAGGGCATCAGTACAGGGAGAGTCAAGAATGAGACAGGGAATTCTGGTGCTGAATCTGTTGATGCTGGTCGGGACTGCCGTTCTTGCAGACCAACTGATCTCAGGCTGGGAGGCGTTTGACGAAACGAATAGCGTCGAGCGGCTTGTCGGTCGCGTCGAGCCTGGTCAAGATGCGCCGGCCAATGTTGGGATAGTCCTGGAGGAAGGTGCAAGGCCCTTTCCAGAATTTCTGGTCATCGCAGAAAAGAATCTTTTTACCCCTCAACGAGGTCCCGAGGTAGAGGCAGAGGTCGAGCCGGAGGAGGAGAAGGCTCCCGTCCTTCCGATGAAACCTGCCCTGACCGGGGTGTCAATGATGAACGGGGAAAGGCGTGCTTTTCTTACGGTCTACGAGGGGAAAAAGAGCTCGGGAAAATCCCGCTCCGTCGCCGTCGGAGATGACGTTCAAGGCTACAAGGTCAGTGAAATCACCGACACGACGGTCCGATTGTCCTGGCGTGACCAGGAAGTGATTATTGATATCTTCGATAACAAGGGAGCTCCACAGCAAGTAGCTGCGGCACATAAAGGGACTGCGGTTACCGTGATCACGGTCGGAGCTGCGCCTGCGGCGGTGGAGACGACCACTGCCTCAGCCTCGAAGGAAAAGGCGGGGCGAGGGCTCGAAGTGGGTGTGGCAGGTGCTGCTGCAGGTCAGGGCGGTTCGCGTGGCCGAGCCGCAGCAGCCCGCCAGGGAGGCATGGGCCAAGGTGGCAGAGGCCAGGGTGGGTTAGGTCGAGGTGGCAGAGGCCAGGGTGGGATGGGTCGAGGTGGCCTCAGTGGGGCCAGAGGACAATCCGGATACGGCGGGCAGGGAAGGGGTTTGCCTGGCAATCTTGGCCTTTCTGGAGGCCGGAGCAATTCTGGAGGTCGCCGCTACTAGTCCGCTAGTTCAGAGCTGCCTCGTGGGGTCGAGTCTTGTGTTTGTGACGGAAGAAATGACCGTCGAGGAGAATGAAATGCGAACCTGGACAGTTTCCAAACCTTCCAACTCCATATTGACTGAATCAAAATGATGTGGTTCTCAACGTTCTTAATTCTAGCGATACTGACGCAATCCGGGGTTGCTGCTCCGGCGCTTGCCTTTTTCCAACGGGCGACGACTACAAAACGGCAAGGCGCGGCTATAGCTGATCCCGATCAACTTCCCGGTATTGTCGGCATTCCCGTTCCCCCGAGTGTCGATCACGACGCGGAAATGATGGAGAATCGGCAACGTCAGCTGGAGCAACTCTACAAGGACAGAGTAAATAGGCCCTCCAGCGGGGAGAACGGTGCCCCCAAGGTTCACAGCGGTGAGCCGGCCACTCCGGTAGCCGCGACTCCAGCCGCGGCGCCCGGCGTGGTTACCGCCCCAGCAATCCAGCCGCCAGCGCCAAGGCCAGACGCTGGCAAGGGGCCAGCGGCTGGCGGTTCCGGAGTAAGCCTTTCCTTTACAGAAGCACCGATCGATCGCGTGGTCAACGCCATCATGACTGAACTTGGGCACTCCTACGTAATCGATCCCCAGGTATCTGGGTCGGTCAATCTCTTTACGG
>JAKZYH010000100.1:0-3235 GCA_047514575.1 Acidobacteriota bacterium | reverse complement strand
CCCCTCGTTTCCCTTCTTTGTCTGACGCATCTGTGGGTCTCGCTCTCCAGCGCCATTCTTCGTCGACGACGGCGCCTCTATGATGCTGGCGTCCACTATCGTTCCCTCCCGCAGCCTCAGAACCTGGGTTGCCAGGTGGCGGTTGATCTCCTCCATCAGTCCCTGCCCCAACCGGCGCTCTTCCAGCAGATGTCGGAAATTCAGTATCGTTGTCTCGTCCGGCAACGGGCCTGAGAGCCTCAGTCCCACGAACTGTCTCACCGACTCCGCCTCGTAGAGCAGGTCCTCCATCCCAGGGTCGCTCAGATTGTAGAACAGTTGCACACAGTGTATCCGCAGCATCGCCGACAACTCGTAGGGCCGACGGCCCCGGCCCGCCTTGGGATAGTACGGCCGAATCAGATCTTCCAGCAGACCCCACGGGATCAGGCCATCCATCCGCTCAAGGAATATCTCCCGACGGGTCTTACGCTTCTTGCTTTCGTACTCCAGATCTCCGAATGTCGGCTGACTCATCGTGATTTCACCCCAGGCATTTCTCTCTATTCTGGTTGGTATTCTATTGTGCCATGGATCAGTGGGGCTTGTTCAGAGTGTTCCTAGGTCTGCTTGACCACCTGACTCCGACCCTCGTCAGCCACCGGCGCTGGAGTTCCTTGTAAAGGGAATTGGTGCAGGTGGCCATAATTTCCTCACTGAGGTCATGCCAGCTTTGCCTTCGCGCCGATTCGCTGGCAAGTACGGACAATATATTCCGAAACGCTCCCGGCCCATCATCCCATGCGGCAATCTGCTTTAGCCGGTCACGGTCGATGCCGACGGCAATTAATTGTTCAATCTTCCGACCCAACTCCTCGAATGCAGACTCTGACGCGTTCTTCGGTAGCGCGAGCGAATCCGTATTCGGTGGCAAGTCCGGCACTGTAGTCGAGCCGAATACACTCTCCTCATCATGGCCATATATATGGAGGCTGTCGCTCACCTGGTGGTAGGCGCCGCAGTCGACGCCGAGCCACCCCGCCATGATCTCTTGAAGGGTCATGAACTGAACGAAATTGTGCGGTACGCCCAGGAAAAGGTCGTTGCTTCTTATGACTTGAAGCCACTCTAGGCTGCCCTCCCGGACCTTCAAGAGCGAGAGCGCGTTGCAGGGGATGTCCATATCGACCGGGGATCCGTCGGTATGCGGAAGATCAACGGATGAGTCCCAGATTTGCAGCAAGGCTTGCCGGGAGTCAGGGTTGCTTCTGAGCGCATGGTATACCCTCGTGAGTTGGTCTATACCCAGGTGGTGGCGCAGCCGGTACCCGTAGGCTCCGTGGACCTCAGACTTCGTCCCCACGTATTGGGGCAGCCGGCTGTTCCAAGCTTTCAGGAATGCCAGATCGTTTCGGCCCGTGACCATCCAGACCACCTCGGCAAGTGCAAAGGCGACATTCAAGGCAGGCTCTCGGGAGGCGATCCAACGCTGTCGCGGGTCGTTGATGGTGATGGTTGCATGGAGGATCTCCCGCGTTTCTCCGCCCCTGCTGGGTTGTATGAGAACACCATCTCCCACCCGAAATGCAGCCACAACCTGCTGCCAAACGTGATCCGCTGTGGGTCCCTCGAAAGACCTAAACATTGGAGGCGCCGTGGGGGGGAATCAGTTCGTTGATGCCCCACTTGGGCGGATACCAATACTCGATCGGCTCCGGGGTAGGCCGAAAGACCTGCTTTATTCGGGAACGATTGCCAACCCCTTTGGACTCAGGTTGCCTGACGCGGGCATACTTTGAGACCTCGCAGAAGAGGTTTTGGCAGTCAATGAGCTGGAGACCTCGGCTCCAGAGATCGCGGAACCGGAGGCCAAGACGGTCGAACTCGTAGTGCTGGCGTTCGGTGACCACCCTGATGAGATCCGATTCAGTGAGACCGCCAAGGTCGGAGAAGCACTTGTGAATACCGTCCCGGGCACCGGGGCCCGGGACGACGAACTCCATCTCAGAAAAGTCCGTCAGTTCGCTGTAGTTCAGGTCGGTCACAAACTGGTAGGCGAGGAAGTCTCCGATGGAAGGGTAGGAGCGTAACAAGCCAAAGGCGTCCCGCATCGTGCGTGCGTATGCGATCCTTCTGGGCAGTTCATCCGCCATCATTCGCTCAATCAGTCTTAGGTGATTGCCGTGCTTGTGGGGATGTCCAAAGACGCGGCCGGCCGAGGGCATGATGTAGGCAGCGGAGTAGATGGCGCGGCCTGCGGCGAGAGCATGCGACAACACCTTGTCGTAAGCGTCGAACGAATACGATGAGAATTCCACCTCCCCAACAGATGCTTTAGGGATCTCCCACGTCGCAATCCTGTTGAAGACTTTGAAAAGTAGGGTGCGGAAGAAGACCTCCTCCGGGGACTGTGCGCCCTCATAGATGACGTTGCGGATGAGGTACTGGCTAACCCGATCGGAAGCGCGGTACGCGTTTGTGAATTTGAAGCAGTGCAGTACGGAGTCGTCGGTCCAAGGGGATGGCGAACCTGCAAGTCGGCGAAAGAACACCTCCTGCCTCTCCGCGGCGAACTGCCAGTAGGTGTCATAGACGATGGTGGGCTTCGCTGGCGAGAGGCTGGATACCGTCTGGGGCATTTGGGCCCTGTCCTCAGGAAGGGTCAGTTGGTTGTCCGTGGCGATGCCTCTTCCCTCGGTGAGCCGCCGGTTGATCGGGGAGATTGCTTTCCACACGGTGTCGAGAGCGCTCTCTAAGGAGGAATCGTTGGATGCTATGATCACGTTGTGGTGGACCCGTTCCCGCTTCGCTAGCTCGCGATACTCCGCGAGTATGTTTTTCTGGGGCCTCTCACCATCAGCAGGTGTTTCTTGCTCGCGCTCTACCAAAAACACCATGTCCGGCTTGGCGCGGCCCCAATGTAGTTGCTCCAGCTTGATCATCGCCTCCAACGAGCTCTCCGGCACTCCGTAGGCCGCGCCGTAAGCCCATGTGGACCACCAGAACCGGTCGAGGACAATCCACGTACCCGCACTGAGGGCGGGAAGTATTGCACCTTCTATTGCGTCCACGTGAGCCGCGATGTGCAGCAGCTGAAGACTCGTCGGATTGACGTCGTAGAGGCCGAAGTCCTCGGCATCATGGTGTAGGTCGTAGACCAGTCGGCCCAGGGAGCCAGCCCTTTTACCGGGAAACGCCAGGTGTTCGCAGGCAACTCCCGCATCCCGGAGTTGACTCGTAAGTTGCTCAGCGAGGG
>JAKZYH010000099.1:0-6276 GCA_047514575.1 Acidobacteriota bacterium | reverse complement strand
CCCCTGTCTGAGCAAATCCCCAGACTCGATGTCGCAAGCTCGAAATGTCAGGATCATCCGCTTGTGCCGGTCAGCTCAACCTTCTTCCCCGGTTGCCTCTACCTGCACGATCTCGCCCTGGTAGGGGATGAACTTCACGCCAATGCCGTGGGGGAGAATGCGGTAGTCCGGCTATCTCGGGATGGGGATTTCAAGAGAGCCTGGTGGCCGAAGTGCATCGATACTGCTGCAGGGCCTGTGTTTGGCCAGAATCAAGTACAACTGAATTCCATCGCAACGGGCCCAAGTCTCAAAGAATCCTTCTTCTCCGCTTCTACGGATTCCATAACCAAGCTACGTCCTGGAAACCGGAATTTCCCAGTCGATAAGCGCGGCGTCATCTTCTCGGGCAAGACTCGCACGCCCGTGATCCGGGGGCTGACCCGCCCTCACTCTGCTCGACTTCACCGAAGAAAGCTATGGGTGGATAACAGCGGGTACGGCGAACTCGGGATCTGCAGCGATGGAGAGTATACTCCCGTGGCTGCTCTGCCGGGCTGGACCCGGGGACTTTGCTTCTACAGGAATATCGCCTTTGTCGGCACATCTCGGGTGCTGCCCCGATTCCGTCAGTATGCACCCGGGCTAGACCTTGACAACAGTCGATGCGGCGTCCACGCCGTGGATCTTCGATCAGCCAAAGTCCTGGCCAGCCTGACCTGGCCTTTCGGAAATCAGGTTTTCGCGGTCGAATGGATTCCCACCAGGCTATCCTGTGGCTTTCCCTTCAAGACCGCCAAGCGGATAGAAAAGTCGGAGAAGACCCTCTTTTACTCATTCTCAGCGGGGAGGATAAGGTGAGCAGTGAGTTCCAACTTCTCATGATAGGCGCTATGTACGAAAACGGAGGTAACGTTGCGCACCGTTTTTTCGATGGGCATCCGCAGATGCTGGTCTATCCCTTCGAATCGCAGCTGGGAACCAGACTCATCAACGATAAGTTGTCCTCGCTATTTCCCACCAAGTATCGTTGGCCGGTCTTCGACCTCGAGGCCACTCCCTCTCAGGACTACAAGGCCATTATCGATGAAGAGTGCAAGGTGCGTGCCCGCACGCCGAACGTCAGCAAGTTCCGGAATATGCCTTTTGATTTCTCCGATGATGAGCGCTGCGAGCGATACCAGCACCACGTGACAGCCCTGGGAAGATCGCGAGCCCACAATGTCGAAGCTTTCTTCCGGGCAACCTTCGAGACCTGGAAAGACCACCATCTCGGTGTAGAGACTGGGGTCTTCGTGGGTTACAGTCCGATCATTACCGTCGATGCGGACAAAATTCTTGACGAGCTGCCGCACGCCCGTTTCCTCCATATCGTGCGGAATCCCTGGTCGGCCTATGCCGACACCAAGAAACGTCCTGTACCTCTTTCCTTGGAGGACTACATGCTCTGCTGGAACCTCAACCAGTTCTACGCACTGCTCCTCCTCAAGCAATTCCCGGACCGAGCGCAAATCGTCCGGGCTGAGGATGTCATGGCCGACCCCATGAGGTCGCTTGGAGCCGTGTGCCAGGCTCTGGGGCTCGACCCTGCCGAATCGCTTGAGGCTCCCAGCTGGAACGGGAAAGAACTTGAAAGTGTCTTTCCCTGGGGCACCATTCGGGAGACTACACCAGATTCCAACCGCTCCACAGCCAAAGAACTCTCAGCAGACGAAAGAGCTGCTGTTCGCCTGTATGCACATCAGTATCTAGAGATTTTTAATTACGACACATTCCTGCAGGGGCCATGAAACGCGTTATCCTGACAGGAGCTACCGGATTCGTCGGGGCAAACCTGACTAGGAGGCTTCTGAACGAGGGACACCAAGTCCACCTCTTGGTCCGGCCTGATTACCGGGCTTTCCGGATCGAAGGTATTCAAAGCGACGTCTTTCTTCATCTCGCAGATCTGAGGGATCCTGAGTCGGTCGAGAGGGAGGTGAAGAAGATCCGCCCAGAATGGGTCTTTCACCTGGCGGTCCATGGAGCCTACTCGACGCAGACCGACCTTCTCGGAATGGTGCAGACAAACGTGACGGGCATCATCCACCTGGTCCGGGCCTGCCTCAAAACCGGTTTCGAGGTACTCGTCAATACCGGCAGTTCTTCCGAATACGGAGCCAAGAGTTTTGCACCTCCGGAAACGGAGTATCTTGAGCCGGCTAGCGACTATGCCATCACCAAGGCTTGCAGCACTCACTACTGTCGTCATACCGCAAGGAGCCTGCGGATCCGCGTCCCCACATTGAGGCTCTACTCAGTCTACGGACCGTTCGAAGAACCCACGCGCCTCGTCCCCACACTCATCCGCGAAGGCATGAGGGGCCTTCTGCCGAGGTTAGCCCATCCAGATTCGGCGCATGACTTCGTCCATGTTGATGACGTTTGTGACGCCTATCTTGCCGCCGCCCAAGGACGAGAAGCGGAGTTCGGTCCCATCTACAATGTCGGTACTGGCGTCATGACTACGATGAGGGAGGTGGTCGAAGTCACCCGCGAACTCATGGGGATCGCTGTCGAACCAGAATGGTGCTCCGTACCCGATCGGAAATGGGATACCTCGGTGTGGGTATCAGACTGTCGCCGGATACACGAGGAGCTGGGGTGGAATCCGCGTTACTCATTCGAGGGTGGTGTTGCCCAGACTTTGAAATGGTATCGGCAATATCCAGAGTTCCTCTCTGTAGATGCACCCCTACCCCAGAGATAACATTTTAGTAAGCCTCTCGTTCTTCGTCCACAATCAGGTACACCCAGAGTCACTTCGCAAGGCTAAGCGCTTTTTTGACAAGCGGTTGTGCTCCCTCCCGGGCCTACTCTCCTTGACGAAAACTTCCCTGGTGGCTATAGTGGTGGCTTCTGATCGGGAAGGAGATGTGGGATCGTCGAGATAGTTGAATGAACTTACCTCCAAAGGTATTTATTGGCGATCTCTGTTACCTGCATCAATGGGACTACACTCGTCCCGTACCCTTGAATGCCGGATATATCGCTGCTTATCTGGCAAAGCATCGGCCCGATATCTCAATCGAGCTTTTCAAGGATCCGCTCAAACTTGTCGATCGGGTTGAGCAAGATCCTCCAGATATTTTAGCTCTGAGTCACTACGACTGGAACTCCAATCTTGACTTGGCTGTCCTGAGGCGAGCCAAGCGAGTTCGTCCCAACACGATCGGTGTGTTGGGTGGGCCCAATTTCGAATCCGGAAATCCTGAATGGGTCCGGAGCTTCTTCGAGCGCCGACCCGAGATCGACTTCTACATCACTGGGGAGGGCGAGTGGAGTCTGCACCGCCTTGTCGAGCTTCTTATACGTCATGACGGCAGGCCCGCCAATATCCCGCCCGAGGAGCTTCCGGCATCTTGCTACTCCTTCGATCGCAAAAGAAAAGAGCTCATCCATAGCCCTATCAATCAGGTGGCCCGACTTGACTTGGACACGGTCCCTTCCCCGTACCTGACCGGCCTACTGGATCCCTTTCTTGAGGATCCTCATCTGGCGCCGATTTTCGAGACCAATCGCGGCTGTCCCTATTCCTGTACGTTTTGCTGCTGGGGCCAGGCAACCCGTTCGAGAGTCAACCAGTTCAAGCTCGAGACCGTGCTCGAAGAGATTCGCTACGCCTGCGAAAGAACGACAAACCCGACAGGCTTCATGTATATCGCGGACGGGAATTTCGGCATCTTCGAACGAGATCTTGAAATTGCCGATGTGATTCAGGAATGCACAGAATGCTACGGCAGGCCAGAGCGAATATTCATCTACTTTGCAAAGAACACCAACCAGAGAATTGTAGAGATCGCAGACAAGCTCGGTGCCGTCACCTCGATGTCCATGTCCAAGCAGACGCTAAATCCTGAAGTTCTCGACAATATCAAGCGTAGCAATATCCCTGTTTCACAGTATGATCAGCTCCGTGTCGAGTGCGAGAAACGGAGGATCGACAGTTTTTGCGAGTTGATCTACGGACTCCCGGGCGAGAGCTACCAGAGCTATGTAGCAGGGGTTGTCGACACTTTGCGCAGCGGCCAGCGGGTCACCATGTATCCCCACGTCATGATCCACGGAGCCGAGAGCAGTTCTCCTGAGGACCGGGAGAAATACGGGATCAAGACCGCCTTCCGCGTCATACCCGTTTGCGTCAGCGCGTACTCGGACATTCCCTCTCTCGAATATGAGGAGATGGTCATCCAGACCGATGCGCTTCCTTACGAAGACTATCTCCGTATCAGGCTGTTTCAGTTCCTGTATTTCGTACTGAGCCGGGAGATGTTCGAAGAATTTGGACGGGGTCTCAGAGGTGTGTCTCTCGATATCGCGACAGTGGCAGATTTAATTGCCAAGGATGAACCGAACTGGCCGCCTCTGTGGAGTGAGATCATACGCGAGCAGCGGTGGGGCGTGGAGAACGAATTCATTGCGGCCGATCAACTGAAACTCCGATTCACTGCAGAAGACCTGGACACAGTCAAGAGCGACCGAGGCCTGCCCAGGCTCATCTCAAGCTCAAAAGCTCTCCGGGAGCTGAACCAGTATCTACGTAGCTTGCTCCGCCGCCACTATGAAACCGAGTTGGGCAGTGTGGAGATGGAGGACCTTCTGCTGGCGCTGGATTTCTCCTTCGACCGAATCGTTTGTTTCGAAGATCCTCTGTTAGAGAGAGTTGTCCACTATCCGTATGATCTGGATGCTTGGATCACAAGCGATTCCGCGAAGAGACTTCGGGAGTTCCGGTCCAACGCGAGCATCTCCTATAGATTGTGCGCGGACGAGCGTTTGCTGCATCTAGTCGAGGAGAGCGAGAAACAGTTGGGTGACCTGGCGGATGCTCTCTACCTGGTGAGGAGGAGCATGCTTTTCGGGCGTTCTGGAGATCGCCTATACACTTACCAACGAGTGCCTCTGACGACCTCCCAGCAGAGCGCCCATCTGGTTGCCGAGCAGAACCGCCATCGACGACAGGCGGCCGAGCACCACTCCCAGATCGCAACTCGCTGAATCTCTCCTGCCTATCCAAGTCAGGCGACTGGGTGGAGCTTACTCAGTCGTCGCTCAGCATCGCCAAGCCGACTCCGGTCATGCCGTAGCTGTTTCCGTTGTAGAGCATGTACTTGGAACCGCGATGCTGAAAGACAAAGGGATAGGCCATCATTTCGGAATCCCAGCCGGACTCCGAGGCGTCGATTCCGACCGCAGAGTCCTTTCGAATCCAATGAAGACCGTCCTCCGACTCCCCATAGCCAATTCGATAGCTATCACCACGATGGCAGTACCACATGCGGTATAGACCGTTCTCCTTGAGTACGCACGGCCGACCTATGGCATACTCGTCACGCTCAAAGTCGATACAGACATGACCTTCGCGCTGCCAGGAAAAACCGTCAAGAGACTCGGCATACTTGATATGGTAGTAGTGCCGCGGTTTTCCCTGAACCTCCTCCCAACGTTCTCCGGAGACGTACCACATGCGCCAGAGTCCATCCTCCCGGAGCACGCAGAGTTGGCCCGTCAGGTAGGGGTCGACCTCATTCCGCTCCAAGAGAGGAGAGCGTGAGATCTTCCGGAACGGACGATCTGGCGTGTCACTGACGGCGAGGCCAGAGTAGAAATACATGGGTACAGTCACTCCAAGCGTGATGCCCGCATAGTAGAGGAATCGGCGCTGTCCTTGTTTTACGAGCCAGGATCCAATTATCCCAGAGTCATCAAAGGAGCCGAGTGGACCTATGTCGAGGACCGGGTCTGGATTCACTTCCCTGACCGGATCACCTCCACTCAAGTCGAGTAGAAAGGACCCCACTCGGGCTCTATTCCTCTTGTCCCGACTGGAAAAATAGACCCGGAATAGATCTTCCCCTAGATACTCGGCGAAAGGTACGGCAGCGTGGGTATTCATCCACGCGGAACTCCCCTCGGGTACGAAGACTCTGCCCAGCTTCTTCCAAAGCATCCTGAGCCTAACCCTTAAGGATCTGCCTTGTTCGCATGTTCGTACCGGGGTCGCAGTGAATCTCCTTTACCCGGAATGGGAAGGTAGATATCCAGAAGACGCTCTTTCCACGGACCCGAGAATCGATCAGATAGAAGGCACTACCCAGCACTTATTGGAGCTTAACGTTGTAGTGTATTCGGTGTCAATTACGCCTACCCAGCAATACGCCTACCCAGCAACGACAACTTTTCTTTACGTTTTATGGGAAAAATCAGTTCTAAGAAGAGGGCTGCTAGAAGACTGAGATGAGGCGCGCGCCCTTGCCC
>JAKZYH010000098.1:0-2808 GCA_047514575.1 Acidobacteriota bacterium | reverse complement strand
TGCCAGATCTCTTCACCCGTGGCCGCGTCAACACAGCGTACCTTCGTCGTGCCGTCCCCGAAGTAGACACGCCCATCCGAGTAATAGGAGGAAGAGCGAACCCCCTGCCTCATGTAGCGAAGCGCCTCCTGTTTTTCAACCCTGAACCTCCACTTGGGTTCACCCGTTCGCGTCTCCAGTGCGAATTCCTGACCCGACTGGCTCCCGAAAAAGAGAGTGTCTCCGATCACGGTGGGGGTGGTTTGGATCACTCCATCGGCCTCAAAACTCCACTTTCATTTCAGCCGATTGACGTTGTCACGACCCAGCCTGCTTTCCCGAACATTAAAGCGGGTGTTCTGCAGGTCATAGCCAAAGCTAGGCCAATCGGCCGGACCAGGCACAGGCAAACTCTGCCCATAAGCCTGACTCATCTTGCCCCCGACGGGCCCCATCATCATCAGGGTACCGGCTGCTCCCACGCCTCTTAAGAACTTCCTGCGCGTCAAACCACCAGGGCCGACCCTCTCACTCAGATTCATGGAGTCCTCCAGACTTTCCGTAGATAGTAGACCTCAGAAGAAGAAAAGGCAACGGAAATCCATTTCCCTCGTAGGGGTCAACCGATGGCTGGCTGCGACGAACGATTCCTACGAAAACACGGTCAGGGACAGTCTTCAAGCCTAGCCAATTGGGATGATGAAAGGGAAGTGGGCCTGCCGCCGGACACAGCCAGCAGGCCCTAGCCATCTACTACCCAACAGAGGTGAGAGGTACATAAACGGCCAGGGAAAGTGTACTAAACGCCTCTGGCCTTGCGCGCTTCGCGCCCAATCCATCCTCTCAAGACTTAGTCAGCAGATTCTGCTGCGGGGACCAGGTCGTGCTCCATCAGATCGTAGATCGTACGTTGATGCTGCCGTCGTCCCTGTCCGGGTAACGGAGAGGAGGTGGTGACCACGACCATTTGGAGATCCGGCACGACGAAGATGAACTGCCCGCCATAGCCCCAGGCGTAGTAGACCTGGTGCTCGCCCATGGTCCGCATCCACCACCCATAACCGTATTGGCGACCACTCCTGCGGCTCTGGGTACGGGGCTCAAGGGAAGCCTGGATCCAGGACTCGGACACCACCTGCCTGCCACCCACTCGACCACGTCTCAGATAGAGCTCACCGAACTCCAGCATGGCCCGGGGGGTCATGCGCATCTCGTTGCCCCCGAAGTAGATCCCCTGCGGGTCGCGCATCCAGGAATGGATCCGGATGCCGAGTGGTTGCCCCAGGTAGAGACGAGCGAAAGCCAGGGTGCTCATCCCGGTTGCCTTGGTCAGTACCGCCGACAGCAGGTGCGAACTTCCCGTGCTGTAAATCATGCGGCCGCCCGGTTCGCCAACCACCTGACGGGTGAGCACGTGACGCACCCAGTCGCTGCTTTGCACCCACCTTCCATAGTTTCGGTTGCTGGTAGTCTCCAGTCCCGAGCGCATCGTCAACAAGTCTTCGAGGGTAATCTTTTCTTTGGTAGCATCGGCCACGTCCAGGTACTCGGGCAAAAATTCCCAGATCGTATCCTGAAGACTTTCCAGATAGCCTTGATCGAGGGCGATCCCCACCAGGGTGGAGAGGACACTCTTTGAAGCCGACTTCAGGTTGGCCCAGTCCGAGGAGCGAGCCCCTCGGAAGTACCGCTCCTCAACCAGCCTTCCATCAATCGAGATGAGCAGGCTTCGCAGCCGGGGTAAGCGGGCGGCCCGATCCATGGCCCTGGCATGCAGAGTGGGCTCAAGGGCTGGGGATCGAGCCTCCGAAGCCACCACTTGTCCAACCCCCAGGGTGCCGCACACCAGCAAGAGCAGGAGCCCGGCCGTCTGGACCCTGCTCACCCGTCGGATTGTGTTGTGAAAAAGAGTCGTTCCAATCATGCCCGCTGGTGGTTTTATCCGCCCCTGAACAACAGTCGAGGCATTGTACTATGGAGACAGGACAAACTCAGGGCAGGTTTACTGGGCAAACCAAAAATCCAACTCCACCAACATCTCTGGATTTCCCAGCCCCTGAACGATTCGAAAGGTGCCGGCAGTTGGTTTGACTTCCACATCGGAAAGAAAAGCCGAGGTCGCCGCACGGATCCCGCTGAACTGGCTCCGCGGAACATCTTTGGTCACGGTGGTCACATAACGGATGATGTCGTTTTTGGTGTAGCCGTTTTTCTCGATAAAGGACTCGATCCGACCCACGATAAACTCCGCCTGAGCGGCGGCATCCCCCGGAAATTGAACCGTCCCCTCGGCATCGGTGGCGCCATATCCGGAGAGCAGGAACAGTTCACTAAAATTCCTGACCTTGAGCCCCCAATTGATCGAAGCCACTTTGACCTTGTTGTCATCGTGAACCCCGACCTTAACTCCGCCGGCCGGTTCGGCCTGGGGTGGCGGATCTTCTTCAACGACACGGGTACACGCCAAGGGAATGGTCAGGGCGCACAGTACACCGAGACCGAAGATCAGAAAATCTCTCTTTACTTTCTTGTTCATGACACCTCCGACCCAATGATAAGGCAAGCGCGCTTCGCGGGTGTTTCGTGCCTTAGTGCTTTCGTGCCTTCGTGCTGTCGTGCTGTCTCTATTTCTTCTTTGTTTAGGATTTAGGATTTGGAATTTTGAACTTCCGCTGACCGCGGTTAGCGGTCAGCGGTTAGCGGTCAGATTTTTACCACATCGCAGGCATCGACTTTGCGAGTGTTTCTGACCACCGTTTTCACGGCTGCTGCACTTTGCTGCCCCTGGGGCTGACTGGGCGTCCAGACGGGCTCGGGGTTGTCCTCGGG
>JAKZYH010000097.1:0-4770 GCA_047514575.1 Acidobacteriota bacterium | reverse complement strand
GGCTCGCCAGTGGTCCCTGCAAAGCAACTTCCACAGGGGGCATATTTCCGGGCTGCAGTCATTCACTCATGTTCAGGCTCCCCAACTCGCTAGACCTCCAGGTTGCCCCCGTCGCTTCCTCGGAAAGGACGGCCAGGCCGTCTACACCACGCATCGCTCGGTTGGTTACCTGCCCCGAGATGTGGTATCGCTACGTGTGTGAACGAGCAATTCACACGGCTGGACCTTCACCAGCTGGATTGCAGCCTTGTCGGCTGCTCCCCTTTGCCTTTGCCCGTGCCCGCCAATCGTCTCGCGTTTTCTGGCTTGGACGTTCGTAGGGCGTTTGAAACGAGATCCGGCACTTCACCGACCTTTGAGGTCCTTGTTGGCCTCCATGTCGAACAACATAGCGAACAGGATGGATTGGAATCCCAGCACCGTGCAGAAGAGGATGGAAAGGGCCGTCATCGGAGGCACACTTCCCATCTGCCACCAGAGGTAAAGCAGCCGAATCACCAGCGGTACATCCAGCAATAGCAAAAGAGTTCCAAGAAAGTAGAAGAAGACAAGCGGGTGAAAGTCACGGATCACATATTTCTGAATCATGCGGTGAAGGAAAAGCCGAGCCAACAACAGCGGGATAGTGAAGACAACCTTCCAGATGCGAATCCCCGACTTCTCCCCGATGTTGTAGATGGGCTTCACGTGGACATCCCTCACCCGGAAATCGCACACGTTCAGCTTGACCAGAAGGTCGTTGGGCACACCGTATTCCTTAAAGATTCGATCCAGATCCAGGGTTTTCAACACTGCCAGCGAAGCCACGGTGTAGCCCGATTGACTGTCTGCGATATGCCAGTAGCCGGAGGCAATCTTCGTCAGCAGCGAGAGACCCGAGTTCCCCAGGTAGCGGATGCGAGGAATGAGGTGCCAGGCCTGTCCGTAGAAGAGTCGATTCCCCTTGGTGAAGTCTGCTGTTCCCTCGACGATGGGATCCAACAGAGCCGGCAAATCGTCGGGGTCCGTTTGAGCGTCCCCCTGCATCACGGCGGTCAGGTCGAAACCTAAGTCGCGCGCCCGCTTATATCCTTCGGCGATCGCCCCACCGACGCCCTGGTTCTGCTTGAGACTGATGAGGACGACTCGCTCGGGATCCCTGCCGACGAAGTTTTCGACGATCTCAGGCGTTCGGTCTGAACTCGCGTCATTGACGACGATGACCTTGTCGACAAAACCCGGCATGGTTTCTATGACACGTCCGATCAAGAGCTCTTCGTCATAGGCGGGGACAACCACTGCGACGGTCTTACCTTGATACATCGTGGGCCCGGAATCCTTTCTCTAGTCCGAATCGTTCAAGGAGATATTCTAGCCAGCATTCCGCCGGCGACCAAGGACCGCAGATGAGGGGGATGGGCATCACCATCGACGACATTCTCGACGAAGGCAATCTGGCGTCAGCTTACTCACTCCTGACTGAGCAAACGACGGCACGACTACCCTGCCCATACCGATGTGTGGAGCTTCCGTCGGCACTGGAAAGACGAGATGGCACAGCTTCGTCGTAACCTTCTGGAGGGGAGTTATCGACTAGGACTCCTAACCAGGACAATACTCCGAGATGGAGAGGAAGTCTATCTCTTCTCAGCTCGCGACGACTTCTCGGACGAGAACTTTGAGGATACGGTGGGAATTCGACCCCCAAAATTGGCAGCCTGAACGGTCCTGGGAACCTGGAGTCGCGAAAGCGGCGAAATCTCCGTGTTCAGAAGAGCTTACACGCGACCCTATGTCGCATTACGTCCCTTTGTTGGAGTAGAACCCACTAAGCGGGATCGTGCGGATGGCTTCGAGCCGCCGCTGGTGGTAGGCACCGCCGGCTCCGTGAGTACGGGCGCCGTTGACCTCTTCCGGCGCTGGCCGACGTCTGCAGGCAGGAAAGAATCTGGTTCCATGTCGATGGTGCCTACGGCGGCTTTGCTGCCGCCGTGCCCGAAGCTCCCGAGGAGATCCGCGGGTTGGCGGAGGCGGACTCGGTCGCCGTTGATCCGCACAAGTGGCTCTACTCTCCTCTCGAGGCAGGTTGTGTCCTGGTCCAGCGAGCCGGGGCACTCCGCGAGGCGTTTTCGTATCATCCGCCCTACTACTACTTCGGTGTCGAGGCGACCAACTATGTCGACTTTGGCCCCCAGAACTCGCGCGGCTTCCGTGCTCTCAAGGTCTGGTTGGGCCTGCGCCAGGCGGGACGCGAAGGCTGCCAGCGTATGATCTCTCAGGACATCGGACTCGCCCGAAGACTACACGACAACGTGTCCAAGCAGGAAGAACTCGAGCCGATCATCCAGGGACTCAGCATATCGGTCTTCCGCTATCGACCCGCGGAGCTCTTGGAGAGGGTGGGCGAGCCTGAAACCGAGACCTACCTCGACCAGCTCAATCAGCAGATCCAGGATCGGTTGGAAAAAAGCGGGGCAGCGTTCGTGTCCAACGCAGTTATCCGAGGTACTTACGCGCTGCGCGCCTGTATCGTGAACTTCAACACGACCGTGGAGGAGGTGGATGCGCTCCCCAGGGTGATTGCGACCCTGGGAAAGGAGCTACACGAAGCCAGGCCGTCCCCCTGAAGCCCGTTCGTGTGGCTGCGGTCTCCAGGCCGCCGTGTATCGAGCCAAAGGCTCGAAAAAGAAGAATACTTCGGCCTGGAGACCGAACCCACGTCGACCCGCCGGAGCCAAATAAAGTTTCAGGTCAGCGTTTCCGAACCCCGGGCAGACAGTACCGCCCACTGATTTGAACCCCCTGAAGGGATTGTGACCATAAACCCGGAAGGAGAGGGAACATCAGAAGACCACCGATCGGGGACGGGGAAAACGGTTCTGTTGTCCAGCTCTCTCCTCGCGGCTGGGGTTCATATTGCGAACGACTCAAGTCGTTCGCGGCTCGGACTTCGCTTCATACGGACAGTGCCGGCACCCAGACTCGCAGCAATAGCCGCGACGCTTCAGGAATTCTGCGGTCATGACCATCAGCCCATTTTCCCAATAGAAATCACGCCCCTCGATAGCCTCTGCCGAGGAGGGTTCAGGGTGCTCTCGGGTTTCTTCGAATTCGTCCAGCATCCTCTGAACCAGAGTACTCAGTCTGGGTCTCTGTGGACCGTTTCCGGCGAGAAGGCCGGGAGACACACCGCAATGTATTCAGCCCCTTCCGGCGTGCTGTACCGCACCCACTCACCCGGCGCCGTCACGACCGCCTGACCCGCTTCGACTTCGAGCACACCGCCGTCATGCTCTACCCGGACCAGTCCCTTCAGCACCACCGTTATCTCTTCAAACTCGGGCGCCTGGCCTGGCTCGAGCCAGCCAGCCGGAGCCTTCATCCGCGCCACACTGACCTGTCCGTGGGCGGACGCTACTCTACCCGCGTACTCTTCAATCCTCTTGGGCTTGTTTCCGGCTCCTTCAATCACAATGGGCTGCTCAATCAGCGTAGGCATGTTCCACGATCCTTTCTTCTCTTTCCCGTCGGAGTGGTTCAAAACGAGTCATCAGGACCTCGTCCACCTCGGCAAGCGCAAATCCGGCAATCCATCTATCTCAACAGAAGGACGCGATAGAGAATACCACCGAAACTAAAGCTTCTCAGCCCGAAATGGTACAGACCGAACTGTGGTTTAATACGTGCTTGGCCAGATTGGGATCCTAAGAATCACGGTTAGGAGTCGCGGTCAGGGCGCTATGGGCTCTTTAGGGCTAGTGGATATTCGAGCCGAGCAACCGAAGGACTGGACCGCAGTGCATGCAGTGAACGCGTCCGCCTTTCCGACCCCGGCCGAGGCAAATCTAGTCGACACGCTACGACAGAAAGCAGAGCCGATTGTTTCGATAGTTGCCGAGGAAAAAGGGCGCGTAGTAGGCCACATCATGTTTTCCCCGGTTACGCTATCCGGTCACCCGCACTTGAAGATTATGGGCCTCGCTCCTCTGGCAGTGCTACCCGAGAACCAGCGGAAAGGAATCGGATCTGGTCTGGCAGAAGCGGGCCTCCAGCGATGCAGGGAACTAGGATTCGGTGCAGTCGTGGTTCTGGGACACCCGGAGTATTACCCTCGCTTCGGCTTCGTGCCTTCTCAGAACTTCGGCATCGGCTGTGAGTATGAAGTCCCCCAAGAGACCTTCATGGTCGTAGAGCTCGAACACGGTCTTCTCAAGGGAGTCTCAGGCACGATCGAATACCATGAGGCGTTCAGGGACTTCTGATTTCACTGGGATATGAGGAGTCATCGGTGAAGATCGCAATTGCCTCTGACCACGCCGGTTTCCGCTACAAGGAGCGCGTGACCACGCGTCTCCGGGAAAGAGGGCATGAAATAACCGACTTCGGAACCGATTCCTCCGATCCGGTGGACTATCCCAGATTCGTCGGAGCGGCAGCACGCGCCGTGGCTACCGGGGAATGCGACCGGGGGATCGTTCTCGGTGGCTCCGGCAATGGCGAAGCGATGGTCGCGAACCGCTATCGAGGCGTTCGATGCGCCCTTTGTTGGAGCGTCGAGTCAGCCCGGTTGGCCCGGTCCCACAATGATGCCAATGTTCTGGCCCTGGGTGAGCGTCTGCTGACTGAGGACCTCGCCCTCCAGATCGTCGACATCTGGCTGGAAACTGAATTCGAAGGTGGTCGCCACCAGCGGCGGATCGAGCAGATCGATCAAACTGGCCCAACAGATCCTCAACCGTGATCGATTCTGCCCTTCGGTATTGCGATCGACCTGAGAATATGATGCTACAT
>JAKZYH010000096.1:0-31510 GCA_047514575.1 Acidobacteriota bacterium | reverse complement strand
GGCGGCTTCGTCTCGGGAGATGTCCACTAATTCCTTGAAGCGGTCTTCAGGTCCGTCGGACGGCTCCTGACTGCAGGAAGCGTAGAGACCGAACCAGAGAACTGGAATGATCCGGCGGAGGAAGGACCTGTCTGTTCTCGTCATAGCCCCCTATCATGAGTGATGCGAAGCCGCCTTTTCAAGCCGATTCGCTGTCACCTGAAGCATCCGCCGACTGGAGCCTCGATCGATCCCCAAAAGGCTCCTTTGTCAGGAAGCCATCTAAACCAGCTGTTGCCGGTTGACAGCAGGGGGCCTGTACCCCGAAACTGGAGACTTCATCCAACTGATCATGGCTGTTTCGACGCTGACTGCATCGGCGTCAGAGGAGGAGATGAGATGTCATTGAGAATCAACGATGAAGCCCCCAACTTTACGGCCGAGACGACTCAGGGTTCCATCAATTTCCATGATTGGATAGGTGATGGCTGGGCCATTCTGTTTTCTCATCCGAAGGACTTCACGCCAGTTTGTACTACTGAGTTGGGATACATGGCCGGGCTGGCACCTGAATTTTCCAAGCGCAATTGCAAGGTCATCGGACTCAGCGTCGATCCGGTGGACAGCCACAGGGGATGGTCGCAAGACATCGAGCAAACCCAGGGCCACGCAGTCACCTACCCCATGATCGGCGACACGGATCTAGCCGTGTCAAAGCTCTACAACATGTTGCCCGCGGAGGAAGCCGGCACCTCCGAAGGCCGTACGGCTATGACTAACGCGACCGTGCGCTCGGTCTTCATTGTTGGCCCGGACAAGAAGATCAAGCTCATGCTCACCTACCCGATGACGACGGGGCGCAACTTCGATGAGATTTTGCGCGTGTTGGACTCCATGCAGTTGACCCTCAAGCACAAGGTGGCAACCCCGGCGAACTGGAACAGTGGCGATGATGTCATCATCGTACCTGCTGTTTCGGACGACGCAGCGAAAGAGATGTTCCCTGAGGGTTGGAACGCGGTTAACTCGTATATTCGAGTCGTGAAGCAACCCAACTGAGCCAGAAGTGGCAGACAGCCTCGTCGAGAGAAGAGGCTCGGTGATGCTGAGAGGCCTCACAAAGGGGGTACCTGTTTAGCGTATCTCCCGATGGGAGAAGAAGAAAGGAACGCAAGCACCAAGATACAAGATACAAACAAATTCAAAATCTCAAGCTCCAAATCTCAAACAGGTTCCAAGCTTCGAACCACAAATTTTCTGAAGCGACTCCTGGGTTCAGAGCTGATCCCGCTTCGGTGCCGAGAATTCCCCGCAGACGGTGGGACGGATCTTCGTCGAATAGCGTCGCTTTGTCGTGCTTGGTGCTTGAGATTCGTTTGGAGTTTGGTGCTTGAGATTTGGAACTTGTTTGTATCTTGTATCTTGAGATTTTAGGTTTCCGTCCATCCACATGAGGGCCACGCTAAACAAGTACCAAAGGGGGGAGCTTCAGCGCCTGGCGAGACAAGTTGACCATGTCAAACGCCCTCAGGCACTGCCCAGTGGCTCGCCCGGTAGGTACGGCTGAGCAACTGGTTGGCGTCACTGTCCCCGATGATCTGCTCCCGTTCGGGATCGAATTGGAATGATCTGCCTGTGCGCACAGCGATGTTGGCCAGGTGGCAGAGGGATGCTGATCGGTGGGCTGTCTCGGCATCGGCCGTGGCTCTGGCATCACCGCGAATTGCCGTCAGCCAGGCCTTGAAATTGTCTGGAACGAACATCCTGGGTTTCTGACTGAGCTGCGTTTCAAGCTTCTTGTTTTCTTCGTCCCAGAGCTCAAACCTACCCCGACGGCCGAGGAGCATCTTTCCCTTGGTGCCAAGAAACTCGACGCCACTGTCCAAGCCATAGGGCTGATTCCCGGTCCAGATTCGCATCTCGAAGATCAGCTGCCGACGACTGCCGAAGTTTCCGTTTCCCGGGTAGTCAAATGTCGCCGTAACGGTGTCAGGAAACTCCTGGTCGTCATCGAAGTAGAACTTGCCGCCGGCAACGGCCACGTTCGTGGGATGCGTGTCCTGCCCCAGACCCCTGCGGGCCAGGTCGAACTCGTGCACACCGTCGTTACCCAGATCACCGGTGCCGAAGTTGTACCACCAGTGCCAGGAATAGTGGTGACGATTCTTCTGGAACGGCACCATGGGGGCTGGTCCCACCCAGATGTCGTAGTCGAAGCCAACCGGTGGTCTGCTGGGTCGCTCGTGACCGATGTTCTTGCGCTTCTGGACGTTCCAGGCCTTGGCGATCAGCACCTCTCCGATGGTTCCATCGCGAAGCATTTGTATGGCCTCGTTGAACCCTGGGTTGCTCCGCGCCTGGGTGCCGTGCTGGACAACTTTACCGGTTCGGCGAGCTGCTTCGACCAGCAGTCGGCCCTCCCGTAGATTGTGTGAGCAGGGTTTTTCCACATAGACGTGCTTGCCGGCGTCCATCGCCAGGATAGCCGCTGGGGAGTGCCAGTGATCGGGGGTGGCAACGGTCACGGCGTCAATGGACGGGTCGTCGAGAATCCGCCGAAGATCATCGATCGGTTTAGCACCGCCGCCCAAGGTACTACCTTGGGCCCGACGGGCCTCGTCCGGATCGCAGACCGAGACAACCTCTGCGTTGGCATCTTTCGGGAAGCGCTCGATGTGCCAGCGTCGACCCTGGCCTCCGCAGCCGATCACACCTATGCGTATACGGTCATTAGCACTGGCCGAAGTGGCCAATGCCGGTGCGCTGGACAGTCCGCCAACCGCCGTGGCAGCCGCGGCGCTCGACCTTTTCAAGAAATCTCGTCGGCTCACTTCAATCTGCTTCATGGAGTCCTCCCTGGGCGTCCCCTCACGGGATACTGAGGATCGTTAAAACCGTGACCTGTGTGTTCCCCTGGTGGGACCAGGCGATCTATCTCGTCCAAGATACTTTGATCCATCTGCCATCCAAGAGCCCCAAACCCTTCCTCATATTGCTCGCGGGTGCGGGGACCAATGATGGCTGTGGTAACGATCGGGTTGCCCAACACCCAATTGAGCGCGAACTCGGAAAGAGTTTTCCCACACTCTCTGGCCAGGGATTCGAGACGCTGAGCTACCGCGAAGCTCTCTTCGCGCAGCTCCGTCACCTTCATCCGGGCGTCGCCTCGGGCAGCCCTGGATCCCTCAGGGAAAGGCTGGTTCGGTCTGTACTTGCCTGTGAGCACGCCTCGGGCCAGGGGACTGTAGGCCATCACTCCAACTCCCTCTTCCTGACAGAAGGGGAGCAGCTCCACCTCGATGTCTCGATTGAGAATGTTGTACAAGGACTGAATACAGGATACGGATGCGAGATTGTGCCGGTCTGCGATCCACTGGGCGCTGCACACTTGCCAGGCGTAGAAATTGGAGACGCCGACATAGCGGATCTTGCCCTGCCTAACCAGATCGTCCAGAGCCTCCATCGATTCAGCGAGAGGAGTGGAATAGTCAGGATAGTGGAGCAGGTAAAGATCGATATAGTCCGTGCCCAGGCGGCTCAGGCTATTCTCGACTTCTCGGAAGATGTGAAAGCGGCTATTCCCCTCATCGTTGGGTCCAGAACCGACGCTGCCGCGCACCTTGGTGACCAGCACTACCTGATCGCGTCGGTCTGCAATCGCCTTACCGACGACTCGTTCTGACTCGCCCTGATTGTAGACGTTTGCCGTATCGAGGAAGTTGATCCCTTCGTCGAGGGCCTGATGGATGATTCCGATGGAGTCAGACTCATTCGTGGCAGCGCCGAACATCATGGTACCCAGGCAGAGTCGAGAGACCTTCACGCCTTGCTTGCCTAGATTGATGTATTCCATCGTGGCCTTTGTTGAATCGGGCTCGTTGCCGTGGGACCAAAGTCGCTTCGAGATGGTCACGAGCGTTGGCCGGATGCTGAAAGTTAAAGCCTCAGGTCATTCGCTGTCAAGGAGTAGCGGCCCATTGCCCGGTCGCCACGCTCACCTTAGAATCGGACTCGACGGAATCGGACTCGACGCGATGAAGGAGATCCACCTATGCCCAAGAGACTGATTGTCACGGTCCCGAGACAGGTGGAGTTCGAAGAAGTAAGGCGATTTCCAAACCAATCTAGAGAGAGCGATCTCGTAGATTCACGGGCTTGCCCGTTTTTGTTAGATGACGCCGCTCGTCGCCGAATAGACTATCAGGAGCGGCTTCTACGAGTACGAACATGATCCCTCTGAGACAGCAGCTCAAAGACTCCTTTGGTTTCGACGAGTTTCTGCCCGGTCAGCAGAGAGTCATCGAAAACCTGATGGCGGGGCGCTCTACTGCGGCGGTCTTCCCCACCGGTGGCGGTAAATCGCTCTGCTATCAGCTGCCGGCGCTGCTGCTCCCAGGGCTGACTCTGGTGGTGTCTCCTCTTATCGCCTTGATGAAAGATCAGATTGACCAGCTCAAGAGGCTGGGTATCGCCGCCGAGCGCCTCGATTCAACCCTGACGGCCGCCGAGTACCGAGCTACCATGGACGCCATCCGCAACGGAAGGCTGCACTTGCTCTATGTGGCTCCGGAGAGATTCAACAACGAGCGTTTCCGGGAGAGTCTGGATCGCATCGATCTACCGCTTTTCGCCGTCGATGAGGCTCACTGTATTTCGGAATTGGGTCATAACTTTCGTCCCGATTACCTGAAGCTGTCCGACTATGCCCAGCGCTATCGCGCAGGGCGCGTGCTGGCGCTGACCGCCACGGCCACTCCGCGGGTGCTCGACGACATCTGCCGCGGTTTCCAGGTAGATCCAGAGTGTGCTGTTCGCACCGGATTCCATCGTCCCAACCTTGAGTTGCTCACTACGCCAGTGGCTTCCGAAGACCGCGACGCCACGCTGGTACGGCGTCTCGAAGAGCGTCCTCCGGGTTCGACGATCGTCTACGTCACCTTGCAGCGTACCTCCGAAGAGGTTGCCGAATGGCTAGCGGCGGCGGGCTTTTCTGCACGCGCCTACCACGCCGGAATGAAAGACGAAGAACGAGCAGAGGTCCAGGATTGGTTCCTGGCATCCGAAAGCTCCACGGTGGTGGCGACGATCGCCTTCGGCATGGGGATCGATAAATCGGACATTCGCTATGTCTACCACTACAACCTTCCCAAGAGCCTCGAGAACCTTTCGCAAGAAATCGGTCGCGCGGGTCGGGACGGCGAGGCTGCGATCTGCGAGAGCTTCTTCTGCCCGGATGATCTGACGGTGCTCGAGAACTTTGCCTTCGGCGACACTCCGGCACTCGCAGGGATTCGGGGATTGGTCGGAGAGCTGGCCGCGGCGCCCGATCAATTCGACCTGAGTCTCTACGAACTTGCCCGACACCACGACATCCGGCTTCTGGTGGTGCGCACGCTGCTCACCTATCTTGAACTCAAGGGCCTTCTCGAAGCTCGTACTCCGACCTTTTCCGTCTACCGTTTTCGTCCCCTCGTAACTTCCCAGGAGATTCTGGCCCAGTTCCGAGGGGAACGAAGGACTTTCCTGGCCGCTCTCTTCCAGCAGGCGCAGAAGGCCAAAGTCTGGTTCGACATCGATCTGGTCAGGGTGAGTCAGACCTTGGGGGCTCCCCGCGATCGTCTGGTGCGGGCACTCGACTATCTGGCCGAGAAAGAGCTGATTGAGCTTCGTGTGGGTGGGGTGCGCCAACGCTATCGCTGGCAGCAGCGATCGGGTGAGCTGGATCAACTCGTAGCGGAACTCCACGCCAGGACCCTGGAGCACGAAAGTCGTGAGATCAAACGCCTGGGTCTGGTCTTGGACCTGGCTACCCTCGATAGTTGCCAAACCCGATTTCTCTGCTCCTATTTCGGGGAAACCTTGGCCGAAGATTGCGGGCACTGTGGCTGGTGCCTCGGTGGCCAACAGTCGGCGAGCTTGCTGCCAAGACGCGATCCGGTCATAGATGAGGGCCTCTGGAATCAGGCGATCCAGGCGCGGAAGGAACATGCCGAGGTACTCGCCGAGCCGCGCGCCTTCAGCCGCTTTCTGACCGGACTCAGATCTCCCAGCATCACCCGTGCTCGACTCGCGACCCACCCCCTGTTCGGCGCCCTGGCGCAGGTACCCTTTGTCCTGGTCCTGGAGCGTGCTGCCGGGGAAGAAGTGGGCAGTGAGAAGAAGTAGAAGAAGTGAACAGTGAGCGGGCTGCCCCAACCGTCCAACCAACCTGTCCCCGGTATCCGCGCGAAGTTGTGGACGAGAGCCGATCAGGCCATAATAGTGTTGATGCCATTCACTGGATTGTTGATTGCGCTTCTGTGGAGTTTTAGCAGCGGCGTTGGAGCTAGCGATCTCGACGCACAGATAGCCGCGCTGGACCTGCAGCGGTTCGGCGATAAGACTGTCAGCGCTCCCGATTTCACGGTGACTGGACTCGACAACAAGAAGATCGTCCTGAGCGGCTTCAAGGGACGCCTGGTGCTGCTGAACTTCTGGGCCACCTGGTGACCCCATTGCACTACAGAGAGGTCGTCTCTGGAGAAAGTCCACGAGAAGTTCAAAGACAGGGGATTTGTCGTCCTGGGCGTTTCACTGGACCAGGCCGGGGTGGAAACTGTCAAGCAGTTCGCGGAGAAGCATGACATCCAATTCCCGATTGGGGTTGATGTAGAGAAAGAAGCCAGGTGGAGATATCGCGTGAGAGGAACTCCCAGCTCGTTCCTCATCTCGGCGGATGGCAACGTCATCTGCGGTGGTTCGGGTCCGCGCCGATGGGACAGCGAGCCGGGTCGAAGACTGATCGAGTCGTTGCTGCCTTCTACCCCCTAGTACGCTGTAACACTCCAACGAGATCCCCTGGGGCGTCGGTAGATTCTTGGTTCCCGCCGAAACAGTGTGTACTGTCTTTCACTGCTCACTGCTCACTGCTCGCACCCTTCCCGTCAGGAGAAACTGAATGAAACGAAGAGATTTTCTAAGATCCTCTGCTGGTCTGCCCCTGATGGCATCGGTCGGCGCTTCTCAGGCGGGCTTGCTGCAGCGCGCGCCGACGCCAGCGCCCGGGATTCTGGAGCTGGGAGGCCAGAAGCAACTCTTCCTCGATGACTGGCTGATCGAAGAAGCAAGCCGCATTTCCCGTTTCATGTACCGTCCCGAGAAATACTCGGGTAATCCCATCATCGAGGCAGATCGGCCCTGGGAGAAGGGGCTTCAGGGTGGGTATTTCACGGGAGTTCAGATTTTCGGACAGGCCGTCATCTACGACGAAGAAGAGAAGATCTTCAAGACCTGGTATCTTCCTCGGTCCCATGAGGACGGAGAGCAGCCCTGGTGTTACGCGGTTTCCTCGGATGGTTACCGTTGGGAGAAACCGAACCTGGGAATCTACGAGTTTCAGGGCTCCAAGAAGAACAACATCCTCGCGGACTACAGGGATCCGCACTATTTCAACGTGTTCAAGGATCCCCAGGACCCCGATCCCCAGCGTCGCTACAAGGCCCTTGGGGAGCAGGAGGGTCCCATCCCCAACCACACGGGCGGCGCGGCTGTGGCCTTTTCATCTGATGGAATCCACTGGAATCCCTGGCCCGGAAATCCGGTCGTTCATCATGGTCCCAATCTGGGAGATGCTCCGACTATCCTCGGCTGGGATCACCTGCGCAAGAAGTACGTTCTCTATCCGCGACCCGGACACCCTCTGGCCTACGAGATCAGCGGAAACGGCGTCCATCGCCACATCCGAATCGTTGGGTATTCAGAGAGCGACGACTTCGTCAACTGGACCCCTATCCGGCTGATGTTGGCTCCCGACCGGGAGGACCGGGTGGACTACCAGTACATGTGCTTCACGGCAGGGATCACCGCGGGCATCTACGTGGGGTTGCTCTGGATGCACGAGACACACGAACAGGTGTGGGATATCTTCCTGATGACCAGTCGGGATGGCTTCCACTGGAGCTGGGTAGACCGGAAGCTCCCCTTTCTGGGTCGGGGTGAGGTCGGTACCTACGATGCTGGCTACATGTCTCCCTCGAGCCCCATCTTCCATGATGGCAAGATCTGGCTCTATTACGGGGCCTATAGCGCGGCCCACAGTTATCGGCCCAGCAGGCTGGGGGATAAGAACACCCTTTCGATTGCTCTTGCCACCCTGCCCGAAGATCGTTGGGTAGGGCTCTTGGCGGGTCCCTTCCAGGGAACCATCCTGACCCGGCCTTTCACCTTTAGCGGCTCGAAACTGATGCTGGATATAGATGCCTCTCTTCCCATGGAACGGCCCAAGAGCTACCGCAACTATGACGAGTGTGAGGTCCGAGCAGCCCTGCTAGATCAGTCAGGAGGCACCATCGAGGGGTTCACTCTGGAGAAGTCCAGCCCACTGCTGGAGAGTGGCCGGCAGGAGATGCGCTGGGAAGGTAAGGAGGTGTCTCAGCTCGAGGGTAAGCCGGTCCAACTGCGGCTGGCGATCCGGTCAGCGGCACTCTACTCTATTCAGTTCGTCAGCTGAGGATCGGCTGGGCCAAGACCGTGCGTCCCTGCTGAGGCAGGCGTGGATGGAAATCAAGTTCGTTCGAGCGACTTTCGTCCGGGCGCCGGCCCGCTTGGCCGTGTTCACGCGTGGCTGACTACGGCTGCACCGAGCACTGGGTGGCACGAGCCCGACGTACGACGTTCAGACGCGTTCTCCAACTCACTTACAGTCGATAGTCTCGCGAAAGTAACGCTTGCCATCGAGAAAGAGCTTCGTCCCTTCGTGGGCGAGGCGGTACCGGGTAGTGCTGCCATCGTTATAGGTTAGAAGCAGGATGCCTTCATCGGGACCTCCCGAAATCGTCCATTCTCCAGCATTCTCCGCTTGAAAGGCCCCGCTTGCTCCACCCCCGAAACCTCCGGACTTGGAACTCCTGAAAAAGAGTCCCTCCGGACACAACCAGATATACTCTTCTTCGGTGTAGCCGCTGCGGGTGAAAAAGCGCGACAACTTGCGACCGCTGAGTCGCTCCATCCAGGAGCCGTTTCCTTTGGCCTGGGATCCACTGGATTCACGCTTCGGCTGGACCAATGAGAGTGAGGTGATAATCTTACCTAACGCTGCACGCAATTTCTCGGCATCCTGCGGCCCGCTTGCCGCCATGAAGGACACTCCCCGACCGCTTTCGCCAACGACCGTCGTCACCTGTCCCACCAGAAGATTCCGCGAGCCGCTTACCGAATACTCGGCAGTCAGGACCGAGTCGTCGATCTGCACCTGTCCTTTGGGACGGAACACGACTCCATTTCCCACAGCGATGGTTTGACTCATGGCGCTCCGGGCGCCCTGCAGGGTCATCTCCTCGATGGTTGCGAAAACGTGTGCTTCAAAATCCTGGCTCCTCATGAGAAGGACATTGCGATCGCTCGGAAGCACGGCGACCCATCCGGTGGGGAGCACCATGGATGCTCCGTAGTCCGGAAACTCCAGCTTCGCTTCTCCCTGGTATTGAATGTCTGGCCGGACGACCTCGGCGGCCAATTCGATGCACGGCCCGATCTGGAAAAGGATCAAGACAACGATGAGTCTGGGGGTACGCATGGGAGTAATCTCGGCTTCGCTAACCGGCCACCTGGCCAGCTAGGTTTCGATCTCTATCTCCAGGAAGGCACGCTTCTGGTAACGCCTGGAGAGTTTCGAGAAAAAATCGAGGATTTTTATCCGCCAACGGTACTTTCGCCGAAGCAGTTCGTAGGCGTGTTGAATCACTTCAGCCTCGCCTACGATGCGTCCCCGGCCATCGAGCCACTCGCTCGAGACCTTGCCACGACTGTCACAGGCTGCCACTCTCACGCGACCATTGGCGCGGATTCGCTTGACCTTACCGGCGTTACCTTCGCTGAATACGTAGTATAGACGGTCTGTCCCGGCAATCCACACGGGCGTCCGGACCTCTCGTCCATTTCGTCGGAAAGTTGCCAGGTTGACGTAGGATTCAACTGCGGGATCGAAGGGCCAGCTTTTCATGTAGGGTGTACCTGAGCGTCTATTGAATCATGTTTCGCTGACCTGAAACTTCGAAAATCCCAAGGTACAAGGTACAAGGTACAAGGTACAAACAAGCTCCAAATCACAAGCACCAAATTCCAAACGATCCACCATCATCCCCAACGATGCGATCCACAGAGCCACGAACGACTTGACTCGTGTCCAAGATAAGCCCAAATTCCGAGGAGAGAGTCGGGCAACAGCAAGATCTCGGGGAAACCCTGGGCTACAATACGCAATCCCGTTGGGATTGACCTCTCTTTTGATTCCCTCTTGAGAATCCTCAACAGGTACTTCGAAGTTTCTTTCCTGTCGTTTCCCGTCTCAAGGTTGAAAGCGCTGAATGACAGACAGCAGAATATCAAAGAAGGCAGGTTTTTCGCAGATCAGACAACCTTCGGGATGGTTTCTTTGTATGATCCAGCCTGGCTGGGCGTGCTTTCCGGTGAAATCTAACGACAGAGGAGGAGCAAATGCCACAACGTCAACGCACCGCCATAGGTGTCGACAATCCATGGTATCCGGAAGGGGGGCCCGGACGTCACCTCAAGGCCAGACTGAAGCGGGGTGAGGTCCTGATTGGCCCGCTTCTAGAGGAGTATGCACGTCCCTCGCTGATCAAGCTGTTTCGGCATGCCGGGTTCGACTTCGTCTACATCGAGTACGAACACACACTCTTCGGCTTGCCCGACCTGGCCGACACCATTCTGTCCGCACGGGACAATGGGCTGCCCGTTATCGCCAAGACTCCTCAGCTGGAGCGACAAGAGGTGTCCAAACTGTTGGAGGCCGGCGTGGTAGGAATCCAACTTCCGCGCACCGAAACCCGGGAGCAGGTTGAGACGCTGCTGAGCTACTTGAGGTTCCCACCTAAAGGGACCCGAGCGGTGGCTCCGGGCTGGGGCAACAGCGATTATCGAGGCGTGACCGATTGGCCCGCTTGGATGGAGGAGCAGGACCAGGAAACCACCGTCGTCATCCACATCGAGACCGCCCTGGCTTACGAGAATGCGGAAGACATCTTGAGCGTGCCGGGGATCGACATGTGCTACGTCGGTCCCGGAGACTCTTCGATCGAACTGGGACACCCAGGCGACTACGATCATCCCGATGTGCGCGGTCCTATGGAACGCGTCCTCGGACTGTGCAAGAAATATGGCATCGCGTTCGGTACCACACCCTCAGGTGGGGAGGCCGCAGGCGAGTGGGCTCGAAAGGGCGCCACCTTCTTTGAAGCCGAGTCCGAAGTCGGCTTCATCAGGGCTGGGGCCGCCGCTCTCCTGTCTGACTATAGAGAACACATCGGTCCGCTCGAACGACGGGATTCCACGTCGGGTGAGACCTAACGGCATTTAAAGTCCACTAGCGACGCCTTCGCCTACTTCAATTTGCAGAGGCCGTGCCAGAGCATTGTCGCTCCAACCCCGGCCAGAATACCGCCACCATACAGCCGGGCCTTGTTTCGGCGATCTTCCACCTGAAAGGGTGCTGGAGCTGAGCCCGAATTCGCCACCAATGCCATCCCCAGGACCAATAGTCCACCACCGATGGAGACCATTGCGATTCCCTGCTTGCTGACATGAAACACCGGCGGTGCTGGGGATTCTGGAAATCCGGACTGGGGAATGGAAGTTGACATTGGGGCGCTCGCAAGTCTGAGCAACTGATCCAATACAACCCTGTCATATTCGGCCGGCCCGGTTCCGTCTTGCCCAGTCTGGCCGTCGCCGGCAACTCCCGAGGAAAAGCAGAGATTGATCGCTACGAAGAGGGTAAACAGATTCTTCAATTCTCACCTCCAAAGGGGGCATCTTCGCCTTCTGATGTGACCAATTCGGTACTGCGTTCTCCCTTAGTACTTGTACTTAGGGTCTGCGCAAAAATAACTTGGCATTTTGGCATCTCAGCTTCACACCATCTTCGGCCGCTCCTCAATCGCGAAATCCTCAACGTAGGCCTGGCTACGCCTGCGGTTTCGCTCAATCGTTCGCGGCCAAATCTGGTGTAAATCTGAGCGCCAATTCTACCAAGTTATTCTTGCGCAGACCCTAAGGGAGAAAGATGATTGACTCCACCGCAACCCCAAGATGTCGAGAATCTGTGGAATTCGATAAGAGCTCGCGCGGCACGAAAGTATCGCTGAGAATGGAAATCCGAAATTCCTCTGCTTGAGGCGAGCAATGTTGTAATTCCAGGGACTGAGTCCACGACCCTGGACCGATTCGCCCCTCAAAGACCGGTCCTCCGCAGGCTAGAACCGTGAGCTTGGTTCCCTGCGGTCCAGCCCGGACCAATCTGATCTCAACTGAGGCCGGCGCGAATCCAAGCCGTTTTCGGGACACCGTGACGCTAGCGTTTCCATCAGTCCAGCGGACGAGCCTCCCCGACCAACGCTCTTGATCGTGGAATCCTGAATCCTCCAGGCCCCAGACTGAGGCGGTGGTCTTGACCCCGAAGTTGGGTAGGGATGGGCTGCCCTGAGATCGAAACGCCAGACGCAGCCTGGGGCTGTCCTGAATGGAGTCGATCGTGAAGATCTCGATCAGGTTGCGGCCGGAATGGAAAGAGTCCTCGGAGACGATGACTGACCAGGCGATCGTCTTGTCCGAGGGCTCGAACTCGACTTCGGTGGTGGCTCGAATGATGCCGTTTATTGCCAGTGCGAGACCCTCTGCCCGCTTCCTCCGTGGGTTTGACCGGAGGTAACCCGTCACCTGTGCAGGAACGAAGTCGGACGTCAGATCCACTCGGTCGTAGAGAGCCGGCAGATCAAGTCCGGCAGCGTCTGGAGAACGCCCTGTGACACCAATCTCCTCCGGTCTC
Organism: Acidobacteriota bacterium; assembly: GCA_047514575.1. GTDB lineage: Bacteria > Acidobacteriota > UBA6911 > RPQK01 > JAJDTT01 > CAUZIZ01. The sequence continues at coordinate 18,708 of JAKZYH010000096.1, read as the reverse complement.
CGACCCTCCATCTCAATACCATTGGCCGATGTTGTCAAAGCACCTTGATCCCGTGAGCCAAATAGCTGAACCTTTCTTGCCAACGACTGGCGTGTTCCCTCCGCAACCCGTTGCGATGGATAGCTGCCTCGTCGCAGAGCTCCGGCGAAGAAGATGGTCTTGTCTGTCTTCCCCGGATTTTCAGGGTCTAAAGCCGAAGTGCCATCAATCTCAAGGGGCAGGCTCACCCCGACATATTGGGCCAGGGTAGGCAGGATATCGATGGTTTCCAAATGGAGATCACGGACTCCGGGTGCAAAGCTCCCAGCCGGAGGTTTGACCAGAAGGGGGACGGAAAGAATGTCAGGAAAGTTGGTGTCGGTGGGGTGCTTGAAGGAGTCCCTGGGGCGAAAGCTGGCGCCATGGTCAGAAGTAACCACGATCAAGGAACGGTCGTACAAGTGCGCCGCCCGAACGTGTTCCAGGAACAGCCCCAGCAACCGGTCCACGGTTCCGACCTGCAGTAGATGGCGCTGGTAGGCCAGGTTTACAGCAGCCTCCTTTCCGCTCCACTTTTCCCTGGCCAGGAGGCCCCTCAGATCGGGCAGGGCCGCGTATTGTTTGCCGCTCGGAAGATAGAGGTAGGGCTCGTGGGGTAACAGGATGTGCAGGAAATAGAGTGGTGGTCGATCTTCCGGGGACTGGATGGAGTCGATTGCCGACAAGGCTGACTTCAGACGGTCTCGATCTCGCCACTCGATCCACTTATCCTTCCAGGCTTGGGAAGCTCCCTCGGCCAGGTCTTTCCAGCTCTGGTCAGCTGGGGGCAGGGATTGAGCCAGGTCCGATGGCAGCAGCAGGTGAAGGTACAGAATGCCCAGATCCGTCAACAGCAGAGCTGTGCGCGAGCCCCGCGGCTGGTCCAGCCGCGAACAGAGCTCGGCGGGACAGAGCCTGGTGATTGGTTCGAAACTGTAGACCCGATGTGACTCGCTGAAGAGCGTGAGTAGGTTGTTGGGGTGATGTTCGTATACCGGTAGTTTTCCGGGAACGGGATAGTTTCCCGTCAGGATCGCCGGCAGAGCCCAACCGGTGCGGTCGCTGACCGCCGTGGCATTGCGGTACCAGACGCTGTCCTGAGCCAGCGCCGAAAAGTTTGGATATCTGATGGGATCAATCCCTCCCTCGTCGTCGAGAAGGGAAGCCAGGGGAAGTTGGTCGAAAACCAGCATCAGGATCGGTGTCGTCGAGTGCGCTTTCAACCTGGGACCTTCCGGAGCATCGTCCGCTGTCGCAACTTCCAAGACGGAGCTCCCGAATAGAAACCAGACCGGGAAGATCAGTATGCCTGGTGTTAGCCAAGTCACGAACTGGCGCATCAGGGATAGCCGTGCATATCCGATAGAGAAGATCAGGCCGGTCGCCAGCGAGGCCGCTACCAGCGAAGCTCCGGGGCCTTCCCAGATCCCCTTGGAGGCCTGAAGTAGGAAAGCCGAGCTCAGAAGAAAGACGGCCAGCCCCTGCAGCCATCCCCACCCGGATCGCCGGTCAAGAAACCGGCCGGCGAGGGACAGGAGCAGGAAAGGGAGGGGAACCACCAGGATCAGAAAGCCGAGCAGCAGAAAGATCTCTAGGAGTGTCAGCTTATGGGCTACGAGGAACTGGAGGTTCTTTGAAATCAGGTCGAGAAGGGGCTGCGCCACCGCGTAGCTGGATAGCGTGAACAGATGCAGTCCGGCAAGCGCTAGCCCTGAATTTCTGGCCATCGCTTTCCAGGTTACAGGTTCCAGGGTGGAGGTCCGTTTACTCAACAGAGCCGAAGTACTCTCTTCCGAGCCTTTGGCTCGATACACGGCGGCCTGGAGACCACCGCTACCAAGAACACTTCAGAAGGTGTCACCCGATCTGAGGTGATGGGAGTACGGAGAATCCTGACTCAGCCGACGCCTTCGATCAGGACCAGAGGTCGAAAAGGGGAGTCCCTTTCACCAACTCTCGAGGCTGACCCAGGTGGTTGAACACTTCCATGTCAGGATTGATGCCCAAGGTATAGTAGACGGTCGCCAGCAAGTCGTTTGGATGCACGGGCTTCTCCTTGGGGGCGGAAGCCGTGTCATCTGATTCGCCGTAGAGATTTCCTCCAGGGATGCCCGCTCCAGCCACCAGAGCGGTGTAGCAGTAGGGCCAGTGGTCTCGGCCATCCGGAGCGTTCGTGTTACCGGAAGTGCTGACGCCCAGGCGTGGAGACCTCCCGAATTCTCCTACCGCTACAACCAGGGTTTCGTCGAGCAGACCGCGGTCGTGCATGTCCTCCAGAAGTGCCGACAGGGACTGATCCAGCACCGGGCAGTGGAGGTTCTTGAGCGGCTTGAAGTTAGAAGAATGGGTGTCCCAGGCATCCACTTCCGGATTCCCGTTCGCCACGGAGGGCCAGTTCAGCTGCACGAAGCGGGTACCGGCCTCGATCAGCCGGCGGGCCATCAGTGCCCCCTGGCCGAAGGTGGTGCGCCCATAGCGCTCACGGACCTTGGTCGGTTCCTGTTCCAGATCAAAGGCATCACGGGCCTTTCCGGAAAGTACGAGATCGAAGGCCCTTTCGTAGTACTCGTCCAGCGCATGCTGGCCGACAGCCTTCTCCAGTTCAGGCATCGATTCATTGATGCCCTTCAGCAGGTTGAAGCGATCCCGCAGTCTTTCGGGGGGAATCTCAGCGCGCAGGGCGAGGTCGTCCAGCTTTATGGGCTTGTTGGGGTCCTGATAGAGGCGATAGGGGTCATAGGCCTTACCCAGGAATCCGGCTGCCCCGCCTTTCCCCACCACATTGGATTCCTGGAGAGGTCGAGGCATCTCCACAAAGGGGAGCACTGGTCCCTCCGGTGGAATCATCTTGGCGAGGTGTGAGCCAGCGGTGGGAAAGTCTGCAGGTGAGGGAGGCTCTAATTGACCCGACGGAGACACCCTATCGGGAGGATAACCGGTCAGCATCTGGTAGATGGCGGCAGTGTGATTGAAGAGTCCCTTCGGCGTGTAGCTCATGGATCTGATCAAGGTGCACTTGTCCACCTGTTGCGCCAGCTTGGGCATGGTTTCACTGAGCCAGATACCCGGGACCTTGGTCTTTATAGGGCTGAACTCTCCTCGGATATTGGAGGGCGCATCCGGCTTGGGATCCCAGATATCGATGTGGCTGGGCCCTCCCTGAAGAAACAGCATGATCACGGACTTTGCCGATCCGAAGCCCTTCATACCTACCAGATCGAGGGCTGACGCTGCCTGCGCTTTTTCCCAGGAGAAGAAGTTCGCCAGACTCAGGCCAAACAGTCCTACCGAACCGACACGCAGGAACTCTCGCCGCGTCGGGCCGTCGCACAAATTACCACTACTACCCGGAATGACTAACATTGCACCCTCCTGAGATGTACCCGTTCAGCGTACTCTCCTTTGCCTTCGCCTTTGCACTAATTCTTACTATCAACGCGGCTCCTTCAATTTAATCACGTCAGCCTATCGATTGAAAAGGAAGCCGTTGCTGTTGAGCAGAGCCCACAACAGGTCCTGGCCCGCCTGGGCACGGCTGTCCGCCTGATTCAAGACCTTTTCTGCGAGTTCATTTTCGGCCGCAGTCGGAAAGCGGCTCAGGGTCGCCAGGTAGAGCTCTTCGACCAGTTTCTGATCGTTCGCCCCGGACACTATCAACGTCGAAACGCGGCCCTCGGGATCCGCTACGGCCTGGGCTAGAGTGGAGCCGTTCACCAGATTCAGCGCCTGCGGAAGGCTCATTTCCGACCTTCTTTCGCACTCACAGGGTTGTTCCCGCTGGGGTCGCCCGAATAGATCGAGGAAGCCTCCGCGTCCCACGTGCGGGTCAGGGAGTTGGGAGGCCCGAAAGCCTTTAGGCACGGTTGGGAAATCGAAGGAAGAACCGGTAGCCATGGCGATGGCATCCGCCAGCTGCTCCGCCGTCAAGCGACGTGGCCAATGATGCGAGAAGTTGATGTAATCGGCCTTGCTCCACTCGTTGGTCTGGAAGGAAGCCTGGTAGGTTCGAGACTCCACGATGGTCCTGATCAGATGCCGCAGGTCGAAGTCGTGCTCGGTCAGGTCTTTGGCTAGAGCATCGAGCAGAGCTTCGTTGACCGGTGGATTGGAGGCTCGAATATCGTCTACCGGTTCAATAATTCCCCTACCGAAGAAGTAGCTCCAGATCCGGTTGGCCACGGCTCGTGCAAAGAAAGCGTTGTCCTTTGAGGTGAGCCATTCCGCCAGGGCAGCGCGCGAATCTCCCTCTGGAATAGGCGGTGCGTGGGAGCTGGGCACCAGGTACTGGGCTCGCACGGGGCGGCCAGTCTTGGGATGCATGACTTCGTTAGCAAAGCGCTTCTCGTAGATGATTTCCTCTCCGCTCCTGAAGCCTGGTTTGATGCCAACAGAGCCAAAGAAGGCAGCCATTTCGAAGTACTGCTGCTGCGTCCATTTCTCGAAGGGGTGATCGTGACATTGGCTGCAAACCATGCGTACCCCGAGAAACAACTGAGTTGTCGTCTCCATGGCTTCTTTCGGATTCCGGCTGACCCGGAAGAAGTTGGCAGCTGGTTCTTCGACACTGCTTCCCTTGGAGGTCAGGAGCTCCTCTACGAGGTCATCGTAAGGCTTGTTTTCGGAGATCGATTGACGCAGCCACTCTCGAAAACGCCACATCGCCTTGTCACCCAGGAACTTTCGGTTTATCCGAAGCAAATCGCCCCACTTAAGGCTCCAATGATCGACGTAACCTTCGCTTCCAATGAGTTGGTCGATGATCCGTTCGCGCTTTTTCTGGGGAGCACTGCTGTCCGCGATAAAAGCCCGGACCGTTTCAGGTTGGGGTAGCTGTCCTGTCATATCGAGAAAGAGGCGCCGCAGGAACTCGTCGTCAGCAGCGGGCCACGACGGCTGAATCTTCAATCTCTGCAGCTTGCTATCGACGAGCCGGTCAATGTAGTTGTACTGCGGAAGCTTCACCCATTCGAATCCCAGCGCTGGGTTCAGGACCGTGATCGGGATGGTGACGAACTTTCCCTCGTAGCGCACCAGCAGAGCACCCTCTCCCCGACGAACGCCGGTTATTTCGGCGCTCTCGGAGATACTGAAGTCCTCGACGTTGCTGCTGGCGATAATTGCTTCTCTGGTCACGTCGCGAGTGCTGCCGTCGGCATAGTGAGCCAGCACCACCACGCTTTGCCTGCGTCCCGGCTGGTGCATGAAGATTTCTGCGGGCAGGACTTCAAGCCGCGCAACGCCGTCCTCCTTGGCGTTACCGAAAGGAACGCCTGAGGAAATCCAGTCCAGGAGCGTGTCGTAGTAACGAGTCCCGATTTCGAGCTTGAGTCCGCCTCCGTGAGCAACTTGTTGGGTGGGCTTTGCAAGCATAAGACTGCGTGCAGGATCGGCCCGATTGAAACGCCTGCCCGACATGTCGTAGAGCAGCGCCTGGTAATCAAACTCGGGGTCGTATCCGCGCAACGAGAGCTTGAATCCACTCTTGCCTTTTGCGGACCCGTGACAGGTTCCGGCGGTACAACCCACCCTGTTCAGGACCGGCACGACGTCTCTCAGGAAGCTGGGCTCTCGATCTTCGAGGGCTCCATCCACCCGAATGGGCAGGTTCACCGTATGGCCTGATGCCTCCACCCGCAGCAAGCCACCTCCGATCTTGGCGGGATGCAGAAAGCGGTCCTTGCCGATGCTGACGACGTCATCGAGGGGAGTCAGCCGGGCAGAAGAACTCAGGTCCACCTTCTCCCCAGTGGTTGCGATCCCGGTCACGAGGATCCTCCTGTCCTCCTTGAGTGAGAAGAACACCAGAGGTGAAGGCTGAACCAGCAGTTGCTCGATCTCGAGGTCATTCTGGCCGACGTTCTTTGTTTCTTCGCCATCTTTCTTGGCGGCTGTTGTCAGAGCGAGTGTGGCGATCAGTAGGCAGTAGAAGAAAAAGTTTCTATTCACGGCTTTTACCGGAAGCGTTTTCCGCTTTCCTGATTGGATGTGAGTTGGTCCTTTTCCAGCGGTACTGGAGAGAACTCTCGAATGAGTTCTCCCGACTGGGTGGCGTAGATTCGAATGAGTCCGTCGAACCCCCCTGCAGCCAGCTCCTGTCCGCTGGGATGAAAGGCGATCGCGGAGATCCCGGAGTGGTCTCCCTGGCAAGTAGCGAAGCGATCTCCGGTGGACAAGTCGTAGATCGGGATCTCCCTGGCTGCTCCGCCCATGGCGATCTTCCCACCATCGGGCGAAAAGGCGAGAGCGAAGATCTCTCCGTCCTGAACCTCGAACTGCCGGATCAGGGTCGAGTCGTCGGCGATGAGCATCTTTCTGCCCCGATCCATCTTGTAGTAGTAGCCGATGCGATCTTCGCCTCCGATGACGACGGCGTCACGGCTGGGATGACGTGCGACCGTCGACAGCTTCCCCCTCAGCAGGTTGATGTTTTCGATGAAGGAGCCGGTTGAAGCATCCACCAGCTTGGCGGCTCGGTCGCGTCCCACTGACAGAATACGTTTTCCATCAATGCCAAACACGGTCCCCAGGACCCAGTCCTCGTGGTGCCCCATCTTCAATAACTCTCTGCCCCCAGCAGCTTCGAGAACGCGGACCGTGTGGTCCGGGCACCCGAAGACAACCCTGGACGCATCGGGAGACAGGGATGCGCCGAAGATTGTATCTTGGCAAGAGGTGAACGACCGTTTGAGCTTTCGTGTGGGTACATCCCAGAACTGGACTTCGCCGAAGCGAGCCGGTGCCCCTCCGGCCGCCATCAAGGTTTGACCGTCTTTGGAAAATTCCAGGGATTGGATCCGGTCCGAGATCCCGATCAGCCGGGCCTCGATCCCGCTCGCATCCGTCCTGTGCAAAAGCACTTCCCGGTACCCAGACACGGCCAGCAGCCCTCCGTCGGGAGAGTAGCTGAGAGCGGTGATTACCGGGGGCAGACGGTAGGTAGGCGGTCGATCGGTCGCAGTCACCTGCCCAACCGCCTCAGGCGTATCGTTCTTCGCTCCAGCGGAGATCCAGGATCGAAACCAGCCGATCTGCTCGTCGGACAAAGCCGGTTGGCCCAGGGGCATGCGAGGCTTGCCCTCACCCTGCAGAAACGCCAGGACGAGGCTTCCTTCGGGGTCAGCGGGGATGAAGGCAGGGCCGCTCTTGCCGCCCCCTTGGAAACCCTCAAAGTGGGTCAGGTCAAGCCCACCCTGTTTCACGGCGGGCTGATGACACCCTTGGCATTGGCGCTGAATAATAGGCCAGATCTGGCGAGAATAACTAACGGCTTCCGCTGTCTCCCCCGTTTCCAGGCCGCTTGCCTGAAGACCAGGAATACCCAGTAGCAGAAGAATCAAAGTGAGAGTTCGACTCATTGGACAACACTTGAGAATAGCCCTGATGATAGGCAAGTTCACCAGAAGCGTCAACTTGGAAGCAAGGAATTCCAAGATACAAGATACAAGTTACAAGATACAAACAAGTTCCAAGCACCAAATCTCAAAGACTTCAGGAGAACCAGGCAGTACCTTGGGACTTGGGTGATTCAGCCCACTTTGCTTCTCTACACTCGGTAGGTCTGAGCCTGGATCTCCTCCTTATCTTCGTTTGGTGTTTGCAATTTGAAATTTGTTTGTAACTTGTATCTTGGAATTTTGCGTTAAGGTGAAGCCCATGAATGAATCAAACGAATTCCATTTCGAAACCCTGGCTCCATCCAGCCGGGGCATCTGGCAGCTCTCGCTCGAGGTCGAGGACACACAGGACATGGTGGAGGAGGTCTTTTTGACCTGCCACAACACCGTGTCCCTGCAGAGCATCAGGGATGGAATCGAAGAGTACTTCCGAGATGGGGTCCTACAGATTCCAGTCCTGGCGGCAAGGGGCGAGGAGGAAGGCAGTACATTGGTTACCACGGCGGGGATTCACGGTGATGAATACGAGGGAATGGAAGCTATTTTCAGAGTATTCGACTCTCTGGATCCGGCCCGAATGCACGGTACCTTCGTGGCGGTTCCGATAGCGACGTTTCCCGCTTTCTGGATGGGTACACGAGCCGACCCGTGGGACGGGCACAACATGGCCAGGATCTTCCCCGGGTCGCCGCAAGGGAGCATCAGTGAACGATTGGCCGCTATGCTGCTCGAGCGCGTCATGCGCCATGCCAGCCTTTATATTGACCTGCATAGCGGTGGGCGAAACTACCACATGCTTACCCTATGCGGCTACGCTACCGAAGGAGACCAGGCCAGGATCGCCACTCGGGCTGCCGAGTCTTTCGGAGCGCCGGTGATCTGGGCGCATCCCTCGGTCTCGCCTGGCCGAACGCTCAGGTCTACTCTGGACGCAGGGATTCCCTCGCTCTATACCGAAGCCTATGGGGGAGGTCAGGCGCGACCCCTGGACGTGGACTGTTATACCCAGGGGCTTGCGAATCTTCTCAAGTTTCTGGAGATCGTCGAGTTGCCTCAGGCCGGATTGCCGGATCCCTATCAGCCCCTTCGTCTTCACGGCTCAGGCGATGTTGATGTAGCGATGAAGGCGAGTCAGGGGGGACTCTTCTTCACCTCTCTTGAGCTCGGAGCCAAGGTTCGCAAGGGCGATCTTCTCGGAGTCCTGCGCGCAGCAGATGGAAGGATGCTCGAGGAGGTCCACAGCCCTGAGGAAGGAGTACTGGTGATGATTCGCTGTACTCCACGCGTTTTCTCGGGAGAGCTGATTGTGGTGCTATCGCCCGAAGACTAGTCGCTTACTGCTCCCTAGCCCCAGGTCACGGAGTAGAACTGCCGCGATGGCTTGGTTGCCGTAGGGTGAGGGATGCGTTGCCCGGTTGTACTTGTTGAAATCGAAGTGTGGAACATAGGTGTTGCGGTTGTTTCCTGAGAGGGCTTTAACGGCGTCGATATAAATCAGTCCGTCCAGTTCAGGGTTCTCGACGAGTGATTTCAGGAAGGGGTGATCTCTTCCCTTTCTCTGGCGAAGTTCTCGTGTGTTCTCTGGCAGCAGCAAAAAGACTGGCTTGAAGTCGTAGCGGCGAGCGTTCTGGAGAAAGCGGGAGAGGATGTAGCTCATCCGCCGCTTGGCGGCCTCTGAGTTTCCTGGCCAGGCGACGGTTGGGCTTATGCCGTGTCGCAGTAGGAAGCGTAGCCCATTGATGGTGTGAGGAAAGGACATTCGCTCGGTTCGCACTGCGTAGAATGCGTCGTAGCGACTTGCCTCCGTCATCGCCGCCCGTAGCTGATCTCGATTGGTCAAGTCGGAGGGTCGGAAATTCATCAGGTGGTGCTTGTCATTTTGCTCAACGAACATGGGCTTGAAGGCAAGGAACATATCGACGACCGGATAGGTATAGAAAAGTCGAAAGTCGTTCATGATCCGGTTCATGTTTTCGCTGACCATGGCCAGTATCGCTATCGGCGTCCGGACCCCGGCGCCCAACCTGGTTTCTAGTCCCAACAGCGCTTGGTCAGGCCCATAGCCAGAAACTCCGAAGTTGAGCACCGCCCTCCCCGTCGATCTGGAGATGTAAGCCTGCCAGGTCTCGCCGTCGTCCACCTCCAGACCTTCGGTGAAGCTGTTGCCGAAACTGGAGATGTTGGCTGGACCCGATACCCCCGGTATTCTCCGCGAACCGAGCGAATCGGTGCTGATGGTTGTGCCGTTGGAAAAGCTGAGCTGCGAGTTCTCTCGGCGAGTCCAGCCCAGCTTCGGATCGGGTGAATAGAAGTTGCCCTTTGTCGCGAGCTCGGCTGAGACTCGTAGAGTTTCATCTGAGATGCTTGCCAGGTACTCATTGATGTCGAGGTGGAATAGGCGAGGTTGGCGCTTCTGTTGGATAGAGAGGAATAGATAGCCGGTTACCTCCAGTAGCAGGAAGAAGAGTATGACGGCCGTCGATCGGAAGAGACGGCCTTTGGCTTGACGGCTCAGGTTCATTGCTCTCGTGGGAAGTGAACTGACCTGCACGTCCCGCCACAATACTTCGTGATCAGCTCCCTGGTTTCGGAAAAGAGGATCTCCAATCGAGCGAAGCTCAGGGCCGTGGTAGCTCCGATGATCAGCAGGACGCTGTCGGATTCCTGGGTGATCTTACTGAACTCAGCTTGCCGCACATCCAGCCGGCAGATCACACGACTGGCAGAGTCCACGTAGGCGAACTCTCCGGCCGCACAGGCTTCCTTCTCCTGGCTTCCCATAGGGATGAATTCCTTGTCGCCCTCGAGCAGCCGAAGTTGGATCGGTAAGGCAAGTGTGTCCAGGTCATGTGCGCCCAGAGAGCATATTGAGCGCACGCTCATCAAGTTATAGGCGTCTACCAGGTTGTTGATCTGAGCCAGGCGACCTCGCTTCAGCGCCATCTGGATGAGTCGCTCACAGGCCGGCTGCACCCTTCGGGGATTGACTCCCACCGCGCGGAAGAGTGAGTGGAGCCTGACAATCTCAGGGGATGATCGAAGGGCTGCCGGGGTCGTGAATCGGTCCTTTATCCCCAGGATCTCACGCTCGATCAGGTGTTTGAGTGCGGCTGCAGAGGTCCCGATTCTAATGCCTCTGAAAACAATAGCGCCGGCTCTGAGTCCCAGTCGTCTGCAGGCATCCGAAACCTGGAAAACATCCGGCCGCTGGCCGCTGTGCTTCACGATTTCTTCTCTATCTATCCCTGCGATCGTCCTGGGGCGTAGATACTGGGCTCCACCAGTGAGGGCCGTCAGATCCGGTCCAGCGGCCGTGATAACATCAACGGCTCAGCATGGAAAGTACTCCGCTAGCCCCGAGTCTCCAAGGAGTCGCACACTCTCGAATCCGGGAACTTGCCGATATCGCATTTGGCATGGAAGGTGTTCTGAAGCTCCAGTTTGGGGAATCGAACATGGCCACCCCGCAGTACATCAAAGATGCGGCGGCTCAGGCAATGAGAGAAGGATACACTTTTTACACCGAAAACGCGGGCTTACCGGGGCTGCGAGAGGCCTTGTCCGAAAAGTGTGCCGAGCTCCATCAAGTCCAGCTGGATCCTCACTCTGAGATTCTGGTCTCGGCTTCCGGAGTTCAGGCATTGAATGTCGGCATCCGCTGTGTGATCGATCCAGGTGATGAGGCGATAGTCTTGACTCCCAACTGGCCCAACTCCTCGGCAATTGTCAGCCTCTTCGGAGGTGTCCAGAAGGAGATCCCGTTTCTCCGAGGCGAGAAACAGTTTGCAATCGACTTTGAAGCCCTGGATCGGGCGGTTACGGTGAGGACCCGTCTGCTGATCTACACCTCTCCCTCAAATCCCCTGGGGTGGGTGGCGAGCCCTGAAGACCAGCGGAAGCTGCTGGAGTTCTGTAGGAGCCACGGCTTGTGGCTGCTGGCCGATGAGGTTTACGAGCGCCTCTACTACGGTGATGGGCCAGCCCCCTCGATTTTGAGGATCTGTTCCCGGGCCGACCCCGTCATCGTTACCCAATCCTTCTCCAAGACGTACTGTATGACGGGTTGGCGACTGGGATGGCTGGTGGCACGGAGGGATCTGATCGGGAAAGCGACTGAGATGAACGAATTCATCGTGTCCCACGCTCCTTCGATGCTGCAGCGAGCCGGTGAGATTGCCTTGAGGCAGGGTGAGGAAGAGGTCGCTTCCATGGTAGAGGCCTTCGAGGAGCGGGTCAGCTTCTGTTTCGAGGCACTGGCTGCGATCCCATCCGTCTCGGTGATGAGACCGGAAGGGGCATTCTATGTGTTTCCCGCAGTAGAGGAAATGAGTGACTCTTTCACTTTCGCCTTGTCACTGCTCAAGGAATGCAAGGTGGCGGTAGCTCCTGGCTGTGCCTTCGGGAACGGTGGTGAAGGTTCTTTCCGAATTTGCTGTGCTGCCGACCGATCCGTGCTGGAACCGGCCATGGAGAGGGTATGTCGTTTCCTTGAAGCCGGGCGCTGGGGCTGACCTGAAAATTCGAAAGTCGAAGGTACAAGATACAAGGTACAAACAAGCTCCAAATCACAAGCATCAAGTTCCCAACGATCGCCCACCATCACGTTCGGCGATCCGACAGAGCCGCGAACGACTTGAGCCGCTAGCAAAATGAGCCCAGGTTCCGAGGAGAGAGCCGGACAACTCTTCCCCACGGAGTGACGCACAAATCCCCAGTAGCCGGAAGTTGCTTTCTCGAATGGGGCCAGGACTCCTGGGGGCGGGACTGACCTGAAACTGAAGAAGAGGTCGCACGTCTGAACGTTGCCCGCGCCCGCTCTATGGCCCTCTCTACAAGGCTCACTGACCGCTGTGCTGTGAACCCCTGCCTTCAGCCAGTTCTTGTGCGATATCCCTGACCGTCGCCTCCGGCTCTGATTCGGGCAGTCCTGGGCCTACTGGAGCTATCCTGGCGGCGTCACGCTGCGTCGCTTCCAGCAGCTTCAGGCTGCGCCAGCGTCCGGACTCGAAGCGCCAACCCATGGTCACGCCGAAGAAGAGAATGTAGATCCAAGCGGCAATCCAGGGGCCCGCCGATTCGAGTTCGGGGAAATAGGTAACCATGGCCCATCCTCCTCCCAGGATAAAGCCCCAGCTATAGATGACGGTGACAATCCCGGGCCAGAAGGTGTCGCCGGCACCCCTCAGAGCTCCTGTGTAGATGATGCCAAAGGCATCGAAGGCCTGAAAGAAAGCCGCGCAGATCATCAGGGTGGCACCAATCTGGAGGATCTGTTCCGCATCCCTGCTGCTCAGATCCTGACCTCCGACGAATACTCCCACCAGCTCATATCGAAGGAGGAGGAAGAACAGGCCACAAGCCGTCATGTAGATCACGGCCATGATGAGTCCCAGGCGCGCTCTGGCGATGGCCATATCGTGCTGGCCCGCGCCCACATACTTCCCGACCAGTGTGGTCACCGCTACCGAGAGTCCGATCGCGGGCATGAAGCTGAGGTGCATGTAGGTCACGGCGATCCAACCAGCAGTCTGATGGTAGGTCCCAAAGACACCAATCAGACGGCTCATGAAGATTGACCAGCAGACGATCTCGTTTCCCGTCTGAATCGCTGCTGGCAAGCCAATCTTGACCAGATCCTTGATGGGATCAATCCGAGGTCGCCATCGAGCCCGGGTGCCAAGTTGCTGGTTCAGCGACGGCCCCAGAAAGATTGCCAGGGGCACTACGGCTTCGACAAAGGTACCTGCAATGGTCCCGAGCGCCGCTCCTACCAGACCCAGGGGGGCGACTCCTGGCACTCCAGGGAGTCCCAGAGCAGGGATCCCCTGATCCCCGAAAATGAGGACGTAGTTCACGAGAACGTTGGTGAGGTTTCCGCAGAGAGCAGAGACCGTGACCACCTTGGGTCGACCCAGCCCGAAGAAGAAATGGTGAAGGGCGCGTGAGATCATCAGGATTAGCGCTCCTACCAACAGAATTCGGGCGTACTGGGTTTCGAGCAGGATGAGCTTGTAGATCCGGGCTTCCTCTGCCTGGGCGCGCAGCAGGTCTGCGCCTGAGGCTCTAGCCAGTAGCTGTTTCAAACCTTCTAACTGGGCGTCGTGGACCAGATCGAAAATGCTACCCATCAGGGCCGAGTAGGGCAGGACAAAAAGGAGCCAGATCCCCAGACAGAGCCAGATCGCAGCCCAGGCGTAGTCGGGGCCTTTTTCGGGCTGTCCGGCGCCCAGGTTCTGGCTGACGTAGGTGTTGACCACCGTGAGCAGTCCCAGCACGAAGGCGATGAGGCTGAATGCCCAGACTCCCCCGTTTCCCTGTGCGGCCACTTGGAGAGGACCCACCTGACCGACCATGAGCTTGTCGACGAATTGCATGACGGTGTAGCTGGTCATCGTCAGCACGGTGGGCCAGGCGATAGCCCAGACTTCGCGCAGTGGGCTTTGACTCGATGGGCTGATTTCCAGTCTGCGCTTTTCTTTCACGTCTCTTGATTTCCAAGCGGACGCACCTAGTTTCCGTCATTCCCGTCAAAGATTCACCCGGAGGGAGAGGTTTCCGAGACCCGTGGATCAGTGGTGGCGGGTCAGCACTCGCTTACAGGGGAGGAAAGATGCTAAGGGAAGGGCGGAGAGGAGGGTTGTCGGGCGCGGAGCGCCGCTGAACCTTGTAGTCGTGCCGCTGCAGATCTTTTGCTACAGCGACACGACTAGCACAGTTACTGCCAAGGCTCTTCTAGCGCGGGATCAAAAGGCACCCGGTCCGCCGCGGAATCCGCGTCTGCCGAAGCCCCGACGGTGTCCTCTCTTTCTGGATCCTTTTAGCTTCTCGAGTTGCTCCGGCGTGAGGATGGCTTCAAAGGACTCCCTGAAGTTGCGGCGATTTGCCTGGATCTGATTCCTCACATCGTGGCCTGAGATGACGAGGTTGCCCACCGTATCGACGGACGGTGCGCCCGATTCCAATTCAGTTCTCAGGGAGTCACGCAGCGCATGTCCCTGCTCGAAAAGGGGCTCCACGGTGGCGTGGAAGTCTTCTCGCAGTTGGTTCACCTGAGCGAGTTGTTCATCGCTGAGGCCGATCCTGTGTTTCAACACCCGATCCGGAGGCAGTCCCCTTCGGCCCCTCGGGCCTCTTGGGGGGCCGCCATGGTGTCCTGCGGGCCTTCTGAAACCCTCGCCTCCTGGTTCAGGACCGTCTTGGCCAAAGACCCCACTTCCGGTCAGCAGCATTCCCGTCAAGGCGATAGTTGCTACGGTTCGGCATTTCATCTCTTGATCCTCCATTCTCTTGCTGGTTCATATTCTACAGCTGAGTAGCGGGCTCGTCTGCCGTCGGACTCGCTGTTTCCTATGTCAGTTAAAACGCAGGAACCTGCAGAATGTGTGTCAGCTATGAGCGATTCTTCCGTAAGCTTTGTTCAACGACAGGGCTCGAACTTGACGCTTCTTTACAGAGGGCCCCTGGTGTCATCCTTGGCTTGGACCCGGATCCAGGCCAGAAAATCGTTGAGATTGCGGCCCGGTTGTGTTTAAAGTTGAGGGTCCGCTGCTGGATCGTTGACTACTCTGCCCGAAAAAAAAGGTGAGCAACAAAGCAAGAAAATCGAACGACATAACCCGCAGGAGTTTTCTCGGCGCCGGACTGGCGGCCGGCTCCCTGGCTCCCCGAGCAGGTATCGGGGCCCCGCTGACCAGTTCCCAAAAGCCGGTTGTGGACGAGAAGGGGAAGAGACGATTTACTCTCTGGTGTGCCTCCGGGGGGCTGATGAGCGCACGGCATCCGTCGGACGAGGCCCAGGTTGTGGCGTTCGTAGAGAAGTGTGCCCGCCATGGTGTCACTCACCTGGTTCCCACCCGTGGGTCGCGAATGCTGGTAGAAGCGGCTAGAGAGAAGAAGATCGATGTCCATCCCTACCTTGCCTTCAACAGTCACGGTGCCAACAGAGAACAGTATGCCTGGTCGGTTCACTATATAGGCGATCCTGGATCGTCTACCGGTGCAGACCAACTGAATCGCCACCGTGCCATCTGGAGCCATCCCAAGACGTCGGTTTCGCTCTCTGATTTTGCGAAGCAACACCCTCAGTACTGGGCCCGGACCAAGCATGGTGGAGACACTCTGGAGCCCGGGCAGCGGCTGAACCTCAGTCTGGCCGTCCCCGAGGTGCGCTCCTACGAGGTAGATCGTTATCTGGAAATTGTGAATAGCAGCGGTGGCAACGGTTGCCAGGTCGAATTTGTGAGTACCAATACGGACCAGGGAGGGGTGGGAATCTATGGGTATGAAGATCCCGTGGTGAAGGGGTTTGAAGAAAAGTACGGCCACAGTCCCTTCGGTCGGCTTAGCGATGATACTCCCTGGCTGAGATTCCGGGCCGACCTCGTGACCCAGACCTTGACCGAGATTCGAGAGAAGCTAAAGCAGGAGCACCCTGGCGCCCCTTTGTCTGCGTCTATCATTGCCAGGGAGTTCACCTCGAAAATGATGAACCGGGGCAGGGACCGTTACCTCAAGGTTTTCCACGACCTGAGGGCGTGGGTGGACAACAAGGTCGTAGACGAACTATTCCTGTGGTTTCGAACCGTATCGGATCCGCTAGAGGTGGAACGCCAGACAAGGCAGGTTGCCGATGTCGTGCGGGGACGCTGTCCTCTGATCGTTGAGTTGTCCTGCTACCACGTAGGGAGCTTCCAAGACCCCAAGTTGATGCTGGAGGCCGCCCGACGAGCGAAGGACAGCGGTGCTGATTCCGTGGGTATGTATCGGGGACACGCGGTGGACCAGCTTGACTTCTGGCCTCTGGTCGAAGAAATCAGCAAGATGAGTTAGCCCGGATTTCTCATCGCTTGTCGTAGCGAGGCGCCGCAAATGCCTGTAGCGGGCCTACTGAGCCGCCGCCTGAGCCCCCGCGCCCTTGAGAATCAGGGCCACGTCGCTGTGGCCTTGATCGAGAGCCAATTTCAGCGCTGTCCTGCCATCCTTGGTGCTGACGTTGGTGGCGGCCCCCTTGTTTACCAGAATCTGCACGCAGTCCTCATGTCCCTCGACGACGGCGAGCAGTAGCGCGTTCCATCCATCTCCAATTCTATCGTTGGCATCCGCTCCGTGGGTGAGCAGCAGTTCCACGATTTCTGTCTGACCGTTCGCGGCGGCGTGCATCAACGCTGTCCAGTTTCCCTTGAATCTGACGTCTACTGGTGCTCCAGTCTCGAGTAGCAAAGCGACCGAAGGGGCCTGATTTTCGGTGATTGCCATCATCAGGGGTGTGAGGCCATCTCTGGCCTTGGCGCTAATTCGCGAACCTCTGTCGATCAGCTCTTTTGCCGTCTCGATGTGGCCCTCCTTGACGGCCAGGAACAACGCCGTCCAGCCTTTGTTCGTCTTTGCTCCCAGCCTGGCCCTCGCATCCAGCAGAAGCCTGAGCGTCTCGTTATGTCCGTTTTCGGCCGCGGACATGAGGGGAGTCCGTCCGACCCTATCGGCACCATCCAACCAGTAGCGGGAGGACAGCGGCCACCGTTTCTTACCCAGCGCCAATAGGGTCTTTGCGGTGTCGGTGTGTCCGCGTGTTGCGGCCAGGAAGAGCGCTGTTCGGCTATCGCGGTCCTTGTGGTCCAGCTTGGCACCCCGTTTCATCAGCGCTTCGAGGGCTGGGGTCTGGCCCCTACCGGCCGCCCAGAGCAGTGGTGTGCGGCCTTCGTTGTCCTTTGCGTTTACCTCTGCGCCCTGCTCCAGGAGGAGATTCATGGTTTCGGTATGCCCCTCTCCCGAGGCCACCATCAGGGACGTCCAGCCATATTCGCTTCGGTCTCCAACGGCTGACCCACTGCTGAGAAGTGTCTCAACCGTCTCGGTATGGCCTCCGCCTGCCGCCAGGATCAGGGCAGTCCTTCCCGAACTGTCCTTGGTCTCGACACTGCCTCCCAGTTCCAAGAGGGCGCGCACGGTCTTGATCTGTCCCTTCTCCGCAGCCTCCATCAATGCGGTCTTCCCCCCTTTGTCCTGGGTCTTGAGTTCGGCCCCTTTCTCCAAGAGCATTTGCATGGTCGCGGTATGTCCATTGCCGGCGGCAAGGATAAACGCGTTGCCTCCCCTGTCGTTCTGGGCTCCGACCTCGGCTCCTGCAGCCAGAAGGGCTTCGACCGTCCCGGTGTGACCGTTCTCGGCTGCCAGCATGAGAGCATTCACTCCCACCGCGTCCGTGGCTTTGGGATCGGCCCCAGCTGTCAACAGCTCTTTGGCTACCTCGGCGTGTCCCTTCGCCGCTGCCGCCATCAAAATGGTTTGGTTTCCCTTGACTCCCAGGTTCGCATCAGCTCCAGCGGCGATCAGATCCCGTACCGCTGCGGCGTCGCTCAGTGCCACCGCCTTGACCAGATCCTTGTTGACATCCCCTCCACAACTGACTGCGAAAGTCAGCAAACAAGCCAGAATCAGTCTTCTGCGGATCAACAACATCGTTTAGCCTCTTTCCGGAACTCCACGGGAACTCTTCTGCGTTCCCGTCCGCTGTCCCGACACCATCGGTATGCTCGCGGACTGTAACACCTGAATCACAAGAGACTTACAGTCCGCTAGCTACAGATTTCAGATCAAGATTATTAACTCCCCGTGATCACCTTGAGTCTCCAATCCCAAACTGGATCAGGGAGTACGCCGGCCCCTAGCCAGCGTGGAATTATAGTCGCTTTCGCCCTACGGTTCGCGGAAAAAGTGGGTTCTCGCCCTAAAGCTCGATCAGATAGGTTGACAGAGTTATCAGTAGAATTATAGAATTCCGACTATTCAGATTAATCAGATAATAAGGAATCGAGGCTGAACACATGGGAAGCGAATCCGAGAGGACCACATCGAGTACCGGGGCCGTCGGCTGCTGTTGTTGCAGGGTGTCCGCGGTCGTGAGCATCGACGAGAGAGGACAGATGGTCCTGCCCAAGGAACTGAGAGACCGAGCCAAGATCCGAGCCGGAGATAAGCTGGCAGTCTTGAGTTGGGAGATGGATGACGAGGTGTGCTGCATCTCGATTATGAAAACAGATGGATTCGGGGAGATGGTCAAGGAGATGCTGGGTCCAATGATGAGGGAGATCATGAAGTGAAGGCAGCAGAGATCAAGGGGGCGGTCCGCGACCACTACGGCGAGATCGCGAGGCACCAGGGTTCTTGTTGTGCTTCTTCGGCTTCTTGCTGTGGAAGCACCGATGCCGACGACTCGGGAGAACGGACTGCCCAAGGTATTGGCTATTCCAAGGCTGAGCTGGAAGCAGTGCCTGAGGGTGCGAATCTGGGGCTAGGC
>JAKZYH010000095.1:0-20508 GCA_047514575.1 Acidobacteriota bacterium | reverse complement strand
GCTGAAGGCGATGTGCCTGAGATTGTTGATCTGAGGATTGCAGGGACAACTCAAGATGTTGCCGTCAGGCAATTCCTGCCCCGTGAATGCAATAGGCCGAATTTCTTCACCGGAGATGAGGAACAGTCCTCCCGCGACATCCCCACCCGCGACGGCTGCGTCGAATACGACATCACCCAGGTCGTTTAGCGAGAGTTGGCCTAAGCTGGAGAAAACGCCTCCTCCAGTTTCAGGAGCCGGGTCCCCCTCCAGAACAAGCGGAAGAATTGTGAACTCCTGTGCCAGCATATGGGAGTTGACACCGAGAAGAAGCAAGCACAGAAAAGTTCCGAATTCTCTCATCACATCCTCCTCCTGCACCCTCCCCTTTACCAGCTGCTAGCCCGGAGATATCCCTCTGTCGAGTCTGTGTGAGGCCTCTCCTAATGAAATGTCTTAATTGTGAGAGATGAGCACAATAGAGCTTAGTCGCAAGTGTATAGCACGTCCAGGAGGCCGCTTCAGCGGCCTTTGTGGCTGGATATTTTGGGATCGAATCGAAGAGACCACACGGGATGGAGGAGCAGTCGTTGTTGGAGGTAATTGCCCGCAGCGATACCCCCGCCCGCACGATCATCTGGCGACGCTATTGCTCTTACCGAGCTTAGGGCGTCGCCCTCTGTTGAAGTCTCTCCGACAACCCCGTGGAAGCCTCCCATCCGGACGCCTAATTGCCTCCACAATTTCTGCGACGAGGTTGGTCTCATAGTTGGCGTACGCTTTGACGATGCGGATCTGTGAATCCGAAAAGAATGCCGGAGCGCGGAGATCGGGGCCCTTGAACCCGTACTCAGAGAAATAGTCCATCACGTTTATCCCGCAGCGAAATCGCCCAGACCCAGGGTCGTGCGCGCCACCAAAGTCTCTGAACAGGCCATTAACAGCGAGATCGCCTGCCTGAAAACGGACACCGTCTCTATCTGAACCACCAAAAGTACTCCAAAGCTCGACATACGGTCTGTTTTCTTGATGTCCACCCCGTTTCCGCTTATCTCCCTGCCTTATGGTGTGCCTGGCGATCAATAGCGGCTCTCGATCGGGATATGGGACAAAGTCTCTTCGGGTGCGGAAGAAAGTTGTAGTTGAAGAGCCGCGTCCAGGAACAGGATAGTAGATCAAGTCCCAGAGGTCAGACCAGTTCCACTTGTGGCCGGTTCTTGGATTCTTGAAGAGCATCTGTGTATGCAATGTCTTTGAACCCCTGTCGAGGCTGAATGTGTGCCTAACGCCAAAGAAGTGACCCAACTCGTGAGCCAAGTGCGAGGTAGCAACTGAGCCAAAAGCATTCTTGGCCACGATCCTCACCGCGTGGCCTTTCTCGGGGAAGTCCGTAGTCGATCCCCCTCCGGGCTCCAACAGCCATATCGTTACTTCGTTCGGATTCCCATAGCAGGCGCTTACTGCTGTTTTCCAAAGACGGCTCTGCTTCTCCGTTTGGGGTGGATACGCATCCGCCGGTATATGGGGAAAGATTCGGGCAAACTCGCCTTTGACTTCATTCCATGTTCTCTTGTTGTTCTTGTTGTCGCTGAGTAGCGGACTTCGATATTGTTCATCCGATTTAATCCAGAATCTTAGGTTAGGCTGTGAGATCGAGGGCGGATCCACAGTCAATTCTAGTACACTGAATGAACACTATGAGGGCACTCATTGTACCTTTGACCTCCAACTTTCTAGGTTGGAACGTATGTCACGAGAGGTGCGGTGGGGTCGTGGTACTTACGCCTCGGGGATCCCACAACAACGATCCGGTGGAGTATAGATCAAGTATCGACGATTCATCCCCTTAAGGCCATGGTACCTTCGGTCATTTTCTTGCTCTTGCTGGGCTTCCTAAGAAAGGACGCTGGGGGAGGCTTTTCTGGCGGCCATGGCACTAGATCTCAAGATACTGGGCTTCGTCGGTTCAGCATTGATTCCCGGAACAAGAGACGTTCAGACGTGCGACCTCTTCTTCAAGCCTCTGGTCAGTCCACTAGACCCTGGGGCTCCCAACCCTTGGCGTACTCGCGGGACCAGTACTCCATCGCCTCCGGATCGTTCCTGATGTGGCCATTGTCGGGATCACAGGTGAGACTTCGTCCAGTCCTATAGGCAATGTTTCCCAGGTGGCACAGCAGGGTGCTCTTGTGGCCTTCCTCGATTTCGACGTTCAGACTGAGAGGCTGGTCGCTGCGGATCGCCGCCAGAAGATTCTGGGCATGCTCGTGGTCACCATAGGTGCTGTCCACAGCCTTTTTCACCACCGCTCCCTCTTTGTCATAGATCGTGTAGGCCCCTTTGCTTCCCAGGTCCAGCGCTCCCTTTTCCCCATAGAAGGTGATGAAACCGAGGCTGTGGCGATTGCAGCTCAATTGAGCCCAGGTGATGGATCGCTCGCCTTCGAACTCATAGCAGACCGTGTAGGTGTCGGGGGTTTCCTGGTCATCGTCGAAGCAGTAACGACCTCCACTGGAAGTCACCCGGTTGGGGTAGCCGACTTGCATCCCCCAACGGCACAAATCCACATAATGGACACCGTTGTTCCCCAACTCGCCATTTCCCCAATGCCAGTACCAGTGCCAGTTGTAGTGGATCAGGTTGTCCTTGTAAGGGAATCTAGGGGCGGGTCCCTGCCACAGCTCGTAATCCAGATGAGCGGGCACTGGCACCTGTTTTCCCCAGCCCTGTGACCCGCGGCCACCGTTGTACCAGGCCCGTGCCATGTAGACCCGACCGATCACGCCTTCGTGAAGCTGCTGGATTGCCTCCTGGATTCCGGGTGAACTGCGCCGCTGGGTCCCCACCTGAACAGCGCGGTTGTACTTGCGGGCCGCCTGTATCATGAGCTCTCCCTCGCGGGGATTGTGGCTGCATGGCTTCTCCACGTACACGTGTTTCCCGGCGGCACAGGCCAGGAGGGTAGACGAAGCGTGCCAGTGGTTGGGACTGGCATCGGCTAACACGTCGACTGCTGGGTCCTCCAGGATTCTCCTGAAGTCGGACACTTTCTGGGGAGTCTTTCCCAGTTCTCGCTCCGTCATCTTGGCCACCTTGTCGAGACGCAACGAGTCCACATCACAGACGTATTTCACGTGGACGTTGGGCTGCTTCCCGAAGCTCAAGACCAGGTCCCTACCCCGGGCCAAACCCATGATTCCGACCACCACCCGACTGTTGGGAGAGTTGGACCTGGATGTGGTCCTGGCCGGGACGGTCAAGCCGGACGCTGCAGCCCCCAGTGCCGCACTGCCCAGAAAACGTCGTCGATCCATGGCCGTGGACATGCTCATCCCTCCTTGAAAACGGTCAGTTCGCACTCCTCTTTGCCGCTAGAAACGCAGTTTGGCTCTGGGAGCTCGAGTCTTGAACAGTCAAGCCGGTGTCACCCTCATCTCCGAGAGTGCGACGTGCGCGCTGGAAAGCGAGCGCCCCAGCTTGGGATACCACCGATCGTCCTCGAAGGCCGATCCGGGAAGGATTTGCTCATCGAGTCGGATCTCGGCTTCAGGAGAATCGATGAAGCAGGCCCAGATGTCCTCGCGCTCCCAAAAAGCCGGGGCCGGTCCCTCCGTCCAGAAGGCAGGCTCTGGGCTCGTCCATCTCGCTTCCAGTGTCGACCTGGCCGACTGGACGGAGAATCCGAATCCCTCCGATGTCATCGGATGTCGGGCGAAGCGGGCCGCCTCGACCGCCGCCTCGACCGATCTCCCGGGAAGGGCGATGTCCCGAAACCTCGCTTGCATCCGGTTGCCCAGACCGTGGGCATCCTCCCAGGCCAGTATCGGCCCCTCAGCGACGTCGAGGAAGGCGACATGGCCGCTACCCAGAGTGGGCGAGTAGGTGATCGCATACAGCGAAAGCGTCGTCTCTGCGGCGGCCCCAGTGCGGAGACCGATGACGAAGTGGTCCCAACAGTGGACTACGCGTCCGCGATGGAGTTTTGCCACCAGGCCGTCCGCGTCTTCAGGTCGCATCTGCGAGCCTTTCTTGGAAAATGGTAATCCCAACGGATCGTACCACTCTGGAGAACGATCTCCAAGAACGACAGACCAGGTCGCTGTAACGATCTCTGATACGCTCTCAGCCTCACGTTGCATCTGGGTTAAAGAATCTGTTCGGAACGGTCGATTAGGAAGATGTCACAGGTTTGCTGGTACCCAAGAACCAGCGGGGCAAGGATGCCTCAACAGACAATTTCAAGGAGGAAGTAGTCAATGAGCAGTACTTTCAGCGTCATCACCAATCTCCCCAGCTTGGTGGCGCAGCACCATTCCACCCAGAACCAGCAGAGCCTGCAAAGGACCCTTTTCCGGCTCTCTACTGGTCAGCGGTTGTTCCGGGGAGGTGAGGACCCCGCCGGCCTGGCCTTGGCGGACGGCTTGAACGGTCAGATTCGAACGCTGGAACAGTCCATCCGAAATGCGAATGACGGCGTCGGATTTGCCCAGGTGGCAGACAGTGCCTATGGACAAGTCCAGAATCTGCTGAGTAGAGCCGCTTCACTGCTCGCTGAAGCCGAATCAGACACCAACAGCAGCGGCGAAGCAGCCATTGAAACCGAGCTGGGTCAGATCTATCAGGAAATCGACCGGATCGGAGCGGCCACGTCGTTCAACGGGACCGCTGTCTTTTCCGATGCAACCCGAAACATCTTTGTTGGGGACACCCAGAACCTGACGGCGTCCAATGCCCAGATCGGGGTCTCCAGCAGCGCGCTGAGCACGACAGTTGATCTGGCCATCGCGGCCGGTGTTACCAGTGCTGGATCCAGCATTACGGTCGACATCGACGGTACCAACACGGCCACCGTTATGCTGGGTGAGATAGAGGCGGCAATCGACGAGGTTGCCAGCCGGCGAGGCTCACTGGGTGCTTCCATGAACCGCCTAGAGAACGCGGTGTCGGTCATGCAGTCCCAGGTTCAGAACCTAACCGCAGCCGAATCACAGATTCGAGACGCGGACTTCGCTTCGGAGATCGCGAATCTCACAAAGTTCCAGATTCTGTCCCAGGTTGGCGTAGCGGCAATGGCCCAGGCCAATGCCGTGCCACAGAGTGTGCTGTCTCTCTTCCAGTAGTCAAGAGCCCACTCTTACGATCCAGGAGCTGAGTCGAGATAAAGGTCTCGGCTCAGCTCGTCCTTTCTTGGACATCTGACCTTGAAGAAGAGGTCCCACGTCGGAACGTCCGAGGGTCGCACGTCTCTTGTTCCCGGAATGAATGCTGAAGCGAACAGGAGTTTTCTTTCTCGAATGAGCCGGCTCCCGGCCGGGGGCGGGGCTAAGAAGCAACTTCACCAGGCGGATCCTGTTAACGGGCCCCTAAATGACTAGAGCTGAACCTGGCAATCACAGGTGCAGTCCCAAATCGTATTCCCCAACTTGCAACCATTCTGATTAGCCGGACAATCCAGGCTGTTCTTTACCAAGAGGACGTCGCTGGTCACGTCGAGTGTGGCGGTATTCACGCAGTTATCCTGGCAATCTACCGGGACACACTGTACCCCGTGAACCCGCGTGCAAATGTCCATGGCAGCAGTCCCCGCACGGTCATGAAGTTGCTTGCTGAACTGCTTGCAGGTGGCGTCTGTGTTACCCGGAGCGGATGCAATGCAGACCAGTACCGAGTCCTGATTCACTCCAGTTGGAGGGCATACAGGTCCGCCTGGCGGAGGTAGAGACGGAAGCGAACGGCCCGGCCCTGAAGAGCCTGGAAGTCTGGGCCATTTCTCCAGATCATGGAGGCTGACGTCGAATCGTCTGAGAAGACTCGACAATCCTCCCGGGCATAGCCCTCGATAGGAGCCAGATCCGAATCCAGAATCTCCGCCGCTATGGCCCCACCGCTGGCGTTGGCGTTGATCCTCAATCCACCCTGGCCCTCGAGTACGATCTGGCGCGTCGTCAGGACACCTTCCTTCCTGCCCGCACTCAGGGACACGAATCCGTCCTGCCGGATTCGAGCCAAGCCGATGGCCATCATCTTGCGCCGACCATCGATGACTCTTCCCAGCTCTTTGTGAGCCTCGGCATTGTGCACAACAGCACCTCCCCCATAGTAGATCCAAAGCTGGTCTCCCCGAGGGAGTACTTCGGAAGCTAAAGCGAAGCCCTCGTCCCAATCCCCCGGCTCCCCACGGGACAGCCAGGGGGTCCGGTCTCCTACCCGGAGGAAGCGACGACCCCCACGGCTGTAGGTGAGCTGGGTATCCAGGCTTTGCTGACCCTTTGCCAGCCGCTCCAGTCCTGGAGACCGCAGGACCGAGGGGTGAGGCGAATTGTGGTAGACCCAAAGGAAGCCGATATAGTCCTTCTGATAGCGGAATACCGGCATCTGGTAGAACTCGTCGCCTATCGGGTCCAGTTCATCGGGCCTCAGAATGATCTTGGGTGGCGTCCAGTGGATGAAGTCCTGGCTGCTGGAGAATCCGATGACCCTCAAGCCTCCCGAGAGCTTGTAGCTGGGACGGAAATAGCCAAAATAGGCTCCCTGCTGATCGTCCCAGGGTAGGACGTTGTGGCTGTCTCCCACGTCGGTCATCACGGGGTTTCCAGGGTGGAGCTTCCAGTGAATACCGTCCGCCGAAAAGGCAAGAGCGATGCCCACGGCACGGCCCTTACGGACCTGCTCCACTGAGTTGGGTCGGGAGCGCCCAGGAGGAATCTCTTCGGGGCCGGATACAGCCGCGAAATCGTAACTGAGGGCCTTGTATCGGCGCTCTGGATCGGTTTCGTGTTCGTCCCTGATCACATTCACGAGGGCCCAGTAGACGTTGCCCTGAAGCACTATGTTGTTGGAGCGAGACCCGCCGAACTCCTCAATCCCGAGCAGGGGCTTCTTCCAGTGAAGCCCATCTTGGGAGGTGGCGTAGCACATAAAGTAGTGGTTGTGGGGAATATGGTAGCCCTGATACCACATCTTGTAGATCTTCTCCTCCGGGTCGAAGAGGATGCACGGCCTCCCGTGCAGGGTGATGGTCCAGTTCTCCCAGGGCGTGTCGCCCACCAGTATGGGAGCGTTCTGCTTGGATGGACGGTGGACCACCCGAGTGAGGCCGCTCCTTGCCTCGATCAGGAAATCGTCGAAGAAGAGCTGTCTCTCGGTTGACACACGGATGGGTCGGTGCCGCTGAACTCGGGGCTCCTCCGCACTCAGCTCAGGACAACAGAGAAGCAGGACGAAGGCCGCGCCAAAACTCAGGAGAACCCGCTTTGCTCGAGATTGAATCTGTGTCGATGGCCACAGTGTGCCGCAACCGGCACTCCCTCCCCGAAAGGACTGAGTTGAATCTGCGCTCGTCTGGTAAGCCTCTGGCTCCATAGTGGTTTAGTCGGGATACTCGATGCTTACGGTATCAACCATCAGCAGGCCCTTGGGTAGGAACTCTTGCTGGACCGGGTAGTGCTCTCCGGCGCGTGTCTGATGGGGAGAACCAACCTCGCCGATGGGCAGGATCTTCAACGGGAACAGGACTAGATAGAGGTCCAGGTTGACATCCCCAAGAACCTCGGCGATATCAGCACATCCATAGTGCCCGATCAGATCACGGCGGCCACCGGCACAAGTCCACTCGGTGGGATCCGGCCTGAGCACGACGGTCTGTACACTCCACTCCCGGGTAATCTCGAAGGGCTGTCCTGTCAAGGCAAAGTTGGCAGTCGTGCCCTGAGTTTCGGCCTGCACCCAGAGAAGTAGTTGGGAGCCTTGAAGGCCCATCGGAACTTCACCCGGCTTGCGTGGTTTCGCGATGCCACCGGGGGCTTCCGGCGGAAGATCGAACGCTCCCCTCGAGCGGAGCGTCAATCGTGCGTTTGTAAGATTGGTACTCTGTTGACCCTCCACGAAGCCGTTACTGGGGTACTCCTTCCGAGCCACCCATTTCGGAGTGGTGGTGATGAACATGAGCATGTGCAGATAACCCGCACCCGGAGGGGCATGGTTTGGGTCGACGAACCAAGGCCCGAAGCAGTAGGCAACCCCGTCCCACACGGGTAGCGGGTCCCTGCGATTGGCCACCCAACCGCCCGGCCCACTATCGAAGGTCTCGATGTAGGGATCGCGTTTCTGGGCGGCAGTGTATCCGCCAGAAAGAAAGAGAACGAGGGCCACCGAAAACCAGCACGCACCGCTTGCTTGGATTCTCAATGGAACTTCCTTTCCGAAGGCTCACGGCGAGCGGGCTTGGCTGTGACGGGAGGAAACCCTCCCCTGGGAATGAGAAGTCAGTCAGTCACTTGCCTCTCTTACCCTCACAGTCGTGGGCAACCCATTTTGTCATAGCAACCCACGACTGTCCGGTTTAAAGCCAGATGATATCAATTGGTTAGCGATTTGACTCATTGGGTAGAGGGCCAGGAACTGGCGAAGGTTAGGCAGGGGCATGTGCACAGTCTGAGGTATAGCTGCTATTCACGGCTACTGACGAAGGCTGCACTGGTGACCTATGTGAGCGCTCAGCTGGGACACCGAGCCTATAAGTGTGACCCTGATGGTGTCCGCCCGCTGGATACCGGATGAGACCGGCCGTCGGTGGGTAGATTCGTTGGATGCACCCAGTGCCAGGGCTGGAGAGGGTAAGAGTTGGAAACCCTTGGCTAGGTTAAGCAGGGCGCAAGTAAGGAGGTAAACCGAGCAGACGGACCGGGTACAAGTTGTTGAATAGAGCTGGTGAGCCGCCGGGGAATCGAACCCCGAACCTACTGATTAAGAGTCAGTTGCTCTGCCAATTGAGCTAGCGGCCCATACTCAGGGAAGCCGCAACTCTTGCGGCTCGAAGCGCGTAGTTTAGCATGGCCGAAGCTCGCTTCGGAAGTCTGTAGTCGGTGCGGGCGCCTATACTCTCACGACATGAGGCCGGGCATCTTTTCTTCTTCCCGGAAGGCTTGGATCGCGGTGGCGCTGTACACCGTCTTCCTCTACAGCACCCTCACGATTGCCTTCGATCTCTACGTGAGCCTCTTCGACCGAATGGGCCGCGAATTCATGGACAGTTTGATGAGCTGGATGTATCTTCCGTTGGGACTCATCCTCGTCGCTGTCATCTTCCTGTTCTTTCCCCGCCGCATCGCCGCCTATGTGGCTTTCTTGCTGATTGCTCTGGCCTTCATATGTGTCCTCGAGTTTCTTACGGTTCCCGCCAAGCGCTTTCACTTTCTGCAGTACAGTCCCCTGACCGTTCTGGTCTTCGATGCCCTTCGCTTCCACTGCCGCGATCGCTATCACTACGTCTGGACCCTCTTGATCGTGGCGCTCGTGGGGTTGGGGGATGAAACCGTTCAGGGTATCCTGCCCGATCGCCACTTCGGCATCCCGGACGTCGTGCTCAACTCGGTGGCTGGACTCCTTACCCTGGCTTTTCTCGGGTTCGTCGTCGGAGACGAGAACTATCCCCGGGGTAGACGTAGGGGAAAGCGGTCGTCGAAGGTCGAGGCGAGTGTTGAATCCGTGGAGGGCAAACCTCTATAATGTCGTAGGTTTCGAGGATGAATAGGGTCTTCTGGGTTCTTTGCTTTGTGATCTTGATGGCTGCGCCTGCCGTGGCTGGCCATTTTTTTCTCCCTTCCCGCAGTTACTTCTACTACCGGCCCGAGAACTTTCTCTACCGTCAATATGGGGCGTCCTGCGGCTATTCCCACTTCGCCTATCGGCAGCCCCCTGTCGCCGTCACTCCTCTGCTTCAGCCGCGCTACACCGTCCGGCGACCTCTGGCTCGGGCGGTTGTGGGCCCCACGGGTGTGCGGATCATACCGACTACCTCGCAGCTGGTTTTTGACGTCGTCCCGCCCTCGGCCCTGGTTTATGTGGATGGCCGCTTGATGGGCAGCGCCCGAAGCTTTGGGAGCGAAGAGACTTCTTGTCCTCTGAACGAAGGAGTCCACGTGCTGCGCATCGAGGCATCCGGCTACCAGAGTTATGAAGCTGATATCGAGACGATCCCGGGGCGCACGATTCGTATCGATATTTCCTTAAAGAGAGAGCAGGCCCGGAAGCAGGGCGGAGAGACTCAAGACACCGCTAGTGTTTTCTGATCTGGTAGCTTTGGCTGCCAGGCTTGAGTCTTTTTCCTTCGAGCCTTTGGCTCGTGGAACGGCGGCCTGGAGACCACCGCCACCTCTGGGACCCTAAGCTTTTCCCCCGGATTGCTCCAGCTCGGCCCGAACAATTGCCAGGCACTCAAGCATCTTCGGTATAGGGTTCTCCTTGTCTCCTTCGAACTCGAGAGAGAGCGGGCCGTCGAAACCGATCTTCACCAGAGTTGCCAGAGTCCGCCCCACATCCAGCTGACCCTGGCCCAGGACCACGTCGTTGCCCTGCGGGTCAAAATCCTTCAGGTGGACACCGAGGACACGAGGTCCCAGCAACTCCAGAGCCTCGATCGGATCGACATCGGCGCGAATGAAATGGCCGAGGTCGGCGCATGCTCCAATCCTTGGGTCGAGGTCTGTTACTGCTTCGAGAATCCATTCCGGCCGACGCCAGCGTTCGTCCTCGGGACCGTGGTTGTGAATTGCGATCTGGACGTCATATTCCTTGACCAGTTTTTCCAGACTGACGAAAGCACCCTTCGTTGGATCTGCGCTCAGACATCTAACGCCCAACGCTTTCCCAAACTTGAAGAGAGCTTCGTTGGCCTCGTGATCCTCGCTGAAATGTTCCACACCAAAGGCATTGGCGGTGAGTCCCGCCGACGCCAGGCGCTTTCGCACTTGTTCCAATTCTGTTGGCGGAGTCGAGGTGGGCAGGTGACCCCGGTAAAGCTCCACGTGATGGAGGCCCAACCGGCCAGCCTGTTCCAGTAGATCCTTCATCTCGGTGAAATGCCGAAGGGAATAACTCTGAAATCCCATGTCGAAGGGATCGTAGTAATTCATCTCGGTGCTGGAGACCTCGGGCTCGGGATCCCCCGCTGCTGAGCAGCGGGTTAACAGGGCCGCTGAAAGGGTTGTGCTCAGGGCCAATCCGCCGAAGTGTCCAGAGCTTTCACGGAGGAAACGTCTTCGATTGACCGGTCTCATACCTTCGCTCCTTTGGGATGTTTGGGTGAAGGCAGAGTATAGGTCCTGGCCGAAGCCAGTTACAAGTCTGGCGCACATCTCGGGATCGCTCGGGGGAAAACGCGGGCGGAAGCTTCAGGTCGGGGATAGGGGAGATTGTGCGTCACTCCGTGGGGAAGAGTTGTCCAGCTCGCTCCCTTCTTCGTCGTCCTCGACGGCCGGAACCTGGCCTCATATTGCAGACGATTCAAGTCGTTCGCGGCTCTGTCGGACCAGCCCTCATGCTGGCGGCAGTTCACCCCATCCTTTTCCTCACTGCTTACTGCTTCTTACTGCTCACTCTTCACCGTTCTTGCGAATCCACACTACAGTTTTCCCGGGGTCGCGACGATAAGGCCACTTAGACACTAAGGGTTGCCGGTACCCAGGAACCGGTGAGGGGCAAGGAAGCCCCCTAAGGAGCTTTTCAAGGAGGAAAGTCAATGAGCAGTACTTTCAGTGTCATCACCAACCTCCCAAGCTTGGTGGCACAGCATCACTCCACCCAGAATCAGCAGAGCCTGCAGAGAACGTTGTTCCGGCTCTCGACCGGCCAACGGTTGTTTCGGGGTGGCGAGGATCCGGCGGGCCTGGCCTTGGCGGACGGCTTGAACGGGCAGATTCGTACCCTGGAGCAGTCCATCAGAAACGCCAATGACGGCGTTGGGTTTGCGCAGGTTGCCGACAGTGGCCTGGGTCAGATCCAGAATCTGCTGGGCCGGGCGGCTTCACTGCTGGCCGAAGCAGAGTCGGACACCAACAGTTCAGGGGAGGTCGCTATTGAAACCGAGTTGCAGGAGATCTACCGGGAAATCGACCGGATTGGATCGGCGACTTCTTTCAATGGCACCGCAGTCTTTGCCGACACGGCCATAAACATCTTCGTCGGCGACACGCAGAACCTGATTGCGGCCAATGCAGAGATCGGGGTCAGCGGCAGCGCGCTCAGCGCGAGTGCACTGACGCTTACCGTCGGCATAGGCGGCACCGGCGGATCTTCGATCACCGTCAATATCGCCGCCAGTTCGACTGCCACTTCGATGTTGGCCCAGGTGGAGGCCGCAATCGACACCGTCGCGTCCAGACGCGGTTCGTTGGGAGCTTCCATGAACCGACTCGAAAACGCGGTGTCGGTCATGCAGTCCCAGGTTCAGAATCTAACCGCTGCCGAATCACAGATTCGGGATGCGGACTTCGCCTCGGAGATCGCAAATCTGACGAAGTTCCAGATTCTGTCCCAGGTCGGTATAGCGGCAATGGCTCAAGCCAACGCGGTACCCCAGAGCGTTCTGTCCCTCTTCCAGTAAGAGGACTTGGCTCGCGAAATGGAGTAGGGGGTGGCGTCAGGGCGCAAGCCCGGACGCCACCCCTCTCTTCCCCCGACTCAAGCTGAGAGATTCAGCCTTCCAGCCTTCGGAAGCAGGGGACGGAACTACTTCGGATTCTTAAGCCGAGCCGTCGCGAAGCGGCAAAAGAGTTGTCTTGTAAGGCCCCCTTTACGGTGCATTTACAGCAGGCTACCTTCCTCACAAAGCGCTTGCTGTAGGAACGTTACCTCCGCCTTTGGTGGCGGTGCGTTTTTCCTACCCCTCGACGCAATGTCAACCTGCGCCGCGGGGGCCGACAGCACTCGGTTCGTAAGGACAACCCTTGCGCCGCTCCGCGACGGCTCGGATTTTCAACCCTCTCCGAGTTCTTCATCTCTTCCATCAGCCACCCTTGATCTGGTGGCTCTATTGCAGATAGTCTAAGTCCCGCTCACGGATCGGGTGGTTTCCGTGCGCTGACCGAAGGAGAGATCGTTCTTGTCCAGTAGCGTTACCAGCCGAAGAGGGTTCCTGCACCCCCAGGCCGTCGCCTCGGTGATAGGTGCCGGGTTTGCCGATGTTCTGCCTTCCCTGCGGAACCCTGACCCCGATCATCTTTTACGCGCCGGTCGCCCAGCTATGGCCTGCCGATTCGAGATTTTCTTCGGATCTGGGGATCGCCTGAAGGTAATGGCGGCTCACCGGGCCCTTGACGAGGTAGAACGGCTAGAGCGACAGATGACGGTGTTCAGCGAAGAGAGTGAGATCTCTTCCCTCAATCGAAGTGCCCACCAAGGACCGGTAGCGACGGAGCCACGCTTGCTCCAGCTATTACGTCTCGGTTGTGATCTTTATCGAAAAACAGACGGTGCCTTTGATATGACGGCCGGCCCCCTGTGGCGCTGCTGGGGTTTTGCCCAACGCAAGGGCGAAGTTCCCACTCCTCGAGCACTGAACCGCGCCCTCGACTCGGTCGGCTCCCATTTACTGGAGCTTGAGGAAAAGTCTCAATCGGTCCGATTCCTCCATCCAGAACTGGAGCTGAATCTGGGCGGCATCGGCAAGGGTTACGCTCTGGACCGGGCCGCAGCGTTGCTGCGGGACGAAGGCCTCTCAAATGCCCTTCTCCATGCCGGGCACAGCAGCATCCTGGCTCTGGGCAGTGCGCCCCGGTCCCAGGCGGGAGGAGGTTGGCAGCTCAGCCTGCGTCACCCGCTGCAGCGAAGGCAGAGCCTGGCCCGGATCCGGCTTCGCGATCGTGCGATGGCGACCTCCGGTGTAGGTGAGCAGTCTTTTCGGGCCGAAGGCAAGCGTTACGGCCATGTCCTCGATCCCAGAACTGGACACCCCACTGAGAAGAATCTGAGTGCAACCGCCTTTGCCGGAACGGCCGCGGAGGCCGATGCTCTTTCGACCGCCTTCCTGGTGATGGATCTGGCGGAAGTGCGCGAATACTGCCACAATGATC
Source organism: Acidobacteriota bacterium (assembly GCA_047514575.1). Taxonomy (GTDB): domain Bacteria; phylum Acidobacteriota; class UBA6911; order RPQK01; family JAJDTT01; genus CAUZIZ01. The sequence goes on along the minus strand of JAKZYH010000095.1, from coordinate 6,679 downwards.
CAGGCGTGGGAGCCCTCCTGGTGCCGGCATCCAGCAGCGGTGACGTCGAAGTGCATCACTTCGGTCTGGATCCCAACGAAGTGGAGATACGTTCTTGAATCAGTCGAGGGGAACGACCAGGGTGCAGACATTCCTACTGGTGTTGCTCCGCTTCTCGATCGGCTGGCACCTTTTCTACCAGGGGCTGGGAAAGCTTCGAGCCGTGGAGTGGACCGCCAGAGGTTATCTGGAAGCGGCAACCGGTCCGTTCGCTTCCCTCTTCCAAGGCATTGCTGAGGGTCCAAAGCTGATCGCCTGGGCAGATTTCTTGACCGTCTGGGGCATGATGGTCCTGGGGATCCTGCTGATGGTGGGATTGTTCACTCGCCTATCTGCCCTGGGAGGCATCGCGCTCCTGATGCTCTTCTACTTGGCGGCTCCTCCCCTTGCCTCTGAGGGTTTCACGGTAATGTCTTCAGAGGGAGCAGAACTCTACGTCAACAAAACGCTTCTCGAAGCCCTTGCACTGCTGCTGCTTCTCTCTTTTCCTACGGGTCGGATGGTCGGGCTCGACATCCTGCTTCGACATAGGAGAGAGAGCAAGCAGGCCGCTTCGTCCGGGGCGTGATAGGTGACAGTTATTCCCTTGTCTTCTCCAGAATGGGAACCATAAACAGGGCACGGTGGCTATGACTGAAGAACAAAAGAAGTTAGGTCGACGAAATTTCATCAAGGCAGTGGCCGCAATTCCACCCGCCGGTGCCCTGGTCTGGAAGGCATCCTCCATGACCCCGATCCGGGCCGGGATCATAGGGACCGGGAGCCAGGGTCGGGTGTTGATGGAGAACGCTCCTCCCAGCCATATCCGACTGTCAGCCGTTTGCGACATTTATCCGAAGAACCTGGAGAAGGGTCTCACGATCGCTCGGGAACGGTTCGATCCCCAAGCGGAATCTTATACGGACTATCGCAAGCTGCTCGAGAGAAAGGACCTCGAAGCGGTCCTGATCGCAACCCCTATGTGGCAGCACGAGCCAATGGCAGTCGATGCCCTACAAGCGGGAAAGCACACTTTCAGCGAAAAGGCGATGGCCCATAGTATTGAAGGTTGCCGCAGAATGATCGACGCAGCTCATTCTGCGCGCCGGACCCTCCAGGTCGGGCATCATCGAAACTACAACCCCCTGTACCAGGAAGCCTACCAGCTGATAAGGGGCGGCGTGATCGGCGATGTCTATCATGTTCGCGCCCTCTGGCACCGGAACAAGAGCTGGAGAAGAAAGCTGCCGAAGGGCGACTTCGATCCCACCGCCTGGGGCTATGGCAACCTGGACGAGTACAAGAACTGGAGGCTCTACCGGAAGTTCGGGCATGGCCTGATGGGCGAGTTGGGGAGTCACCAGATTCAGGTGGTCAACTGGTTCAGCGGGAGGCTGCCGCATTCCGTGTATGGCTCGGGAGGAACCTACCACTATAACGATGACCGGGAAGTTGAGGACCACGTCTATCTGATTTATGAGTATCCAGAGGGCTTGACGTTTACCTACTCTTCCATTCAAACCAATTCCTACGATCACTACTACGAACAGTTCATGGGAACCAAGGGGACGATTCTGCTCAGCGGTGAACGGGAAGCCATGCTCTTTTCAGAGGGAGGTGAGGCAGCTGCTACTGAATTGGCAGCGGCACCGATGGGTGAAGGGCCCGTCATGGAAGCCTCGGAGAGTCGGGCTAACGATGCCGCCGGCTCCAGCGTCGGGGGCCAATCCAGCATGGCCTTGGCTCTGCGCGGCTATCAGAATGAACTGGCAGGTTTCGCCCGAATCATTCGGCATGGAGCAGATAATCTGAGCGACGGTCCCATGGCCATGAACGTGGTCATTCCCATGATCAAGGGCAACGAGTCGATCGCCAAGGGTGAGAAGGTAGAGATCCCGCCGGAATTGTACTGGACGTAAGCAGCATGCCGTAGGCTGCCTCCATTCTTGTCCGAGGAAGCTTTCTGCAAAGAAATCAATCGAGGTCAATCCCAACGGGATTGCGGATTCTCGCCCAGGGTTTTCGAATCCTGGGTAAGGGACAAGAAAAATCGGGAATCAACCCTCTTGCGTCCATGCGGTACGACTGCCAGGACGAAACCTGCCAACCAACAATTCTACAGCCTCGGCACCGTCAACCCCCCATCCACCATGACGACCTGTCCAGTGGAGTACGGTAGCGTCCCCTCGGCAAGGGCCAGGACCGCCTTTGCCACATCTTCCGGGGTACCCCAACGGGACTGCAGAAGAAGACCTTCGGCAATCAGCTTGTCATACTTGGCGGTGGCGCTCGTTGTCATATCGGTCTGGACCAGACCCGGCCGGACTTCGTAGACGGGTATGCCGAACTCGCCCAGGCGAACGGCCCAGAGTTGGGTCGCCATGCTCAGACCCGCCTTCGAAACGCAGTATTCACCTCGAGCAGTTGACACAACCGTCGCTGAGATCGAAGAGATATTGACGATGCAGGCCTGCGATTGAGGACGAGCTTGCTTTTGTTCGATCATCCGATTGGCAATGGCCTGGGTCAGAAAGTAGGGCCCCTGCAGATTGACTCGGAGCACTCGTTCAAAGGCTTCTTCCGAAGCCTCCAGAAGATCCCTCCGTTCCTCTGGAGCGATTCCCGCGTTGTTCACCAATAGATTGATCTTGCCATAGCGCTTCTGGATTTCCTCGAGCATGGCCTCGCGAGCACGCTTGTCACCGATGTCGGTGCGGCTATAGAGGACATCGCCACCCCGGCTGCGGAGCTCGGAAAGGACCTGGGTGCATTCCTTTTCCATTCGCAGGCCGCAGATCGCTAGATCGTAGTCGACCCGGGCCAGACAGCGAGAGATCCCTAGTCCGATACCCCTGAGGCCTCCCGTCACTAAGGCAACCCTTTTTGTCCCCATCTCCGTATCCCTCAGGCCTCCAGCTCCGGGAGATCGACCCAGGCCCGCTTCTTCCACGACTCGAGTCCCTTCTCTGCCAATTGCACTCCTCTGGCGCCTTCCAGCAGGTTCCAGGGAAAGGGCTCTTCGGCAACAACGTGTCGCAGGAACAGTTCCCATTGAACCCTGAAGGCGTTGCCCGAAATCTGGTCTTCAAAAACGGGTGTCCAGGAGTCCTGATGTTCGATGGGGCTCTCAATATCCGGATTCCAGGTGACGTACGGTGCATCCTCGTGTGCTTGAACCAGGCAATCACGCAGGCCGCAGACCGCCGACCCGAGCGTGCCGTCGACCTGGATGCTGAGCAGATCGTCCCGCTTGACCCGCACCGCCCAGGACGAGTTGAAGTGGGCAATGATGTCCCCTTCGAGTTGGAAGGTTGAGTAGGCCGAATCATCGGCAGTACAGACGTATTTTCTCCCCTGCTCGTCCCGGCGCTGCCTGATGTGGGTGGAGCCCAGACAGGAGACTGCCTTCACCTTCCCGAAAAGACTGTCGAGGACGTATCGCCAGTGGGGAAACATGTCCAGGACAATGCTGCCCCCGTCTTCCTTGCGATAGTTCCAGGACGGCCGCTGCAGCGCGCGGTCCTCGCCTTCGAACACCCAGTAGCCAAACTCGCCCCGAACGGAGAGGATACGACCAAAAAAGCCGCTTTCCTTCAGCCTCTTGAGTTTCATGATCCCTGGCACCCACAGCTTGTCCTGGACCACGCCGTGGTGGACGCCGGCCTCCCTGGCAAGTCGATAGAGTCGATAGGCATCGTGGGTCGTCATGGCCGTCGGTTTTTCGCAGTAGATGTGTTTGCCCGCTTCGATGGCCTTCGTTACCGCGGGCACCCGCTGCTGGGTCGACTGCGAGTCGAAATAAATGAGGTTTTCAGGATTTTCCAGAGCCTCGTCCAGCTCTGTGGTCCACTTTTCGACTCCAGTACGGAGGGCGAGCTGCTCGAGCTTGGCGGGGTTTCGACCGACCAGGGTTGGTACGGGAAGAACCCTCCTGCTCTCATCGATGCTGAGGCCGCCCTCCTCGACAATGGCGAGCACCGAGCGCATCAGGTGTTGGTTGGTTCCCATGCGGCCGGTAACACCGTTCATGATGATCCCGACCTGCTCGGTCCTTAGAGCTGACATTTCCCCTTTTTTCCCTCGGAATCCACGCTGAGACTAACTCAGGCGAGAGGCGAACTGTCTCCCCAAAAGGTCAGATAGGTCCCTCGCGTGGCCAGACGCTGCACATAGAGAGCGATCTCGCGAGCATGGTAGTCTCCCCACATCGATGACTCGCCACTGGGGACCCTCTCCCCGTCTCCCGAGAAATCCCATCCCCGCGGACGGTGATAGATCGAGTGGAGAATCAGTCCCTGGTGGTTGGGGTCGAGCGATAAATAGGGCTCGCTCAGCAGCGTATCCAGTACCGTCAAACCGGCTTGCCAGTAGCGGTTGCCGTCCTTGGTTTCACCCTGCTCCTTCAAATAGTGTCCCAGTCGCAGCAGCCCCTGGGCTGCAATCGCCGCCGCTGAGCTGTCGACTGGTTCCCAGTCGTTTAGGGGCAGGGCGGGCTGATTGAGATAGTCACCCAGCTTGTGCAGTGAGGGTGCTCCAGTGTCCCAGTATGGGATCCCGTCGGAGGGCGTGTTCTCGATATAGTAATCGCAGCTCACCCTGGCCGCCCTGAGCATACATTCCCGATTCGACTCCCATCCCCCCAGGGACTCCAGGATTTCGGGATCGATGGTGTCGAGAAACTCCAGCAGCTCGGCGTAGCCGCACATGATCCAAGCCAGGCCTCGTGTCCAGGTGGTGAAGGGGGAGAATCCCTGCTGCGAGCTGGGACAGCGATAGCTGCCATCGATCAGGTTGAAGATGCTTTCGTGAGCAACCCTGCCGGGGACGTCGTAGGTGTCTCGACCTGCACCATAGTAGACGTTGAAGGCCGCAGTGGTTCGGGCATGAGTAAGCAGGCGCTCCAGCAGCGAGACCCTGGTTCCGTTTTCTTCTATCAGGGAATGACCGAGCCGGTGCCCCAGTGCCAGGGATCTGAGTGAACGGATGGTATCGACAAACAGCGAGTGTGGACCATTGAACGAGTAGATGTAGCCGCCCTCGCGTACCTGACTCCAACGCCTGGCCTGGACTGCAGCCGAACACTTCAAGGCCAGCTGGTAGAAGCGGAGCTCCCAAGTGTTTTCGCCGATTCTTCCCTCCTGCTGTAGGCGCATCAGATTGCCGTAGGTGCTGACGTTATTGAATCCGTGGTCGTGTACACCCATGTTGGTGAGATGGGGCGGCATCCGATCCAGGACTTTTTTTCGTCCCAGGTCCAGGAACTCGGCATCGTCGGTCGCGTCGAATTGTAGGATCCAGGAACCCAGCTCGAATCCCTGCGTCCAGTCGGTCCAGGTCTGAGAGGAATATCTCCCCCCTACGGTGAAGACGGGGATACCCTCGATGGAGGCGGGGTCTCTATCCAAAGCACGGATCTTGGAAGCGGACAGCTTCCAGAAGGCCTCGATCTTGGAGGACAGTCCAGAGGGTTCGAGCTCAAGATCGATCGCGATCATGGTACAGGGAAGTCTTTACCCTGATTCTTGCCCTACCGCAACCTTCGCCCCAGGACCAGGGTTGATCGGTCACCATAGACGAGTCAAAAGACACGCCCTGCAGATCTGTCAGCGGTCGGGTTAGACGGATATTCCAAGGACTCTACCTTGAGGACCGAAATTGATTTTTCCCCCTGTCCAGTCGTTATGTTTCGGTTCTGGATGGTGTAACCAATAGTGGTTGAAACGGTTAAGCTACCACCCCCATTGTCCTGAAACAGGACGCGATGAAGACCGCCTGTGGGTTCGAGTGTGCGATAGCGAAGGAAACCTCCACTCTCTTCGTCAGAATACCTGACCCATCCGTCCTCGCTCGATGTCACCAGACCATAGAATTGGTTTCGGTTGATTCGAACTGCATCGAGGCTGATCTCGGTGACTACCGGTTGCTCGGTATCAGAGAGCCAACAGGTCACCATCGCGAAGGCCTTCGGGTGAATGATCTCGGAATGCTCTTCGGCAAGTGGTTCAGAATTGCACCAGCAGCACAAAGATGCAGCAATCAAGACAGCGGAAGTATGTTTCATCTTTTTCATCATCCCCAAAGGTGCCGGTTCCCCAGCGGACGGGGAGGCGCAAAGCCCCACCATCGTCCAGTCTTACAGCAGGTGAGAGAGACCATTTTCGCGGAGGTAACGTCGATACAAACCTATTGTCATGGGAGTCCATGCTGGACCGAGTTACCACCCTCTTAGAGAGATTATTTGGACATTAGCAGTTAGCATCGCAGAAAGAAAGTCGGATGTTATGGCGATATCCCAGCGGCTCAACCGGGATAGCGCCGCAAATGTCAGCTTCATTCAGTGTGGGTTGCTAGACTGATTCAAAAGACCTAATCGGAGGGAACTCATGCCCCAGAAAAGACCTTGGGACCGAAGAGAATTTTTGACGAGTGGACCTGCCCTCGCTGCCAGCGTGTCGATGACCTCCACTGTAGCCCAGCGCAGGGGAGATCCGGCTCTCGCCAATGCTCACACCCGGCCTGTTCGCAATCGGCGAGACATCATCATCTACCGCGATCCTTTCGCCTACTGCTCGCATGCTAGCATCGTCCGACTGGCCAACGGCGAGTGGGTGGCCGCCTTCAACGAAACCCAGAGAATAGAACCCTTTAGCATCATCAGAAC
>JAKZYH010000094.1:0-4188 GCA_047514575.1 Acidobacteriota bacterium | reverse complement strand
ACCCTTAAGGGGCACACCCTGATGCGGCGGGCCGATTCCATGATCAATCCTCGAGAACAGGTGTAACTGAGGCGACTCCCAACCTATCGGTGGCTGCCGAGGAGATCAAGATGCCAATCAAGGGCTGGAACAGTGTACAATACCGAGAACTTCATGCTTCAGATCCGGTGTGGCTGACAAGGTCCGAGCCCATGACTATTATCCATTCACAGAAAGACCGGAGGTCACGGACCGGTTCTGGAGATTCGATGGATAAATCGCAGCGTTCCCACAATATTCGAAAGGGGAACTTCGGTCGCGGCAACGCGTTGGCTAGGGTCTTGCTGTTGGTTGGGCTCGCTTCTCTACACGGCCAAGCTGAAGGCGGTCCGAAACCGGATCACTTTGCAGACTTGTCCGATGAATACTTGAAGCAGACTCTACCGCTGATCCAGGGATTCTGCCTGGACTGCCATTCCACAGAAAAAAAGACGGGTGAGTTGGATCTGGAACGTTTCGCCAACCTGGCAGCGGTGCGTCAGGGTACCCAGAAATGGCTCAAGGTTGCCGAAATGCTGGACAACGGCGAGATGCCTCCCAAGTACTCAAAACAACTGACGCCGGAACAGAGGAAAAGACTGCGGTCGTGGGTCCAGCGCTATCTGGATGCCGAGGCGATTGCCGCTGCCGGAGATCCTGGGGTCGTCGTCCTGCGCCGACTCAACAACGCTGAATATACGCATACCATCCGCGATCTGACCGGGGTCCCGCTGGATCCGGCGCGGGAGTTCCCGACGGACAGCGCCGCCGGTGAGGGGTTCACCAACACGGGCAACTCCCTGGTGATGTCGCCAGGCCTGCTGAGAAAGTACTTAGATGCAGGCAAGGAGATCGCTCAGCATGCGGTACTGTTACCCGAAGGGTTCCGGTTCTCAGCGCGGGCGACTCGCCGTGACTGGACGGACGAGATCCTGGACCAGATTCGTGAGTTCTATCGGGAGTTCGTAGATGCGGCAGATTTTGGAGTCGGTTCCGTAGTTGGGAACGTCAACGTCCACGCGGACACCCGAATCGGACTCGCCGGACTGCTGCCACTGGAGAAATATCTTGCAGCCACCCTCGCCGAACGGAAGGCGCTCACCAAAGGCAAGAAGACGATCGCAGATGTGGCCCGCGAGCGGCGACTGAATGCCAAGTATCTCACCACCCTCTGGTCGAGCTTAACGGGATCCAATCGATCCCTCCTATTGGATGATCTCCGAACCCGCTGGCGCAGAGCGCGCCCCCAGGACGCCCCCGCTCTTGCTGCTCAGGTGACCACCTGGCAGCAGGGACTGTGGAGCTTCGGTCCCGTCGGCCTTATTGGACGAAAAGGGGGCCCATCCCGATGGATGGAGCCCGTCACTCCGCTGCAAACGGAACAGACCCTGTCATTCGTGGTCCCCGGATCGGGAGAGGGCAGGCTAGAAACGGATGTCGTCCTCTCACTGGTCTCGAGCGATGCGGGCGATGGTAACGATGATGACTTCGTCGTCTGGCAGCAGCCCCGCTTCGTGGCCGAGGGGGAGCCGGACATCCTCCTCCGCGACATCCGGAGCCTAGCTGGTAAATCCGGTCCTGTTCGACCCTCCGAGGCATCGATCGGTGGAAAAGAGTGGGGCCTGGCGCCGGAGATTTTCGGGAAGCATCCAAACGGTAGTCCCATAGACCCGACCTCGCTTTGTGTTCGCGCCCCCTCCGTGATCTCGATTCGTTTGCCCGGCCATCTGCTAGCCGGCCGAACGCTGCTCGTAACCGCCCTTTTGGAAAAGGAGACAGGCCGGGAAGGGAGCGTGCAAGTGCAGTTGCTCGGTGGAACCCCCGTACCCAGATCCGAACTGCTTCCGAGTGAGGTAGTGGTGGCCTTCTCTCGGGTGACCCAGCTGTTCTCTGATAACCGGTCCCTCTCTTTCAAGCGGCCCATCCTGATTAGCGAAGGCAGTAGTAAGGGCGCAGTCATCGAGTCGGCAATGGATGAGTATCGCCAACTATTTCCGGCCGCATTCTGCTTCAACCAGATTGTGCCGGTCGACGAGGTGCTGACCCTGGCAACGTTCTATCGAGAGGATGATCATCTGGCAAGGCTGATGCTCGACGATACCCAGAAGGCCCGACTCGACCGACTCTGGAAGGAACTGCACTACGTCAGCCATAGCGCCTTTCTGGAAGCTACCGCCGTGGATCTGCTTCTGGAGGTAATGGCCGGCAATGGACTCGAGGATAAGACGCAGTACAACGCACTGGTTCCATTACGCGAACCCTCCGAGCGTCGCGCGGCCGAGTTCAGAAAGGAACAGATCGAAGGCGAGCCAGCACAGTTGGACGCCTTGATCGACTTCGCTGCCAGGGCCTATCGCCGTCTCCCGACCGAGGCCGAAGTAGAGGAACTGCGGGGTCTGTATCGCCGATTGAGGGAACAGGACCTGGAGCACGAAGAGGGGTTTCGCTTGACCCTGGCGAGAATCTTTGTCGCGCCAGGATTTCTTTACAAGCTCGAAGGAGCTCCGAAAACAAACGATTCCGCCCCGGTCTCTGATTGGGAGCTGGCCAGCCGCTTGAGCTATTTCCTCTGGTCCTCGCAGCCGGATGGTGAACTACGAAAGCTGGCCGCACAGGGTACTCTGCATGAACCCGAAGTACTGAAGGGACAAGTGGCCCGAATGCTGGGCGACGCCCGTATTCGGCGACTGGCCCTCGAGTTTGCCTGTCACTACCTTCACATCAACGACTTCGACACGATCGAGGAAAAGAGTCAGAAATACTATCCAGAGTTCGCGGACCTCCGCAGCGACATGTACGAAGAATCAATTCTGTTCTTCACGGATCTGTTTCAACAGGACGCCTCCCTCTTGAGCCTCCTCGATGCCGACTACACCTTCGTCAACCAGCGGTTGGCAGAATTCTACGGCATCGATGGAATCCAGGGTGAGGGATGGCAGCGTGTCGGGGACATGCGTCAGGAGCATGGTCGCGGCGGCATCCTGGGCCTGGCCGCGACGCTTGCCAAGCAATCGGGAGCCTCCCGCACCAGTCCCATCCTAAGGGGAAATTGGATCAGCGAAGTGCTGCTCGGTGAAAAGCTTCCCCGCCCGCCTCAGGAGGTCCCCCAGCTTCCCCCGGATGAAACTGCGACCGACGGCCTGACCGTTCGCCAACTGGTAGCGAAACACACGAGTGACCCCCAGTGCGCCTCCTGCCACCAGAGAATTGACCCCTTCGGCTTCGCGCTCGAGGGCTTCGACACCGTCGGTCGGCGTCGAAGCAAGGACCTCGCGGGTCGTCCCATCGACACCAAGACTCAGCTCCCCGACGGGACCCAGATCGACGGCCTGACAGGATTGCGGGACTACCTGTCGAAGACGCGCCGCAATGATGTCCTGGGCCAGTTCTACCGCAAGCTGCTGGGCTATGCTCTGGGCCGCGAAGTGCAGCTCTCAGATCAGCCCTTGCTCACTGAGATACAGCAGCGGCTGGCGAAAAACGACTATCGTTTCTCGGTGGCCGTCGAAATGATTGTCCAGAGTCGTCAGTTTCGGCATATCCGCGGGAAACCGGATCTGCTTGCTAGAAGGGAATAGGCCGAGTGATGCTCTGCCCTTTGAACTTTGGCATGCAGGACGGTTTGATTGAGGTTAGAATACGTCGAAAGCCGTCAGCTTTTCTGTGAGGTAGATCATGAAGAACCACCACTTATCTCGTCGAACGTTTCTACGTGGCGTCGGTGTCACGATGGCACTTCCCTGGATGGAGTCGATCCCTGTGTGGGGCGCCAAGGCCAGTGCTGCTGCCGATGCGGCCAGCCAGGCGCCGATTCGCTTTGGGGTGCTGTTCTCAGGAAACGGCTTTCACACCGAGGAGTGGTGGGCGAAGGAGCAGGGCAAGCAGATAGAGCTGGGTAAGGTGCTGGCGCCGATCTCCGATTTCCGCGAGAAGCTGCTCTTCGTCCGCGGACTCTACAATGAGGAAGCTCTCAAGGGAAACATCCACAGCTCCATGACCGGAAATCTCCTTTCTGGAGCTCCGCTTGCCTCTGGAGGAGCAATTCGCTCCGGAACCAGCGTCGACCAGATCATCGCCCAGCGGTATGGCCGATCGACCAAGATTCCGAGCCTCGTGCTTGGCTGCGAGAGATCCAACCCTGGGATTCACAAAGACTATTCGATGCTCTAC
>JAKZYH010000093.1:0-3424 GCA_047514575.1 Acidobacteriota bacterium | reverse complement strand
CCATCGGTATGCCCCTCTCGGTAGGCCGCCCACCATCCCGGCGTGGGGGTCTCGGGGGTCAGCGTCGCAGGGTCCTGGTCGTCCAACGACTCCGGATGGAACGTGATCTCAGTCTCCTGTATCTTCAGCCGTACCCTTTCCGCCAGCTGGGTCTGCTGGGCGTTGAAGGCGTCCCGGCAGTTCCGGCAGTCGGCACATACGGGGAGTCTTGGCATACCGCCTCGCGTTATGATCTCAACCTCTGCGGTCCTCTTTCCACACCAGGTGAGGGATCCGAGGGATCCCCCGTGCTTGGCCCAGTGCCCGCGCTCAGCGGTGGTCTCAGCCCTGTTCTCCGGGGCTCTGTCCTCTTCTGTTCCATTGTTGGTCATCATTTTTTCTTCTCTGTCCTTGTGGCTGGATTCGTTCGACTCAGCTTGTACATTGTTCTTCTGGGGTTATGGCTGTCAGGTCACTCCGTTTTTCTGAACGTCAGGCAATAGTGGTGAAAGTTGTTGGTGGCGTAGGCACTTGGGTAACCATATATTCCCAGTTTCTTGTTGTCCTGGCACCAGATCCGCTCCCCCTTCATATCCCAAATGGAGGTGTTCGATAATGCCAGTCCCAGTTTCCAGGCTATGGGGACCATACTGCCGTTGAAGTTCAGGTTTTGCAGAATCACGGTACAGTACCGATTTGGTTTCAGGACCCGGTTTACCTGCTGGAATATTTCGCTCAGTCGGTTGATATAATCGGCCTGGTCTTCAATGTTGCCGATGTCGTTTTCTCTCTCCCCATAGACCAGTGGTTCTCCCCGTTCTGACCTGTTTTTGTGCCTGGTGTCCCGGTTGCCGCCACGGCTCTTGTGCAGGGCGTTCATATAGGGAGGGGATGTGAAGGCGTAGTCAAAGTGGTTGCTGGGGAACATTTCAGGGTTGCTGAGCAGGTCCAGTGCGTCTCCTTCGTGGATTGTGCCCTGCGTTCTCCGATGGGCGAACTCGATGAACTCCGGTTGAAGTTCTATCCCGGTGGAGTTTCGTTCCAAGGAGTCCGCGGCGGCCAGAGTCGTCCCGGTGCCTGCGAAGGGATCCAGGACAGATTCGTTCCTGCTGGTGAAGAACTCGATGAATTCCGTTGGGAGTTCCAGGGGAAATGTCGCGGGATGTGCTGCTGTTTTCTCCCGGTCGGCTTTGCCGGAGAGAATGAACCAGGATTTGGTGAACTTGATCCACTCCTTGGCGTTCAGGTTGTTCAGATGTTTCCTGCTGGATTCTCTTTCTCTTGGTCGATTGTCTCCCTCGGGGCTTTTTTTAATCACAGCATCGGCCCCAGCTGCATTGGCTGGCCGCGTCGGTGCCGCTCCAGGGCATCCCTGCACGTTGCCCGGGCCTCGGGTAGTCTTATGGAGTGGCCGTCGTCTCCACGCTTAGTCCCCGGCGGCCTCTCCAGGTGCCCGTCCTTGGTGTTCTGGCGCCGAAGCGCGCCCATCGTGAGGTTGTTGCTCTTTGCTCCGTTGCAGGGCTTGCAGAGCAGCGCCCGGTTATCCAGGTGGTTGGAGCCTCCGTCCGCCTTCGGGTCCACGTGGTCCAGCTCTAGATACCGCTCGTCGGGTGCGGTGAAGCCACAGCCCCAACAGCGGAGCCCGAAAGTCTCCAGCAAGTAGTCTTTCATCTCGCGGTGGGTCAGGATGGACTTCTCGCTGGCGGTGTGGACCGCAGCCAGAAACGGGGTCGCGGTGTCGCCCTCGTCGGTTCGGACCGGTGGTTCGGTCCTGAAGTGGGCATCCTGGTGGGCCAGCCTGGCGTCGAGCCAGTCGGTCAGGTGGGGTAGTTTCCTGATGTCCTCGGCGTCTTTGGCCTTGATACCGTACATTCGGCAGACAACGTGGAAGCGAGCATCGAGTCGTCGGTCGATTCCGACCCATCGGCGCCCGTTGTTCTTGGCGGCCATGATGGTCGTGGCGCATCCGGCGAAGGGGTCGAGCACCAGGTCCCCGGGGTTGCTGCTGGCGAGGACGAATTTTTCGTATAGGGCCAGGGGCTTCTGGTCGGGGGAGCCGGTGTACTCTGGTCCCTTGTTGAAGTTGGTAAACCCTGTTGGCTCCAGGATGATGTTCTGTGGCTGGTTTCCTTGGTCTGCCTCCGCGTATCTCTTCAGTCCTGGCCAGGTTCCCCTTTTGGGATGGACGATGAGCCCCGCCTGATCTAGGGTGTCTAGCCTGGCTTGGATTCCCTCGATCTGTGAGTATCCTGGTATGAATCTTTCCTCGATATACTGGGCGTACTTGCCCGTTCTGGGCACTGACCAGCACCTTCCGAGCATGTGTACGTCGTATTTTCTCCAGGGCTGAGTGCTTGGGGTTCCTCTCTGGGCGCCGTGCAGGGGGCCGGTAAGGTTGCTGGATTGGAATTTCCCCACGGAGTCTCGTGATGGGTATGCTGCGTCGAGCTGCTCCTGCGTTTTAGGCGTTGCTATTTTCTCTCCGTTCCAGGTTGTTTCTCTCGTCTTTCCATAGAACATGATGGCGTCGGATATGTTGCCGTATCTCCCGGCGTCGCTGTGTGCTGTGGCTCTTTTCCACACGAGCTCGTTCCGAAAGTTCTTCGCTCCGAAGATGGCGTCCAGGGCCATCCGGATATAGGCGTTGGCGGTGTGGTCACAGTGGAGATACAGGCTCCCGGTGGGCTTCAGGATCCGGTGCATCTCCAGAAGCCGGACGCTCAGGAAGCAGAGGAATGCTGCGATGTCCTGTCCGTGACAGTGGCCGGCGGCCTCGATGACCTCGAAGAGGGTTGGGTTGTCGTCCCGGATCTCGTCCAGCCAGATGGGGTGGACCTCATTCCAAGCCCACTGGTCAGGCAGCTTGCCGGTGTCGCCCCACTTCCAGTTGTCCACGTAGAAGCCCGCGGTGCCGGCCCGGTTGCGCTTCGTGTTGAAGGGCGGGTCGGTGGCGATCAAATCTACCGTCTCGCTGTTCATGCCTCGGAGCACGTCCAGGTTGTCAAGCTCGTAGATCGTGTTGTCGGGGAAGTTCTGCAGGGCCATCTGGCCCGAGTCTATCGGGAGGGAAGGGGGTCAGACTTTGGCGGATCGGGGAAGTTCAGCCGCCTGGATTTCAGTCCTCTGTTTCTGGTCTCCACGATGCGGCGAGGGGATGATGCCCCGGCTGTTTACCCATCAGCCTGATTTCCATGAGCCTAACTGGTTGCTGGGTTGCTGGGCTTTGGCGAATTGAGAATCTGTCCTGACCGGCGGCTTCGTCTGGAAGTGTCCCTCATCTGGTCAATCTGTTTGTTACTGTTCTTGAGTGAACTCGATTCCATCCACCCGGTCTTCCGGTGGTAGTGGTCCCTTGTTCCAGCATTCCTGACACATCCTGCCGGGTTTCTCGTGTTCGAGGATGTGATAGTGAATTTCCTCGGGTTTCGTTTCTTCCTGGCATTGG
>JAKZYH010000092.1:0-2834 GCA_047514575.1 Acidobacteriota bacterium | reverse complement strand
CTTCCAGCACCGAACGAGCGGCGGCCGACTCTACTCTGACCTCAAGCCGGTTGATCCCTTGTCGCAGGCCATCGATCTCGAACTCGGTCCAGGCCCGGCCCTGCTGCGGTTTTACCGAGTGTGGAGCGTGATCGGGCGCAGGCCTTCCGTTGATCCGCCATGAGACCCTCCCCGGGACCGCCTCCGGATTCCACCGACTCAAGAGTGTGATTCGCCGGGCAAACTGGGGCCGATCGCCTATCGGCAAGCTAAAACGCGCCGACGATGACCCTGAGCGCGTGGTGAAAGTTCGGGGCAGCTGGCCCGGCCAGCTGCCCATATAGAAACCGCCCCAGCCATACCAGTGCCCGCTGAATTCCCTGGCCACACTGGCCTGGGCGTCGGGATCGACCTGATAGAGCTTGTCCAGTCGAGACAAGCGAGCCGGGTCGCCAATCTCGTCGAGTCCATTGAAGATGTGGTTGTAGACGTAGACTCCGTCGGCTCCTTCCGCCCAAAAGCGTTGGGCCGCTGCCCGGACTGCCTCCAGCCGCTGTAACACGGGCACCAGATGGTCCATACATCCGTACACCTGGGCCCCGTGCCGATGTCCCAGAGCGACCCATTCACCCAAGGGAAATGTGAAGGGAGCGAATCCGAATCCGGCGACCACTACATCCACCCAACCTCGGCGCAACCACTCCTCTACGTCCAGCCCGATGGAGAGGGCGAGCTCGGGGGAATCGGGGACTCGCATCGCCAGCAGGATGGGACGTCCTCGTTTCTCCCCGTAGGAGCGAAGACGCTGGCGCAGCTGGTGAATGAAGTCCGTCATGATGGGGATGTTCCGCTGCTCCTCACCGAACCGGAACAGATAAGGGAAGCGGCCCCAATCAAGCTCGATCCCATCCAGATCGTAGCGCTCACAGGCACCCTCGACGACACTTAGAAAGTAATCCCGGACCTGGTCCAGTGCGTAGTCGTAGGCTGCCCAGGAGTAGAAGTCCCTCCCACCTCCAAACAGTCGGTCCAGACCGTCCTGTAAGGGGTGCCGGCTGGTCTCACGCCGTGCCCAAGGCAAAAGCTTCTCCTGGAACTCCTGGGCACTGACCTTTCCTTGGAGCAGTTCCAGGTGGCTGCGTTTGAAGGGAGACCAACGGACTTCACCGGGGAGCACCGAGCAGTGAAACTCGTTCATGCGGATCGAGTACATGAATTCCAGACCCGCCTGCTGGGCAAACTCGACTACATGTCGGAGGGGATCGGGCCCCAGAATGCGGATCCGTTCGGTGGGGAACTCCCAGTTGGGGAGGTTGGTGTGGCCGTTATAGAAGATGCTGTCTACGTGGGTATTGTCCAGCTTCCCCTTCATTCGCTTTCCCAGATACTGATCCACGGACTGGTAGAGGGGAGAGCCTGGCCAGTTGTGGGCTGTGGTCCAGAGGTCGTCTCCATCGTTGTTCCAGATGACCCGTCTCCTTGGCTGCGGGCGCGGATTGGGCTTCCGGCTCGAAATCCGGGCTGTGGGTAACGCCTCCGAGGAACGCCAGAAAAGGGTTGGAGCGGATGCTCCGGCCACTACCTTCTTCAAGAAAACACGCCGGTGGTTCATGTTCGCCTCCGTTCCTTGCCAAAAGATCGTTGGGACCAACACGCATTTTTCATGGCCAGTCTACGGTCACCGCTCTATCTCTGGCGAAGGTCTGCCATATTTTACCTGTCCACGTCGGGGAGATCGCGATGGTGTGGCCGTGGCCAAGCGGTTGGTGCCAACAGGGAAGTAGATCGAGCTCCAACATGGCAGGCAGAATCGACGCGCATGAAAAGGGCATCACGGAGTGCCAACAAATCCGAAATCCGCCTTCCGCTATCCGAAATCCCACCCATATCAAGGATCAGCAATCTACCCTCTGCGCAAGCGTCACCTTGACTTTCACCGCGCTAACGCAACTCGCGAATCGGCGTCCTGACGAAATAAACTCCCGGGCCGCCTGGCTGATCCGGATCCAGGTCGTAAAACAGCGTCCCCAACGTTTCCTTGTCGACCTGCACTGTACGTGGCCAGCCGCGACCCAAGATCCGACGTCCAGGACTATAGATCTCGACACCGGAATCGACACCCCAACTACGACCGTCGTCCCGAGAGACAATCAATTCGTACGACCACTCGCCATCGCGGCCGACTCCGTAAACGATGGACGTCAGCACAACCCAACCATTGTTCAATACCGTCAAGTCGTAACCCGCTACGCCGAAGTAAGGAAAAGCGTCTAAGGCGTCCCATGACTGACCATCATCCGTTGAGCGCAACCCCCGTACAATCGTGCCCGGGACGCCGACAGGTACCTTTGCATTTGCTTCCGGGGCTCCGCTGATCAGTGTTCCCCGCTGAGTCTTGACGATCGGCACCATTCCATGATTTCGGCCGTCACCAAACGGCTTCGCGATATGCGAATCGGGTGCGTAGAGGACGGTCCGGTCGTAGAGTGGGCAAACCCAGCTGCCGTCGGACAACTCAGCCACGGGGTGTCGTAGGCAACTGTAGTTTGTCAAGTCATCGATCGGCAGATCCTTGGGCGTTGTCCAGGTTCGACCTTCGTCATTACTGAGGCAAAACTGGGGCGTCCTCCACAGCTTTCCTCCCTCCCGTCGATAGCACGACCAGTGCAACACGACACGTCCATCGCTGAGAGTCGTAAGCGATCCAGGGTAGATCGAGCAATCTTTAATGACAGGGATCGTGACGGGCGAAGTCCACGTTTTTCCACCGTCGGAGGACCGGCACAGCAACAGCTCCTTGCCGCCGCCACCTTCCTTGTTGTAGACGGCGAGCACGTCTCCGCTCGGCACAACAC
>JAKZYH010000091.1:0-2788 GCA_047514575.1 Acidobacteriota bacterium | reverse complement strand
TTGATCGCCAGGCAGGGGGAGAGAGAACCGAGTGACGGTGGGTGGTGGAGGCTGGCTGTCGTAGGCTAGATTCCAGAGGAGAAAGCCCAGGAGTACACCCGCCACGAGAACCATCAGCCCAACTACTGCTAGACGGGTTGGTTCCTGCCACCAAACGGGGGGCGGAGTCGCCACTCCTACCCCGGAATCCTCAACCGGCTCACTCAGGACGTACCTGATCACGATTCTGGCGTCGGCTATGTGGTGGAGGCGATCATGAGGGTCCTTTTCAAGACACCTCCGAAGCAATCTCTGGATGGCCCTGGGAGTGCCCTCAGGCAGAAGCTCCCAATCTGGATCTTTGTGGACGATCGCTGCCAGGATGTCCGTGACGGTCTCACCGCTGAATACCTGCTTGCCAGTCAGCACCTCATACAGCACACACCCAAAAGCCCAGATATCCGTCCGCTTATCGACAGCCTGCCCCCTGGCCTGCTCTGGGCTCATGTAACCTGCTGTCCCCATGATCACTCCGACAGCGGTGCCTGTTCGTGTCGGTGAACTGGTCAGATCAGTGGCAGGAGCTTCATCTTCCAGTGCCTTGGCCAGGCCGAAGTCCAGGACCTTCACCTTCCCCTCCGGTGTGATCTTTACATTGGCAGGTTTCAGGTCCCGATGGATGATGCCCTTCTCGTGCGCTGCTTCCAGTGCCTCAGCCATCTGAAGAGCAATCTTGAGGCTCTCCTCTAAAGGAATGGCCCCACGCTTGATGCGCTCAGACAGGTCTTCCCCTTCCACCAGCTCCAACACCAGGGCGTGCTTGTTGGCGGAGTCCTCCAGACCATAAATGGAGGCGATATTGGGATGGTTGAGGGAGGCCAGCACCTGGGCCTTACGGGAGAATCGGGCCATGCGTTCCTGGTCAGCCGCGAAGGCTTCAGGCAGGACTTTGAGGGCCACATCGCGGTTGAGTTTGGTATCGGTGGCACGGTACACCTCCCCCATGCCGCCTTGGCCGAGCTTTGAGGTGATCTTGTAGTGGGAGATGGATTGGCCGATCACGGTTTGTGCCTCAATCGAGCGCTGGAGTCAGACGGATAAGTTCTTCATGCCATGCCAATTAAGGACCACCCGGATAGGTTCAACCTTACCCTCTTCCGGTTCAATGAACAGAAATCTTTGGCCGTCGCTCGTGGGAAAGTATTGATAGTTAGCCGGAGCCACTCTTGCATGTGTCTGAAAAAGGACCTTGGGAATACCTGTCCGAAGGAGGGCATCCGTAGCTACTGGTGCTGACATAAGGCGTCCGTCTAGCTGAAGAAAGAAGAGCTCTTTTCCGTCTCCCCTCCACTGGGGCTGAGAGCCACCGTTCTGAGACACTTGTCGCTTACGAGAAAAGTTGGGAAAGGTAGCAATGTACACCTGGAGTCTGCCCGACTCATTCGAGTGGTAAGCGATCCATTCCTCGTCTGGGGCCAGCTGAAAAGCAGCCTGGCGAGAAGGCCCCTGGAAGAGGAGCCTTGGTTCCGGTTTTCGCTCTTTTCCTACGCGCAAGGCATACACTGATCCTTGAGTCTCGCGCGAGATGAAAACGATGTCTCCGTCCCTGGACCAAGCCTTGGGCCAATTGTACGCTTCGGATTCAAACAGTATTTCAACCTCACCCCCATCCACAGGTTTTCGAGCGAGTCTTGCGGGGCCATTTTGCTCCGAGGCAAACGCCAGGTGGTGTCCGTCAGGAGACCAGGTAGGGTTGTAAGCCCGAGTGTGATCAAACGTGAAGCGAGAGAAAATGCTGCTCTCTATTTCGAGCAACCATATGCCCAGGCCCTTCCCGTCTACTCCCCTTCTAGAGACTGCAACCCTCTGTTGATCAGGCGAGAGTGCAAGTTGGATATAGGCTCCGGGATCAGCCACGGTTGTGAGAGGCTCGCCCGAACGATTGCGCCAGACCAGGCGGCGCGGTTTTGCGCCGAATCCAGTGGCATACACCAAAGTGCCGTTTTCTGAGACGGAGAAGTTCTGTATACGGCCCGCCACATCTTCGGCGACGGGAAGAGGCTCACCTGAAACTTTCAATTGAACAAGGTCAAAAGGTTGGGCTAGTAGTGTCCTTTCCCGCACGAAGAGCAGATACCCAGGCGGTGCATACACCACGGGAGAGGAGACTCGGAGTAGCAACTTGCTTTTGTCGGAGTCCAGTGACCCAAGGTAAATCGCGGTTTCTTCTGGCAGCTTGGACAGGGCCAGATAGAGAAAGTGGTGACCATCCGGCAGGAAGTAAGGCCATTGATGAGAGGTTTGCTGACGTGATTCGTCGAGCTTGGTGAGAGGCATCGGTTCGCCACCGGCTGCGGGCAATTGGTAAAGTGGTCCGGTAGCACTAGGTGCAATAACCATAGTCCCCTCCCGGTTCCAAGTTCCTCCAGACCCCGAAGGGGCATCCGCAAGAGAAACAGCAGGTCCCCCTAGCAGATCCATCTTCTTCAGTTTGCCATTGGCGAAGAACGCAATGAAGCGGGAATCTGGAGACCAGAAGTGCGACTGATGTCCCTCCGTGCCCTCGAGTCTTCTGACGATCTCTGAACCTGTCTCGCGCACCCAAAGGGAGACTCCAGTTTCGCTGTGGCCGTCAAAAACAATCCATTTGCCATCAGGCGAAATCGAAGGCTGATGCATTAACCACATTGCCTGCGGCGGTGGGATTGAGAAGCGGACCCTACCCATTCTCTCGGAGATCTCGTCGGAGTCGACTAGAGCCACTGCTGTCGCGACGATTACCATGATGCCGAACAGGGCCCATGGAAGG
>JAKZYH010000090.1:0-4586 GCA_047514575.1 Acidobacteriota bacterium | reverse complement strand
CACGGAAGGTTCCTGGTGCGCTACGACAACAAGTGGGCCGTCTCCCGGAATCTGGGTCGAATGACGACTCGAGACGGTGTGAACTGGAGCCGGAGCTACATCTGGGCGCCCCCGCGGGAGCACCCCAAACACCAGAGCTATGGGATGCAGCGGGTGAAACAGATCGGAGATCTCTACATTGCTTTTTTCCCCCTTTACGACTGCGGTACGCAGCAGATGGACATCCATGTGTGGGTGAGCCGGAACGGGATCCACTGGGAGGATCTGGGGGGCGACGAGGCCTGGATTCCCAATGGACCCGATGGCAGTCATGACCACGGCATTGTCTACAGTTTGGTTGGCGAAAAGGCCGAGGGCGACCGCTCCCGGGCCTTCTACCATGGCACCAACACCTTGCACTTCAATGCCTGGATCCGTGACAAGCTGGCCGGTGGTCCTGAGGGAGATCGTATCCCCGAATCCCAGATATTCGACGACGAGACCTACAACGGTCGGCCCTTCCTATCTCGTCCGGCACCCACCCAGCCCAGTTGGGCTCAGGACGACTGCATCTGGAGCTGGCGCCGCCCCAGCTGCAGCCAGACGCTGCAGGAGGTGCGAGAGGCCTTCTGGGCCGAGATGGAAGCCAACACGGGTCAGAACCGAGCCAACCACATCCAGAAGAGTCGTGAGTTCCAGATCGTTCCGTTCCAGGTGGAGTTCCGCACCAATGGATTTGCCTCCCGTCGAGCCGGAGAACGGGAGGGGGTCCTCACCACTCATCCCCTGGTTTTCCAGGGGAGCCGGTTGACTATCAACGCGGCCGCCAATGAGGGGCGGTTGCTGGTTGAGGTCCTGGATGAAGCGGGAAATCCGGTGCCGGGCTACGCCCGTGAGGAATGTCTCCTCGAGACCTTCGACAGCACCCAACAAGAGGTGAAGTGGAAGAATCACCCGGATCTGACTGCCTTACGGGGCGAACAAGTACGTCTGCGCTTCTATCTGCAACACGCCGATCTATACGGCTTCCAGATTCGCTAAGCTTTGGTCTTCAAGCGTGCAGCGAACAGCGTACCTGCGAGTAATCCAACAGAGCCGCGAACGACGTGACCCGTTGGCAATATGTACCCAAGTTCCGGCCGTCGAGGACGACGAAGGCAGGAGAGAGCCGGACAACAGCAGAATCTCCACAATCCTGAAAGTCGCAGTTCGCTGAAGGCGTGATGATTCTCTTCCTCCTGATCCTTGCCGCCACTGTCTCGGGCAGTGAAGCGGTTCTAGCCCAGAGCCAGACAGCCATCTTGGAGGGAGCGGTCCACGACTTGAATGGCCACCCTCTGGAGGGGGTCAGAATCAGCGCCCGACGGACAGACACCAACGAGACCTTCACCCTCGAGACCGACTCTTCCGGTACCTACGACTGGGACAACCTGCCGGTGGGAGACTACGAAGTGCTAGCCAGCATGGGTGGTTTCGACTCTCAGCTCAGACACCTGGTCCGGCTCCAGATAGGGCAACGGGTTCGTCTCGATTTCCGTCTCCGAACGACCCTTCCGGGACGGTCTCCCAAGGTGGAGAGCGATCTCTCTCAGCTCACGGTCGAAAGGGATGACGTGGGACAGATCATCGACCGGAAACAGATCCGGACCTTGCCCTCCAAGGAGCGTGACTTCAGGGATTTGATTGCCTTGGCGCCGGGGGCTTCTTCACAGGGTGGCCGGATTCGGGTCCTGGGGATGAGCCGGAGGGACAACCTCATCTATGTAGATGGGACCCTGATCACCACCGGTGAGGGGTCCACCAGCCTCACTCCGGCGTCCGAAGCCATCCGTGAATTCGATGTCAAGACAGGCCTGTATTCAGCCCAATACGGCATTCGCTCGGGCGCCCAGATGCTGCTGGTGACCCGCCACGGTGGGAACCAGTTTCATGGTGGCCTCTTCTGGTTTCATCGCAATGACAATCTGGATGCCCGAAACTTTTTTGAACGCCGGAAGGCCGAGTTCAAGAGGAACCAGCTGGGAGGAACGTTGGGAGGTCCACTTATGCTGCCGGGCCTGAGTTCGGGACGGGACAACGCCTGGTTCTTCCTTTCCTATCAGCACTACACCGTCCGCGAGACACTTCCTCTGACGGCGGTTGTACCCAGCCAGGACCAGCGGGAGGGTCGGTTCAGCGGTGCCATCTTGGATCCCCTGAGTGACGAACCCTTTCCTGGAGGTCAAATTCCGGCTGAACGCATCGATCCGGTGGCGCGACAACTGCTGAGCTTCTTCCCCCTTCCCAACACGGATGGTCCCCTCAACTACACGAGTCCCGATTCCAAAAGGCCTTTGGACAATCGACAGATCATCGCTCGGGTCGACCTGAAGAGCACTCAGGAGAGCAGTTGGTCGGGGCGCTTTATTTGGGACTCCAGTCCCGTTACCCGAGCTTTTCCCTTCGATGTCTTCTCTACCAAGCTGCCCTTGGCGAGCTACAGCCAGGCGATCAACAACACCCGGACGCTCCCAGGAGGTCTTACCAATTTCTTCGGCCTGCATTGGTTTCGACGACCCTACTCGGCTGCGGTCTCCCGCCCCAAACCTGAGGTTCCGGAGCAGCTCGGCATACCCCAACTGTTGGCGACCGAGATAGACCGCAGCGGGGTGCCCACCGTCTCGATCCAAGGTTACACGCGTATCGGAGACCTACAGCGGCTGGGACCTGTGAATGTTGGGAACTGGCAATTGAAGGACGATCTTACGTTCCAGCGAGGACGCCACTCCTATCAGCTGGGTGTAGAGTACCGGCAGAACTATAACTTCTTCGCGCTGCAAGGAAGGTCCAGCTTCGACTTCTTCGACCGCTATACCGGAGAACCCTTCGCTGACTTCCTGCTCGGCTATCCGGTCAGGACTTCCCTGGGAGGTGAAGAGCGTCGGGGAAGCTTTCACCAGAACAGCATCTACAGCTACTTCCAGGACCGCTGGCGGATCTCGCCGACTCTGACCCTGACGCTGGGAATCCGCTACGAGCTGAGGCTCCCTTGGCGGGACAAGCGGGGGTTCATGGGAAACTTCGACCCGGTCAGGGGAGATCTGTTCCCTGCGTTTCTCGACCTCGAACTAGGACCGGGGGAAAGCGGCCGATTCGAGCCCGGATTCCCCCTGATCGAGTGGCGGCACTGGGATGGACTGCTCCCTCGAATGGGTTTGGCTCTCCGGCTCGGTCGGTCCTCGGTGCTGCATTTGGGCTACGGAATCTATGCGAATGAGACGGATCTCACCATGATTCAGGGGATGGGCAGGAATCCCAGGCCCGGTGCCCAGCTGCTGATTTTCAACTCACCTCTGGAAAGTCCGGAACTTTCCCTCTCCAGTCCATTTCCTGCCGAGTTGGTTGGCTCGGCTATTCCCACACTGGTGGGAAACGACACCCCCACGCCGTTGACCCGAACCCGTTCCTGGGGGCTGTCGCTCCAGCACCGCTGGACGCAGGAGCTGATCCTGGATGCTGGCTACCAGAACTCACGGACCGATCATCGATTGGAGACCATATCCTTCAACGACGCCATCCCAGGTGTGGGTGATCGTCAGTCCCGCAGGCCCTATCCTGACCTCCAATCTGTTCTGTTCACGGCTGCCCTTGCCGATGCCTGGTACCACGGAGCGTTTCTCCAGCTGGAAAAGCGGCCGGGTAAGGGCGCACTGCACCTGCTGGGATCCCTTTCTTGGTCGAACCTGATCGACACCGGGGGTGGAGACCAGGGGAGCCAGAGCAGCCGTTTGCTTCGATCCATCAATATGCCACCAGAGTTGAATCGCGGCGCAGGGGAATCCCAGATTCGAAAACGGCTCCTGCTGTCAGGTAGCTACGAGCTGCCCTTCGGTTCAGGAAAGAAGTTGGCTCGAAGGGGAGTGGCCGCTCGAATCCTACGCGGCTGGTCGCTCCACGGCATCTCGACCTTTCAAGACGGACCCTCGTTTACTGTCTTTTTGCCCGGAGACCCGTTGGACACAGGATCCAGCTATTCGCAGTGGCCCGATCGCGTCCGTGACGCCAATCTCCCGTCGTCCCAGAGGACACCCCAGCGCTGGTTCGACACTGCGGCCTTCGTGCATCCCGGGGAGACTCGCTATGGAAACGCCGGGCGGAACACGGTGAAGGGCCCGGGACTCATCAATCTCGATATCTCCCTGCGCCGGACTCTGCAGGTGCAGGACCAAAGCACGCTGGAGGTTCGGCTGGAGTCCTTCAATAGCCTCAACCGTGCCAACTTCAGCGTACGATCCAGAGACGGTATCAGTCAGTTTGGGACTCCAGAGTTTGGAGTCCTGGGCCGAGCCCTTCCAGGACGCCAACTCCAGTTGGGGCTCAAGTACTCGTTCTGACGGCGGTGTCCGCTGTCACGGCCGCTCTCGTTGGACGACCCAGATGTTCCGAAAGCGCACTGGGTTGCCGTGGTCCTGCAGGAAGATGGGGCCGCGCTGGCCTTCTTTGCTTTCCGAAGCCTCGCGGCCAGGCGGAACCGGAGGCAGCACATACCTGTCGTGGATCAGAACGCCATTGTGCCGAACCGTCATCGTCGCGGGTGAAGTCTTCTTGCCCGAGGCGTCAAACTCGGC
>JAKZYH010000089.1:0-7240 GCA_047514575.1 Acidobacteriota bacterium | reverse complement strand
GCCTTCAGCGATCCGACTCAAGGGATCTATCTCTGGTCAGACGACAAACTGTCCACTTTGCTCTCGCTCCCCTGGCAAGGGTCCACCGCATTGCTCGACGGTGTTTCGAGCTTCGATTTCAATGATCGGAACCAGGTTGCTCTTGTAGGTAGTACGCATACTCAGAGTTCACCCAACGGTCAAGGACTCGATCTCGATCAAGGACTCCATCTAGTCACTGGGGAAACTGTCTTGCCGGTTGTCGTCAGCGGAATCGGTCGCAGCAAGCCCTCGATAAGCGAAGTAGGGGAAATTGTGTTCGTTTATGCCGCCTTGAATCCGTTCGCGATCGGAACCTTTTCGGAGGACAGGGAAACGGGACTCATCATTCACGACCGACAGTTTGAGACTCTGAAAGACTGTTCGGAGGGCCCATGCACCATCCGCTTCCTAGCACCCATTGACCAACCTTCCCTGGGTCGAAGGTGGCAGGTGGTCTTTGTAGCCTCGGTCTCAATTCACGGTCCATCTCTTTTTCTTTATTCCGACAAGGCCTTTTCGGCTATCGCGTACTCTGACGTGGAGGCGCCTGACTCTGCCTCTTCCAGCCTTTCCTCGTCCCACTTCGGATCATTCCATCGTCCATTGATCAACAACCTCGGAGCGATCGTATTCGGTGCTGCTCTGGGCGATACGCGAAGCACCAGGGGAATCTTCATCTGGAAGAAGCCAACCATCCACAAAATCGTGGGGCGAGGCGACGTCCCTCCTAAAACCGGAGGCACATTTGTCTTCTCCGACCAAGAAGGATCAGTAGACTTTGATTTCAACAATCTAGACGCCCTGGCGTTTAAAGCCGACATTGAAGGTGGGTCTTCAAGCGAAGGTATTTTTCTGGCGGTTCCCAACGACCTCCAAGAGCTCTACTTCGCCCAGTTCGGGCATGGCAGCCAAGGTTCTTCGTCCCTCTCCAGCGAAATCACGTTGCTCAATTCATCCACTGTGGCCGACGTGAATGCGCTGGTCGAGATCAGGGACGACGAAGGAGCCCCGTTGGAGGTTGAGGTGGATGGGAGGAGCGTCCCGGGAAAGCTGAGTGCAGTAGTGCCACGCCAGGGGAGCGTCGTGTTACGCAGCACGGGTGAGAGTCTACTTCGGGCGGGGTCGGTGACAATCACCTCGGCCCAGAAGCTCTCTGGTGTCATTCTGTTCCGATCCACGAGAGGGCTAGCGGGTGTGCCGGAAAGCAGGGCGCTGAGTTCTTTTACGGCTCCGGTGCAGACCGATGCAGAGGTCGACACTGGTCTGGCGATCATGGGCCTGTCTGAGGCTCAAAGCATCGATCTGGAACTCCGCGATAAGGAGGGAAACCGAGTAGCCACAGCAGCTCAGGAGCTCCCCCCGAACGGGCACGTCGCCAAGTTGATCCGTGAGTTCGAGTGGGACACACCACCCGACTTCTCGAGTTTTTCCGGAGTGGTCGAAGCCAAAGGCATTGCCCCGTTTGCAGCCACGGTGATTCTGGTGACAGCGGATGAGTACGCCACGTTGCCAGTGGTGGAGACCGAGTAGGTAGGCCACCGAACCCTCCGCCCGCGCGACCGTTGCCGTGCTAAGGAACCGGACGATCGAGTCTCAGTAACTCCAGGAGCGAAGAAACGAAGCCCTGTGTCGATCGAAGGCTAACCTGAAACTTCATTCGCAAACGTGGCTTCGGTCTCCAGGCCGAAGGTCCTCTTCCTTCGAGCCTTTGGCTCGATGCACGGCGGCCTGGAGACCGCCGCCACGCCCTGACGCGAAGTTTCTCTCTCGAATGATCCGGCGCAGTCTTTTCACCGCCACCCCGAATCTATCACCACACCGTGCTACCATACATTCGTACTTGGGTGCTGTACGGGATCTTCTTGCGTTCAAGGTTCAGTGGCCCGCCTAGCACCGAGTGGAAACGGGCCGCGAATAGGCTGGTGTAGCTAAGAGGGAGGTCAGGGGGACAGTGGAGCCAAAAGGAGATAGAGCCTCCTTCCTTAAACTCCCTTCCAAATAAGACCCAGTGTATGGCTTTAGCTCGCTGAAGCGCCACTGTCCCCCTGACCCTCCTCCTGCCACCGCAGAGGAGTGGTCTTTCGGACTCTCTGTAGACGATAGAAAAATCGTTCCTCTCGATGCCTCGTTCTGGGGCAACGTGAAACTCAGGCGAGTGAGCTGGGCATAGATCTTCCCTGCACGGAGCAGCGATGTCAAGAGGTTTTGTGGGAACGAAGTTGAGAGCGGTAGCTGGAGCGCGGTGAGGATGGAAAACTCACTCGCCTTTGCAAATTCCCCAATTTTACCCTCACCGCAAGCCTCTGTATCGTCGCGATTCCAGCAAAGCGTTACCTTCAGAAAATTCCCAAGTTGTTGACCTGACCAGCTGGCGGGCTCGCGACTCCCCTCAAGTGAGTCAGAGAGGGAGACGATCGGTGGGTGGATCGGTCACTCCAGCGACAACAACAGGTCATTCCTCTCGACCTGCGATCCGGGACTGACAAGAAGGCTGGCAACCTGGCCTTCGCGCTCGGCGACGACCTCCGTCTGCATCTTCATCGCCTCCAACGTCAGCAGCTTCTGGCCTTTGGCCACAGTGTCGCCTTCGCCTACCGAAACGCTCACGACCATGCCAGGCATGGGGGCGGCGATCTGGCTCGAATCGCCAAGCTTGGCTTTGACGCGGCTGGAAACCTGACGGTTCAGGGATCGGTCGGGCACGGTCACTTCGCGAGGCTGACCGTTCAGTTCGAAGAAAACAGTGCGCTGTCCCTCGGCACTCGGTTCGCCGACCGTGATCAATTTAATGATCAAAGTCTTGCCCGATTCGATTTCGACGGCGATTTCTTCGTCCACTTCCATACCGAAGAAGAACACGGGCGTCGGCAAAACACTGGTGTCGGAGTATTGCTGCTGGTGACCAACAAACTGCTGATACACCTCAGGATAAAGCAGGTAGGAAACCACCTCTCGACGCTTTGGTTCGCGGCGCAGGAAACGCTTGACTTCGACGGCCGTCTGCTCGAAGTCGGCGGGCGGCAGCAGATTCCCAGGCCTCCCCCGGACCGGCTTCCGGTCGCCCAGAATCCGCTTTCGGACCTTCGCGGGAAAGCCTCCCTTCGGCAGTCCCATGCTGCCGTCCAGGAGGTCGATGACCGATTGGGGAAAGGTCAGATCGCGTTCTTCACTCAACACATCGTGGGTGGTCAACTTGTTCGCAACCAGAAACAGCGCCAGGTCACCCACCGCCTTTGACGAAGGCGTGACCTTCACGATGTCACCCAGCATCTGATTGACGTCGGCGTACATCCGGCTGACGTCGGGCCAACGGTCGGCCAAATCAAGCGCGCGGGCCTGCTCTATCAAGTTCGTATACTGCCCTCCGGGCATTTCGTGCCGATACAGATCGGCTCCCGCAGCCGGCACGGGGTTCTCGAATGGGACATAGAACTCTCGTACCCCCTGCCAATACTCGGCAATCAGGTCGAGGGAATCGGCAGCAAGATCAGGGCACCTTCCCGTAAATCTGAGAGACTCGACCAGAGTGTTCAGGTTCGGTTGAGAGGTGCCCCCAGCGAGCGGTGCGAACGCCGCATCAGCAATGTCCAACCCCTCCTCGGAAGCCTTCAGGATCGAGGCCGACTGCAGGCCGGCAGTATCGTGGGTGTGAAAATGGATGGGGATGCCAATCTCCTGCTTGAGTGTCTTGACCAGCAGCTGGGCGGCGTAGGGCTTACACAACCCTGCCATGTCCTTGATCGCCAGGATGTGGGCGCCCATACCTTCCAGTCGCTGTGCCACGTCGACGTAATACTGCAGGTCGTACTTGCTGCGATCAGGATCCAGGATGTCGCCGCTGTAGCAGATCGCGGCTTCGCATAGCCTTCCCGTTTTCTGCACCGCCTCCATCGCGATCCGCATGTTGGAGGTGATATTGAGTGCATCGAAAACGCGGAACACGTCGATACCCGCTGCGGCGGCCTCCACTACAAACTCCTTGACGACATTGTCTGGATAGTGGGTGTACCCGACCGCATTGGAAGACCTCAGAAGCATTTGGAAAAGGATGTTCGGAACCCGCTCGCGCAGGCCGACGAGTCTCTCCCAGGGACATTCCTTCAAGAAACGCATCGCCGTGTCGAAGGTCGCACCACCCCACATCTCGAGCGAGAACAATTCGGGACAGAGCCGGCCATAAGTTTCGGCGATGTTGAGCAGATCGGAGGTACGAACGCGCGTAGCCAACAGCGATTGGTGGGCATCTCGAAAGGTTGTATCGGTGAGCAGAAGACGATCCTGCTCCAGTATCCACTTCGCGAATCCTTCCGCGCCCAGAGACTCGAGAAGCTGACGGGTACCTGAAGGAATGGAGTCCCGGCTATCCAGCCTGGATTCAGCCGACAGCGGTTCGCTGCCGCCGATCACCTTAGTGCCTCCGCTGGAGTCGAGGTGAAACGAAGGTACCGGAGCCGGCGTCCGCCGGGTGGCGCGGGGACGATCCTTCACCAGCGGGTTGCCATTGACGATCATTTCAGAAAGAAAGGTCAGAACCTTCGTGGCTCGGTCCCGACGCTCAGGGAATCTAAACAGCTCGGGAGTTTCATCGATGAAGCGGGTAGTGCAACCCCCGGCCAGAAAGGAGGGGTGCACGATCAGCTTGGTGAGGAAGGGAATGTTGGTTCTGACTCCACGAATCCGAAACTCCTGTAGGCTCCGCTCCATGCGGCGGGTGGCGTCGATATACCTGTGCCCCCAGGCGGTGACCTTCACCAGCAGCGAGTCGTAGAAAGGTGTCACCGAGGTCCCTGAGAAGGCAGTGCCCGCATCGAGTCGGATTCCCATCCCTGCCGCGGATCGATAGTGCGATATGCGCCCATGGTCGGGCAGGAAATCGTTGGCCGGATCCTCGGTGGTGACCCGACACTGCACGGCGAAACCGTTGGTACGCACGCTGGCCTGTGATGCCAGCCTGATTTCCGGATCTGAAAGCGGAGCACCCTGAGCAATCAGTATCTGACACTTCACTATGTCGATCCCCGTCACCTGTTCGGTAACGGTATGTTCAACCTGGATTCTCGGATTGACTTCGATGAAGTAGAACTCGTTGGTATCGACATCCAACAGAAACTCCACAGTCCCGGCATTGTCGTAGTTCACCTCACGTCCAATCGCCAAAGCCGCCTCGCAAATACGGTCCCGCAGTTTTCCTAAGGCCGGTGCGGGAGCGATTTCAACCACTTTCTGATGGCGGCGCTGCACCGAGCAGTCGCGTTCGAAAAGATGAACCAAAGAGCCATGCTTGTCGCCGAGCAACTGTACCTCAACGTGCCGAGCCCTTTCGATGTACTTCTCCACCAACAAGTCGTCGCTGTCGAAGGAAGTCTGGGCCTCTCTCTGTGCTATCTCGAAGGCGGCCGCAAACTCGCTAGCCTGACGCACGATTCGCATCCCCCTACCACCACCTCCGAGGGCAGCCTTCAAGATGACTGGATAGCCCAGTTTTCCAGATAGCCGCTTCCCGT
Source organism: Acidobacteriota bacterium (assembly GCA_047514575.1). Lineage (GTDB taxonomy): Bacteria > Acidobacteriota > UBA6911 > RPQK01 > JAJDTT01 > CAUZIZ01. Next base: position 1,715 of record JAKZYH010000089.1, on the reverse strand, counting down.
CGGTCACATTGCGAATCGCCCGTTCGCTCCCTGCAAGCACGGGAACACCGCATCTTTGGGCTACCTTGCGAGCGGTTACCTTGTCCCCCAGCTGCTCCAACAATTCGGGAGGCGGTCCGATGAAGATGATTCCCGCTTCCCGGCAGGCACGCGCAAAGCCGGCGTTCTCTGAGAGAAAGCCATAGCCGGGGTGAACGGCGTCGATCCGCCGTTGTCGAGCTAACTCGATGATCCGGTCAATGTTCAGATAGGAGCGTAGGGGCTCACCTGGACGTCCCACCAGGTAGGCCTCGTCCGCTTTGAAGCGGTGCAGGGCATAGCGATCTTCGTGAGAGTACAACGCAACGGTGCGAATCCCGAGTTCATGCGCGGTGCGAAACACCCGAATCGCAATCTCGCTTCGGTTGGCGGTCAGAAGACGCTTAATCAGAGGCATCAAGTGTGGTACTCGCGAAGTCTGGAAGCCGTCAAATCAGAGTCGTGCAGGTGGGGAAACCAGAGCCGACGGGCAGTCTCCCCCAGGACGTCAGCCCGAGCTCGACTGCTCAGGGGAAGTACTTCGGTGAAGATTCGCAGGTGTTCGGCATAGGTCAGTTTCGGCGTCCAGAGTTGGTTGGGAAAGTTGCTGCCCCAAACGCAGCGCTCCGAGCCGTAGGCCTCGATGATCTGCAGGGCCGCAGCCTGCAGGTCGGCACCAGGATAGCCTACCTCGGTGCCGGTACTGATGAAGTCCACCTTGGCGTAAAGGTTCCTGAAACGGGCGAGCCGTAGTACCTGATCGACTGTCTTCTCATAGTCCGCCCCTGGCTTGATGTCCATACAGTGACAAAAGGCAACCGTCAGATCCGGGAATTCCTGAAGAAGTTTTTCGGCTCCTTCGACCCACTCCAGGTTCATGAGAAACAGGTCCACGGTAATGCCGAGATCTGCCGACTCCTTCCACAGACTGCGAACGGCTTGATCGTCGAAAGTGGTCCGGGAGCGTCCCGGAATACTTCGCAGGGACTTTACTCCGGACTCTCGCACAAACTGCTGCAGGTAGCCGGGACTGTGAGGGTCATCAGGGTCGAGAGTGCACACGCCCGCAACCCAATCGGAGTTGGTTCGGGTTACGTCGCACAGATAGCGATTGTCGTAGCCATAGAAGGAAACCGTCTGGACGGCTCGGACCGCTGCGACACCGTTGGCCCGACTGATCTTTCCAAGGTCCTCGGCCGAACCTCCACCACCGGGTACCCGCAGAGGATTCTGCGTGGGCTGATACCGCTCCTCGTCTGGAGAGTACACATGAGCATGACAATCTATGATCAGCATGGCAAACCCCCGTCTAGGCGGTCCCCAGAATCCTATCACGCTGTTATCCCCCGCCCTGGGAAAAACGGAGTCGTCAGCTAACCCTCTTGAAGCGGAATTTGCCTCGAATCCCATTCTGGCATCCATTATCCTCAACCTATCGAGAGGGTTGACAGAGACAGGCGATGACTTTCTACTAGGCCTGATCGAGAGTGGACGATGTCCGAAATCTCACCCTCGGAAGGGCGGCCCCTGACGGGGGTCCCAGCGAGGAGACTAAACTGAAGTTCCCTCAGACTTTAGCACATAACTGACTGATTCTACAGGAGATAAGTGTGGTTTCTTGCTGTATTATGTACGCATGTAATAGTTGTGTTTAGTTCGGTTTTATTCGTTATATGAAAGGATTATATGGGGTATAA
>JAKZYH010000088.1:0-4658 GCA_047514575.1 Acidobacteriota bacterium | reverse complement strand
CTCCATGACGGCAACAACTGAGTTTGTGGTCCCCAAGTCAATTCCTATTATCTTTGGCATTTGCGGCTCCCTCCGAACTCCGAACAAATCACGCACATTCGTGTCGTCTTCATTCGCATCAGTTTAGCCCGGATTTCTTATCGCCAGTCTACTACGGCGCCGTAATCATCCGCCATGTCTGCATCACGCGCTTGGAACTGCCGGCGATCGGGTCATGTTCATACTTATGTTTGTTGCTGTAGAGCTCCCTTTTGTAAGCCGGATTGAGAAGCATGTAGTTGAGCGTGGCGTGGGCCCAGTGCTTCCCATGTTTGCCTTTAACACCTCTGCTCTGTTGATGCCCACAGATCCGGGTCAGGGACTCTTTCACTGAGGATGCTCTTCCGCGTCTTAAGGGTTGGCTGGTTCATCGTCTGGAAGAGATCGGCCACATCGACCTTCAAGGGCATCGGCCAATGCGAAGACTGTGGGTAAGGTGGTCGTTGCCAAACCGAGGGTGCTTCTTCGAACTGTTGTTGAGTTCTGACGTCGTTCTAGAGAGGCTTGGGATCTACTCACGATCAAGACAAACGAAAGGAATGCCGCCCGACTTGTGAATATGTCCCGGAAGGACAGTCTCTTTTTGACCAACCCAGCTTGCATCGCTGGAGTCCTCAGAGTCTCACCAAACTTCAGGGCCAGGTGAGGGCCCAGGAAGTTGTAGTACATCATCAGCAAAGCCATGTGGCCCGAATTCAATGCGTCGAGCATGACATCGGCGGTTAAGCTGACAAAGTCGGTGCCATGAATCGCCGCAACAACACACATAGGGAGGTCGCTCAGCGCCTGGAGAATGGCCTGTCCCTGAGCCGCCTTTCCCGTTCCCTCTTTAGGATTCCGGAATCGGAGCCTTTCAAATTCTTCCCAGCCCCTCTCGGCTTGCCCCATGCGTAGTTCAGGAGCACTCGGATCGAATTCCCCAGGTATTCGTAGGGATTCGAAGCAGCCGGACAGCGTCAGCGCTGGGAGTTTCTTCTCACCGCCTCTCCCATTCCGATCTGGTACGGGTTCTCCTTTGAACCCGATTGCGACGTTTCGAACGGCCGGACAAGGGTCGAAGGTTAAAGGTTGCAGGTTAATCCATTCCTACGGTCCTTGTGATCCTGGGGTCGGATGCCTCAGGTGCGCCATTCCAAACTCCCCCCCCCCACAACATGAAAGCACCCGCCAAGAAGAAACCCAACCTGGAACCTATAAGTTGTAGGCGGTTTGGGGCGTCGTAGGCAAGAGCTATCATAGAGTATCGTTGTCGCTAGATAACGCTAACCGAGGATAGGGGAATGGACAGATTATCTAGACGCTACCTTTTGCAGTACTCTCTGGGCACTGCCGGAGCTGGGCTGGCGGTTCACCCCTTTGACCTTCTGGGGACACCGCTTTCGAGCGGAGCGGCGCCAGGCCTTCTACCCGCCGCCGGAGCGCTCTTGGCGGGGAGCCTCCCAGGTCTCGAAACCGGAACGGATACCTACCGGATCCTCCCCGCCAAGGGAGAAGGGGCACGCTTCGGCATGGTGGAAGATCTCTTCCAGCACATCCAGAACAGGTCGGATGTGAAGAGAGAAATCCTCTATTGGCTCACGGATGGCAGGTCTTCCTTGCTGGGCGCCAGCAGTCGCTTCCAGTTCCTGGAACACCTCATCCGGCCCCTGTACGAGAAGGCCGGAATACCCATGGCATTTGGCTTTGGATTGGGAATGCAGGAGAGCCTCTTTCGCAACTACAGTATTTCCTCCGCCAATGCCAAGGGGATTTGGCAGATGCAGTGGGCGGGTCGGAAATACGGCCTGCGTGGAGGAGACTACTTCGACGTTCTAAAATCCACCCAAAAACAGCTCGAGTACCTGAGGGATCTGGTCCGAAACTTTGCCTGGAACCTGGAGCTGGTTCTGGTGGATTACAACTACGGTCCCGGGAAGAAGTTTGTCCGCTATCGCTCAGATCGCAATGCTTTTCGCAGGGTCTACCACCGCCTGCCCCGTGAGACCAGGCGGTTCGTCCCCCGGGTTCTGGCAGCTGCGGCTATCGGCCTCAAACCGGAGCGATACGGCGTTCACATTCCGCGGCTCGACAGCAGAACGGTCGAGGTCAAACTCGACCGCAGCCTCCATCACCTAGAACTGGGCTTGCTGCTGGGAACTGACCACTGGAATCTGGGGAATCTCAATCCCGGGGAGAATATCCGGATCTGGCTCAAGGAAGGGCAGTCCGCCGTCGTCCCCCAGGTGTACGAAGAGGTGTTCTGGGAACGGCTCCAACGACCACCCCTTACGAGAGGACTTCCACGAGTTCGTTTCCAATGTGTATCCGGCTCCTGGCGAGCAGATCGACTACGTGGTACGGAGCGGAGACAGCCTCGACCGGATCTCCAACCGATTCAGGCAGTGCGGCGTCCAGGGCCCTCAGCACCTGATGCTCTACAACGGGTTGACCAGCTCCGTGATCAGACCCGGTCAGCGTCTGGCCATCCCCTGTACCGAGTAAGAAAAGCACCAAGATACAAGATACAAACAAATCTCAAATCCCAACTTCCAGACCCTTGAGTTTTTCTGACTTTGCCGAATTCAAATTCCCTTGGGGGCCCCCGCCCTTTCAATAGCCATTCAACTACTCCTCAATGACCGGACAATCCCGAAACAATTCAGTCCATTTCTCTCGTTGATTATAGCAGATAAGTGATGGCTAATATGGGACTTAGATCACATTCAGGTCCCGGAAAAAGACGAATTGTTTCGGGGCTTTGATGCTGGCCGTCCCGATACGATATGGCCTTCCCCTCCCAGCGTATGAGGTAGCAGACCGCCCAATTTACAAACTGTATCATTGTGCTGCTCACGGCCTGTAGAGATCATTTCTCAGTCGAGGCACCGGGTCGGAGAGAATGTATTTCGTTCCGGGCCCCGGGAAGAAGCACGCACTGTTGCCGAGTCAATCGGTTGACCGTGTAGCGCTTCGCCAGCCTTCGATGCACCTATCTCTACAGGGCGTGCAAGGTGAGCTAGGCCGAATCAAGCGAGGTGACTATGGCCCTCTATCTGGTACAGCACGGAAAATGCCTGTCCAAGGACGTCGATGCGGATCGGCCGCTATCGGACGAGGGCAGAGCCGAGGTGGAGCAGGTGGCCGCACAAGCCGCCAATTATGGTGCAGCAATCGAGGTCATCCAGCACAGTGGGAAGACACGCGCTGCCCAGACGGCTGAGATCTTTGCCGACCACCTAGACCCATCTGCTGGGGTTGAGGCTCTTCCGGGTCTCGGACCGATGGATGATGTTACTGCTTGGGCGCAGAGCCTGGCGAGCGATGCCAACCTGATGTTGGTCGGGCATCTGCCCTTCATGGAACGTCTGGCGGCTGTGTTGCTGTCCAATCAAAGCGAACGGCCCGTTGTGAGATTTCACAATGGTGGTATCGTTTGCCTCCATCAGGATGCCGATTCCGGGAACTGGCTACTACATTGGGCAATCGTGCCGAGGTCGTGAGATCACTTGTAGGGATGCCAACGTCTTTGGTCCCAAGACGGTAGGAGAGGCTCCCCCCTGCCCCCCAGAACAACCAAATGATCAAAGCACCAAATGACCCACATCATGCTCCGGAACGACGCACGCACAGTGCCCGTAGGACGAAGGAGGAGCCGAGGGGGAAGGGGTTGCGCCCGCCGCCGTAGAAATTGAAGTTCCAGGAGAAATCCGAGCCTTTCTTCGTTGAGCTCCAGATGAACGGTGCGGTCAACTGAAAGCCTTCGGTGGTCTGGATGTCGTCATCGTAGTCGCCCCCGACGAAGTTCAACTTCCCGGTGACGCTGTTCTGATCATAGATCCCTTCAAGTTCATCAATGGTCGGCAGTCTCCAGTCCGAATAACCAGCCAGTTCCAGATTCTGGGCATATTCATCCGCACCGTGCCAATCGATATCCTCGCCATTGTCATCCCGGGTCCACATCAGGCCGGTCTCTGGATCCGTGACGATGCTTTCGGCGTCAGGCTTAGGCATCCCGACTACAGCTCCGCCGCCTCCCCTTGGCCCACAAGCTGGCTAATCCGAAACTTCTTTGATCCGGTGATCAGTTTGAGGACGTGAACGGCGAGAGCGCGATCTCGACTGATGGCGTCCGTCATTGCCTGCAGATCTGGATGGTCTCCCTCACACAGTTCTAGGATTTGGAAGGCGACCCCGGGAAGACTCGGTAGCATCTGACAGTTCTTGAGTCGTTCCGTCACCAGAGGATTCATTGCTATCTCCTAACTTGTCTGCTCAGCAGTAGCGCTGAGTCCTGACCCTCAGAGGGCAATCAGTTCGGCCCTCTCCCCTGTATCGGCACAAACTGAGAACAAGTCTAGCCCTGATTTTAATGATATTTTCTGGCAGAACAAGGAAACAACCCCTCTGCACTTCAGAACTGAACTGATTGACAGCTCAGGCGTTAGAGCTAACAAAGGGAGGTTTGGATAGACGCCAGAAAGACGCGAGTACGCCTGTGCTAGATCGAAATATGGAAGATTATGTCCGAGCGATTCGCACTCAAGTCGTTGAGTTCTAAATATCTTAACCTATCTCGGAGGGACCAACACACCAGGCTGATAGGTGTCAGATCCCACTAGTGTCCGGTTTAATGTTGTTGA
>JAKZYH010000087.1:0-3344 GCA_047514575.1 Acidobacteriota bacterium | reverse complement strand
ATACATCAAGTCCGACATGGTCTTCTTCCACGCCGAACCCTCCGAAGACCTCGTTCCCCAGGTCGTAGAGCTGCTCGGCGAAAACTCCCTCTTCTACGCCTCCGACTGGCCTCATTGGGATAACGAATATCCCGACAATGTAAGCCAGTTCTGGAATCGGGACGACCTGAGCTACAGTGCCAAGAAGGCCATACTTTCAGACAACACTCGCCGGATGTACGGCATGGGGCCGGACGACTAAAGCCCCCACCCCGAGACCCCTGCCATGACCCTCGACCTGGTCGCCGAAATCCGCCAGAATCTCGCCGAGCACGCAGACTACGCCAAGGCCGAGGGCATGAAACGCTACATGAAGTCGGAGATGCCCTACCGCGGCGTCCAGGCTCCCCTGTTTCGCCGACTCTGCAAAGATGTATTTCGCCGTCACCCCATCCAGGACAAGGAAGATTGGCTGACCGTGGTCCTGGACCTGTGGAGAAACGCCTCCTATCGCGAGGAGCGCTACGCGGCGTTAGAGCTCGCCGGGGCTAAACGCTACGAGCCGTTCCGCACCCTCGACACCCGATCCCTTTGCGAGGAGATGATAGTCACCGGTGCCTGGTGGGACTACGTCGACTCAATCGCTTCCCACCGCCTCCGCGAGTTGCTGGAGAAGTACCCTGCGGAGTTATCCAGGGAAATGAGGGCCTGGAGCCGTGACCGTGATATGTGGAAGCGCCGCTCTTCCATAATCTGCCAACTCAACCGCAAGTCCGACATCGACCTCGCCCTCCTCTTCGACAGCATCGACCCCAACCTCTCAGACCCCGGCTTCTTCATCCGCAAGGGCATCGGCTGGGCCCTTCGCTCTCTCGCCTGGACGGATCTTGAGACAGTGGAAACCTACATATCTCGCAATCGCGACCGGATAAGTCCCCTCAGCCGCCGCGAGGCTCTAAAGAACGCCCAGAACATTCGCCTTTCCGAACAGGTTTAACAACCGTTAATCGGAGGCATACGAACCGGCGGTTTCTTCTGCGAAAGCCGTTTTAGGTACTGGAGTCCCCGCTTCGTATCGCTCGCCACCCTGGCTTTGTCGTGGTTCTCCAACCGGTACTTGAACAGCCAGTAGGTGAACTCCTTGGCCACCGTCTCCGAAAGCTCCTTCCCCACAGCCTGCCCCCGACCCTTTGCGAATTCCTCCAGCAGCGTGGCCCGTGTGCCGCCGTAGGCCCTGTGAAATGCCATATCTGACACGTCCCTCTTCGAAGCCAGGCCCGCAGCCATCCGCTCTTTACTAATCGAGTCTATCAAGGCCTTCACCAGCGCCTCCTCTACGTCCACCCCATACCAGTAGTTCAAAAGCGCCCGGTACTTGGACCCGCCGACCATATTCTTGAAGTCGTCGTTGCTCACCTCTATCGGCGGATGCGTCCGCTCCAACAGCTGGTCCAGCTCCTTCTTGGGGATCAACCCGTCCACACTGTCACATAAACGACGGGCCAAGACCATCCAGTCGAAGGCCTCCCCGGCTATCAGGTAGCACAGCGGTTGACCCTGGTACATCTCTTCCGGAGCAGCCCATAGCCCTATGGCTTCCAGGAGCGCCCGGTACCAGTGATTCCCTTCTTCTATCGATTCTCGAAGGTGCGCTATCGAGGCCGACGCCGCTTGCGTCCCTTCCTCCGACATCCCCGACTCCCAAGACACCTCCTCATGCATCTCTTCGGTTATCACCTTTCCACTTTTCTTCGAAGTCATCCTCCCCTCGCAATCACCGCTCCGCCTTTCAGTGCGGCTCTGAATTCTCTCATTGGCAGGGTGTTCAGAATATCTTTAGCCTCACACCAGCCTCTCTTCGCCATCGACACACCCAAACCCAGATTCCCGAACTGTTCGGTTGCGTGAGAGTCCGAGTCTATAACCAGCTTCACCCCCAACTCCCTGGCCCGATGAATATGCTTGTCCTTCAGGTCTAACCTCCCCGGTTGCGCATCTATCTCCAATGCCGTTCCAGTCTCCCGTGCCGCCTGTAATATAGCTTCTACGTCCATCTGCACCGGTTCCCGCTCCCCAATCAGCCGGCAGGTCGGGTGTCCGATAATGTGGACATTCGGGTTGTGCATCGCCTTGATTATCCGCTCCGTCATCACTTCTTCCGGCTGTCCCATCGCCGAGTGTACCGACGCCACCACTACGTCCAGCTGCTCCAGCAGCTCATCCGGGTAGTCGAGGCTCCCGTCCGACCTGATATCCACCTCCGAGCCTGTCAGCAGCTCAATGCCGTCCAGACTCTCGTTCAACGCCCTGATGTTGGCGATGTGGTCCCGGAGCCGCTCATTGCTCAGCCCGTTGGCAATCCCCCGCCCGGACGAGTGATCGGTAATCGCCAAGTACTCGAGCCCCGCCGCCCTCGCCGCCAACGCCATCTCCATCAGTGTGTCTCGACCGTCGCTTTCGTTGGTATGCGCGTGCAGGTCTCCCCGAATGTCCTTCCTATCGATGAGCACAGGTATGTCTCCCGCCGCCGCCCGCTCGATCTCGTGCTGCCCTTCCCTTAGCTCCGGGGGGATGTACTGCAATCCAATCCGTTCATAGAGCGAGTCCTCATCAGCGAATACCTCCACCTCCCCAGTCTCGAGATTCGTGATCCCGTATTCGTTGATGCTCAACCCATCCCGACGGGCCCGTTCCCTCAGCAATACGTTGTGCTGCTGGCTCCCCGTGAAATACTGGATCAACGATCCGTAGACCCGCTCCTCGACTATACGCAGGTCCACCTGTATTCCACGCTGAAGCAACACGCTTACCTTCTTCGGCCCGTTAACCAAGACTTCCGCGACTTGTGGGAGCTCGGTAAGGGCCCTGAGCACGGGCTCCGGGTCATCGGCGGTCCCCATCAGGTCTATGTCCCCAATGGTCTCACGCCGCCTTCGCAGGCTGCCTGCTGCCTCCAGCCGGTGCAGGCCCGGTACTCCCCTTAACGCCGACGCCACGTCTGCGAACATCGAAAGCGCCCGGCCCAGCGATATCCTCCTGTCCTTGGTCCGCAACATTTGCAGGTGTCGCAGGATGTTGGCTGCCGCCTTCTCCCCCAGTCCCGGCAATGCGGCCACCGCTCCCTCTTTCAGTGCCGCCTCCAACCCTTCCAGGTTCGTCACCCTCAGGTCCCGACTGATCTTCAGTGCGGTTTTCGGCCCGACACCCGGCACGTCCTTCAACTCCACAACGCCTTCCGGGAACTCCCCCTTGAGCTTTTCGTAATATTCCAGTTGCCCTGTCGAAAGCAGCTCCTGCACCTTCTTATTGATCGCCTGCCCGACACTCGGCACCCTGGTCAGCCCCTCTTCACCCTCTTCCCGGAA
>JAKZYH010000086.1:0-3950 GCA_047514575.1 Acidobacteriota bacterium | reverse complement strand
TATGTGAGTTGCTGACTCCACAGGCATCCCCGAGTGCGTCAGGCTACGGTACTCGCGCAACACCCGCAGCGGGTTTTCACCGGACCAGATTCGGTCTAGAACAGAAATTGGCAAGTCTTGTACGTACCGTGGGCGCCCTCCCAGGCGATCTGCCCATTAAGCCTGCCTGCTCGTCATGAGCTAGACGCAGGGGGCGAACTTTGAAGGGCGCTCTCTGAGCGTCACCCCAGAAATCCAGATCGAAGCGGCTGAACGTGATGTGCTGGTAGCTCTCGCTGGCACCGCGTTCCCACCAGACGATCGGATCCTGCCCCCTTCCCAGTTCGGCGGTCCAAGGCAAGGGAAAAGACAGAGGTAGAGGCAAGGGGAAGAGGATGAAGGATAGAAGATCCCTTGCCGAAGATCGGGATTTGATGGCATGCTTGAGTCTGGCGCCAGATGCTCAAGAGGACAGGATGAACCAACTGGACAGAAGGTCGTTTTTGAGGAGAAGTTCCTTGCTGGCTCTGAGCCCGCTAGGTTCGCAGCTCGTGACTCGAGCCCCGCTGCCCGCGCCCGGTGTCATCGACATCGGAGCCCGCAAAGAGTGTTTTCTGGACGGTATGTTGATCCACCAGACCGCCAGGCTCTCGACACTCATGGCTCGCCCGGAGAAACATGGCGGCAACCCCATCCTGGTCCCCGACCGGCCCTGGGAAGCGGCCCGAGTAGAGGGGGTCCAATCAGGTGGGGTCCAGATCAGCGGCCAGGCCGTCCTCTACGACCGGGAGGAGGGGCTCTTCAAGATGTGGTACAACCCCTGGGGCAACGACGGACGCCCCTGGTGTTATGCCACCTCCAGAGACGGAATCCACTGGGAGAAACCGGAGCTGGGAGTCCATGAGTTCCAGGGATCCCGCAAAAACAACATTCTCGGCGTCTTCCGAGGGGTGAAGTATTTCAACGTCATCAAGGATTCCCGCGACCCAGACCCCCGGCGCCGCTATAAAGCCATGGGGGAGTCGGAGGGTCCAACACCGGACACGAGCGGCACCGCGGTAGCCTTCTCCCCCGACGGCATCCACTGGAGTGAGCACCCGGGCAATCCCGTGGTCCGCAAAGGCCGGGACATCGCCGACTGTCCTACTATGCTGGGATGGGACGCGCGCCGCGAGAAGTACGTCTACTATCCCCGGCCCGGACACCCTCTGGCACCGGAGATCCAGGCCATGGGTCTGGATCCCCCCCACGATCGAATCAATCCCAATGCTGCCCACTATCGGAGCATAGGCTACTCGGAGAGCGACGACTTCATCCACTGGAGCCCTACGCGCCTGATGCTGGCACCCGGCGCAGAGGACCGCGTCGACTTTCAGTACTACCAGATGACTGTCTCGCAGGATGGTGAGTTCTACGTGGGACTTCTGCATATGATGGAATCCCACGAAAAGACCTTCGACATCTTCCTGCTCACGAGCCGAGACGGATTTCGCTGGAATTGGGTCAATCGTAGCCTGCCGTTCCTGGGAAGAGGGGAGATCGGCACTTACGACGCAGGATACCTCACCCCATCAGGCCCCATCGTTCATGACGGGCGGGTCTGGATCTACTATGGCGCCTACAGCGGAGCCCATAGCTATGAGCTGAGCAAGCTGGGACCCAACAATTGGACCATCGCCCTGGCCACACTGCCGGCGGATCGCTATCTGGGGCTGCTGGCGGGTCCCGATCTGGATCCATGATCACCCGGCCTCTGCTCTTCTCTGGGTCTCGCCTGAAGGTGGACATGGACGCATCGCATCCGGACCAGAAGCCCGAGACGGGAAGGGGCACCTATGATGCCGAATTGCGGGTGGCCCTGATGGACGAGTCGGGAGGGCCTATCGAGGGCTTCGGCCTGGAGCATTCCCGCACTCTAAAAGAGAGCGGCGTCCAGGAGTTGTCCTGGACGGGCTCGAAGTTGGCCCGACTGGAAGGACGGCCGGTGCGCCTTCGCTTCCAGCTGCGCAACGCCGCCCTCTACTCTATCCAGTTTTCTGAGTAGTTCCGGAAAAAGAGAAGAGATGATGGACAGATTCGGCGAAGGGCAGCAATGGTGAAAGGTCTGAACGCGAGCGTCGCTCGTACTGCCCGTTTCCTGGTCTCTTTGGTTCCTGCTTTCGTCTTGTTGTTGGGGTTCCTTGGCATAGTCAGCGCCGCCGCCGCCCGCCTTGAAGGTGGAGTCGGACTTGCCATCTCAATCATCGCCGGTACTTGCCTGGTCGTCGGGATACTGCTCTCCTACCATATCGGCGTCGACTGGCTGAATCTGAGGGTCATTCGGAGCGGGCACAGCAAAGGGGACTCGGCACTGTGTGATGGCAGAATCGTGGTCTTCAGCGGTGTCGTCCGCGTCGATGCCGAGCCCATGAGGGCGCCCTTCAAAGGGACTCCCTCTGCCGCCTACACCTACATCGTAGAATACGCGAGCCGTCATCGGCGCAGACAGCGACGTTTCGTCGCCCAAGGGTTCCACCTGGTCAAGACGCGGATCGAAGGCAGCAGGCAGAGCCTTGGCCTTCGCTCTTTTCCCTCCTTCGAAGATGATCTCCGCGAGAACCGGCGCGGCAAAGAATGGGTTGCTCAAGCACGGGAGCTGATCGACAGGATCTCCCAGACAGCCCCGTTTGTGGTTGAACGGGAGCGCCTGGCCCGACTGCTCGAAGTGCGTGAGGCAGAGCTCGAAGAGGTCCACGAGGACTACTGCATTCAGAGAAAGCCGGGGGCCGGGGTCGGGTTCAGCATCCAAGAAGAGGTGCTGTCGGTTGGACAAGAAGTGTGTGTGATCGGTACCTACGACAAAGAACTCAATGCCCTGACTGCCCGCCGGTCTCGACTCGGGCCGAACTTGCTCGTCTATTGGGGCAGTGCGGAGGAGGTGCGGTCGCGGGTAGCTAAAGAGACCGGAGGCTTTGCCAAGACCGCTGCTTATCTAGTGGGCATTGCAGTACTGGTGTTTGGACTGGCGTTCTCGCCCGTGTCCTGGACGTCGAGGCTTCCCCTCATCGGCTCTTTGTTCGTCGCTCCTCTCGAACCGATGGAACAGGTCGTAGAGGTTGAGAAAGCCGATCCCGATGCCGCTCATCGAGAGCAGATCGACGGCTGGGTTCGCGAGGAGTACGACGCCGGGAATGTGAGTCGTGCGCTGCAGCTCGCAATAACCGAGAACGCCGGCCAGAGTCTTCAGTGGCTGATCGATCGGGGAGTTGGCCCAGCCACACCGATGGGCGTCGACGGAAAGTGGTACCAGCTACCGCTCGTCGAGGCAGCCCGTTTGGGTCATCTCGAGACCGTTCGAGCCCTGCTCGAGGCCGGCGCGGATCCGAACCAGGTACAGCCCGCCCAGTCTCAGCCCATTAGGGGGCAGACGGCTCTCGGTGAATCGCTGAGGTTCGGCTACTGCGAGATCGGGGATCTTCTGTTGGAGTTCGGCGCTACACTTCCCACGGGGCTTGAGACGAACCGCTGCTCTTGAGCATCCGCTGGCCGTCAGGAGCCTCCCACCCCTTTCAGGAGCGTAGGGGCTAACGTACAGCTCGGACCCTTCCCTCAATCGAGGCGTTTACTGCTCACCGCCCGTCGCCCCCGAGGATCGCCCGGCTCTGGAGCGTCTGGCGGCCTACGAGTGTTGTGGAAGCAGAGGTTGAAATGGGTCACGACCTCTGGCTCTGCAGTTTACCCGACGTTTCGAGAGAAACTCTGAACGTCCGCTTCTAGGTGCGTCCGTTCGGGTCCGATCTAGTCAGAGATTAGTAGCCCCCCAGCGGTGCTGCCCCCTTCGAGAAAGAAACTTCCCGAGAGAAGCCTGAAGCGGTGGCCCGGGGTTGGCAGTAGTAGGATGGGCACTCTTGCCCGTCAGTGTTCTCGACGGGCAAGAGTGCCCATCCTACCCTCCAACACGCCGAGCAGATCGCGTTTTTGCTCAATTTCGG
>JAKZYH010000085.1:0-7033 GCA_047514575.1 Acidobacteriota bacterium | reverse complement strand
TCCGAGCCTGGGGTACACCCTGGGCTTAGATTCATGATGGCCTGACTAAGGCCTTTTATGGGGGGAGTCTCACCCCCTAACGGAGAACCATTTCCAGGTTCCCGTCTATTACGCTTCGCGCCAGACCGCTAAAGCGGCCTCTTTAATGTGGGAACGCAAATCTTCGAGAAGGGTCGGTTTGGGTCAGATCAACCGAGAGGGCCCCGTAAAAAAGCGCACAAACTCCGGACAAGGCCAGAATGAGTTTCGGCAGCATCGGTTCACCCCCTTTGAACTATACCTGGACCCCGCTTCCGAGTGAGAACTCTGCAACATTCCCGGAGAGTCTAATACCACTTCTCCCCGGCAAGACGGCACTCCAGTCTGAATTTTCGGTGATCTAGACTATCGGATCCAGGATACATGCTCGAAGCCCTCTGGACCAGATCCAGCGCCTTTTCCAGATCGCGCTTTTGATGCTCGAGAATCTTGGCCGCCTCTTCAAAGGTCTCCAATGGAGGACGTTCCTGGATTCGGAGCAATTCTTCGAATAGTGCCAGGGCCTCGTCGGAGGCTCCCAGCTTCTTCTTCAGACTGGCTAGAAGCAACATTAGATCCGGTCGCTCTGCCTCCCATTGCACCTCCTGGCAGGCGACCTCCAGTAGCCGCATCGCCTCTCGGTCCTGGCCTCGAAGAAGCAGCAGCTGGGCGGACGAGATGGGGCTCGCGAAAAATCTTCGGTCGGGCTCCTTTAGCAGTTGGACGGCCACTGCCAGGAGTCCCACCATCGTCAGCACGTCGATTCGATTGTGTTCGAAGACGCTCTGAAAAGGCTGATGGTAGCCAGAGCGAAGATAGGTGAAATAGGTCCGCGGGATCAGGGCCGAAGGAATATCGGGTGGACGGCGAAGTCCGAGGATCAGCTTTTCCACCGTCTGGAGCGCACAGTTCTCCAGACTACGTTTCCAGAGCATTCGAGTGGGATAGAGGAGATCCAGGTGGGAAAGCGATTGGAAAGGGGGCTCGATGCCGTGAATCAGGAAGCGGTATTCGAGCAAGTTCAGGTCATAGCCCTTCCCATTGAAGGTGACCAGATATCGAAATTTCTTGCCATCCGCATCGCCTCGGACCCGAGCGCACAACTGCTTCCAGAAGGAAGACTCTGAATCTAGATCAGGCAAGAAGAGCTGATCGGTCCGGAAGACGTCCCCCCGAAAATAGCCCAGCCCCACCAGAAAGACATAGGTGCCGCTTCCTCCGGCCAGTCCAGTGGTCTCGGTGTCCAGGAAAAGTGTTGCTTCCGGATCAAAGGTCGAGAAACCCGGATCTCCTGAGAGCAGCTCCAACCACCGGACATCTGTACGGTAGATTTCGTCGAGCCTCAAGCGACCGTGTACCTGATCACGGGGCATTGACCTTTCGACCCAAAAGGTCCTTCCGTTGGCGTCCTGCCCCCACTCACCGCCAAGAAACTGCGCCAGGTCAGTCTGGGGTTCGCCGGGGTCAGGGTTGGCTGGTTCAGCAGCCAACACACTGCCGGCGGGTTTCTTTCCGTAGATCCGATTCAAGCGCTGCCGAAGTTCCATAGCCTACGCAACACACCTCAGGTGCACGTCGGGTCAGCTAGTGCACCAGATGCTGTCCAGGCCCAAGGAGCATCTCGAGAACGGCAAGGCTGAGCTGCTTGGTCTCTCTGCCCAGCTCGTCCACCGGCCCCACACAAGATGGACAGCCCTGCTTACAAGAGCATTCGACGATTCGATCGAAGGTCTTCTGAGTGAGGAAATCGCGACACTCAAACAGCTTTTCGGAAAAACCGACGCCACCCGGATAGTTATCGTAGAGGAACACGGTTGGCTGGAACGAGGGAAACGACTCGACTGAAAGATCACTTTCCTCCCCCCCAGAGGAATAGAAGCCAAGAGCCTCGGTGCGTGCCTGAACAAACCAGCTGGCGGAACGGTCCCCCACACTCCGTCCCAGGTCGCGAATGTCGCACATCAAGATGAACGTGGCCATATGGTGCAGAGCATAGGCAAGGCCGAGAAAACCACGGATGATTTCATCGCGCGACAGGTCGGTATCCAGTTTGTCTTCGTCGGCCCGCAGCCAATAGGCAGTGGTGTGGAGTTCGTTGACGGGCAACTCCACCTTCCCATATCCCAGATTCTCGGAGGTGTAGAATCGGATCTTCTTGAAGCCCGGGACCTTCTTGACCAGGTGGACCTCGCCATGCTCGGAGACCCCCGTTCCCGAATCAGCAGCGGTCTCCACACGCAGCACCCGCAGGCCTGCGTAGGTGATGGCCTCTGTATAGTAGTCGACCTGGACTGGCCGGACATAGGCCTTCCGTCCCGAGTAGTCGAGACGGTCCACATGAAACTGACGTCCCTCGCAGAGATACAATGCCTCCTCGTGCAGCAGCTCAGGGGCGCTGTCGAAATCCACCTCGGCTATCGCCCTGGAGCCTGCCTCGACATCGAAAACGATGAAGTTCTCTTCTGGTATGTTGCGCAGGTTAACCGAACTTGCGGGGTAGGATTCTTCGGTCCAGTGCCAGCGCTCTCCGGTCTTGAGCAGACCTCCATCTTCGGTCAGGAAGTCGAGGATCTCAGCCAGATTTTCGTTCCCGAACTCTTCTCCCTTCTCGAAAGGTAGCTCGAAGGCAGCGCATTGAATGTGACTCACCAGGATCTGAAGGTTGTCCGGATGGATACGGCCGTGTTCGGGCGCACCCTCTAGGAAGTATTCCGGGTGATGAACTACGAACTGATCCAGGGGAAGGTTTCGCGCCACCAGCACGGCGGCCGAATGAGCGCCGCGGCGTCCCACTCGCCCAATCTGCTGCCAGGCGCTGGCAATGGATCCTGGATATCCGGCCAGGACGCAGACTTCCAGACTACCGATGTCGATTCCCAGCTCCAGAGCATTGGTGCTGACGATGCCGAGAATCTCCTTCTGGCGCATTTGACGCTCGATCTCACGCCGCGTCTTCGGCAGATATCCTCCCCGGTACCCCCTGATCTTGGGTCCCAGCTCTGGCTGCTTTTCGATGGCCTTCTTCAGGTAGCTCAGAAGCACCTCAACTTTGACCCGGCTGGTTGCAAAGACAAGGCACTGAAGACCCTGTTTCAAGAAAATCTCAGCGAAACGACGTGCTGACGCCAGCGCGCTTCGCCGCAGTCCCAGCTCGGGGTTCACCAGGGGCGGGTTGTAGAGGATCAGCTCCTTGCTCGCGGACGGGGAGCCGTTGCGCCGCACTACCTGCACCTCTTCTCCCACCAGCTTCTGCGCCAACTCCCCCGGGTTCGCAATCGTGGCCGAAGTGCAAATGAACTGCGGAGAAGTCTGGTAGAAGCGGGTCAACCTTTTGAGCCGGCGAAACACGTTGGCTACGTGGCTGCCGAAGATCCCCCGATAGGTGTGCAGCTCGTCCAGAACAACATATCTAAGGTTCTGAAACAGATGGAGCCATTTGGGATGATGAGGCAAAATCGCCGAGTGCAGCATGTCGGGATTCGTCAGGATGATCCGGGCCTCCAAACGAATCTTCTTGCGCTGGTCGGCAGGGGTATCCCCATCGTAGGTCTGGACTCCGATCGGCGCCCCTATGGCCGCGATCAGCTCTCGGAGCTCGGCTAGCTGATCCTGTGCCAGCGCCTTGGTCGGGAACAGGTATAGAGCCCGGTGTTGGGGATGGCGCAAGAGGTCTTCCAAAACCGGCAGATTGTAGCAGAGCGTCTTGCCGGAAGCGGTCGGCGTGACGACCACCGTATGCTGATTCCGCTGCGACAGATCGAAGGCCTCGGCCTGGTGAGAGTAAAGCCGCTTGATGCCCCTTTGCCTGAGAGCAGCACTGAGAGGAGATGCCAGGTCGTCGGGAAGATCCGCAAAGCTGCCGGGTTGTGCCGGGATCTTGACCCAAGCTGTGATTTCACCTCGTGCCTGGAGGCTCTTGAAGCTCTGGAGCGCCTTCTTAACCGACATGATACTCACCTGTGGAGCCCGGCAGGATACCATGGGGGAATGACGATTCCAGTCGCCGTCACTGCGCTCGCCTGTGGTTCCCAACGAGGCGACCATTGGGGATCGCTTTACTGAATCTGGAAGCCGTGGCTTTTGCGGATTTATGGCTCGGGGACGAAGAGACGGGTCCGAGAGCGATTTCAAAGAAATTCTTCAGGCGATGAACCTTTTCCCGAGGTTCTTCGTCCAATTGCCCATATCCCAGGCACAGAGTTGAGTCTTCGGGTCCGCGGCCAACGCGGAGGGGGGGAAGGATAACAACCCACGATCTGGGAGCGTCGTTGAAACACTCGCTCCTTTTCATCGTAGAGCTCTCTCATATTCGAGCGTTCTCGTGGCTGCCAGCAGGCCGAAACGTCCTGCCTGACGGTCACGTCTACAGGTGATGTTGGTGGCAAAGGGATCCACAGCTTTCGATTGAAAGATCCACTGCTGCTGGGACGGCGACTAATCTGCAAGGAGAAGAGAAACCGAAATGAAACCTGGAGAATCACGAAAGACCCACGATCTCTCTGACTTCCCCCCGAGTGTGCCATTTACCTGTCTCGCTGGAGTCGCCCGTCTTCTTTCGATCATCTGCTGTTGTTGGTGGCTGACCGTCACCCCGGTGGGCGCTCGCGGGAACGGAAACCAGATTCCCGCACCCAGTCAAGGGCAGGGTTCAGTTCTTAGCGGTTCTTGTTTTGTGTCGAGGTGCCACGCCACCTCCGGCAGCACCATCAACCAGGTAGGCTCTCTAAGCCTGGACAATCTCCCTGGTGCTTTCGAGGCCGGCCAGACTTACGACTTCACTGTGAATATAACTGGGGGAAGCGTCTACGGATTTCAGCTGGCGGTAACCTTTCCTGATGGCAGTCCGGCTGGGACGCTGACCCCCGTCACGGCGGGAGTTGTGAGAAACCAGCTAGACGGAGTTCCAGTCGTCAATCACTTTTCGCCTCTGGCCACAGGCCAGGCCGACCTCCAATGGACCGCGCCCGCGGAACCAGCCGCGCCCAGCGTCCGTTTCCGAGTTGCTTCCAACGCCGCCAACAACAACGACTCCGCCACCGGAGACAATATTCGGACTTTGAGCCTGACACTGCCCCAGACCATTGAGTGTTCTTATGCTCTGGCCTCCGAAACGACCTCGTTCGATTCTGATGGAGGAAACGGCAGCGCAGCTGTCAATGCTCCGGAGGGCTGCGATTGGACGGCCACCACCGAGGATGATTGGATTGCCATCACAGGGGAGGCAAACGGCAGCGGCAATGGATCCGTCGACTTCACCGTGGATGCCAATACCACCGCCAGTGAGCGTTCCGGTTCCATTACCGTCGAAGGGCAGATGCTGACCATCACCCAAAGCGGTGTCGATTGTAGTTATGCTCTGTCTTCCGACAACGCCACCTTCGAATCCGATGGTGGCGAAAGCACCGTCGATGTCGCTTCCTTGGAAGGCTGTAATTGGACGGCCTCTGCCAACGACGACTGGATTACCATCTCCGGTGAGCCCAGTGGCAGTGGCAACGGCTCTGTCGCCTTCACCGTGGATGCCAATCCTACCGCTCTGGAACGCTCTGGGTCCATTACGGTCGAAGGGCAGGTGCTGAGCATCACCCAGACCGGAGTCGCATGTTCCTATGCTCTTTCCCGCAGCAGTATTTCCTTTGACTCCGACCAGGGCAGTAGCAGCGTCAGTGTGACTTCGCCGGAAGGATGCGACTGGTCGGCCGCCCCAAGTGAGAACTGGATCACGATCCCCGATGGGGCTAGTGGTAGTGGGGACGGAGAGGTCAACTTCAGCGTGGATGCCAATCCCGACAGCGCGGCTCGTTTCGGCTCGATCATGGTCGAAGATCAAGTGCTGAGCATCTCCCAGACCGGGCAGCAGATGGCCGACTTGATTTTTCCGCAGTTCGTCAACGGTGAGATCAACGGTGTCCTCAACGCCACGCGAGTGATCCTGCGGAACAACGGGACAGAGACTGCCTCCGGGCAGATTCGGTTCCGTGAAAGCAGCAGCCTATTTGCGGCCGTCCCGGTGAACGGGCAGCTCACCGACACTATTGACTTCCTGATTGCGTCCCAGGGGACTTTCGATATCGAGACCGATGGAACCGGGACACTTCAGACCGGGGTTGTCGAGGTATTTGTGGACGGCGAAACCGATTCGGTAGAGGGAACCGAAATTTTCTCCATCCTGGGTAACTTCGTCTCCGTCCCCAGCAGCCGTCCTGATCCCGCGCCCCGGGCCTATATCAGCGTTAGCCTTGAAGAGAGCAGTGGGATCGCTGCCTACAATCCAGATGGGATGAACGCTGTCCTGGTGGATATGACCCTGCTGGATGCCTCGGGCACCGAGATGGCTATGGCGCAGCTGACGCTGCAACCTAACGAACAACTCGCCCGCTTCGTAGACGAACCAGAAGGGCTCTTCCCGGACTTCTTCGCAACCAATCCTGAGCCTTTCACCGGGACCGTGAACTTCAATACAATCGAAGGTGGGATTGCGGTCCTGGGCCTGATTCAAAAGCGCGCCGGCGGCCAGCTAATCGCGGTGGGCACCAGCTCTCAGGAGGTCCTCCCGGTTGCGGCCCTGGATGATCCCCAATAGCCCCCCTCATTTTTAGCACCGAGGAGGCAGGAATTCCGTCTGTTGTCGAACCGGTATTGGAGATTCAGCTTAAGATCCATCGTCACGGTGGCCCATTGGGACCCGTTCACCGATCAGTTGATCGGGACCGCTCCTTTGCAGTCACGGCTCTGTCAGTGGTGGTAGAGACAATCACGGCGGACCTAACCAGAGTTTCTTTCTCGAATGGGGCCAGCACGGCCGGTGGCGGGGCTAACCTGAATCTTCATTTGCTGTTTTCGACAGAGAAACGGCGTAATCCATTGATTTATAGTTGGATAGAGAGTTATCCAAGCAATTTTCTGAAAACCGTGGCGGTGGCCTCCAGGCCGCCGTTTTTCGAGCCAAAGGCTCGAGGGAAGGAATACGGCGGCTTGGAAGCCACCGCCACGCCGGCCGAAGTTTCTTTTTCGA
>JAKZYH010000084.1:0-2768 GCA_047514575.1 Acidobacteriota bacterium | reverse complement strand
GCACTGGGTTGCCGCCGGGTCCGAACACTCTCGAAGAAACCAGCGTGGTGATGCTTCAGCTGATGGCTCCACCAGGACCTGTTGCCGATTCTTCGGCTGAACCTCATCCCCGGCCCCAGCTCCTCCCTGGGTCCCAGGTAGACCTGGAAGAAGCCACGGCGGGAGAAGACCATGAATCCCTCCGTGCCGTAGAAGATGTTTCCACTGTCCACGCCGTAGTGTCCGTAGGGTGTCCAGCCCCGGTCCTCGTACAGAAGCACCTTGCCTTCCTGGAACTCGTAGGACACCGTCATGTTGTCGGGGAACTCGCGTTCTCCCGGGTCCTCGATGTCGCTTCCGTGGGCCGTGATCCGGATTGGGTGGCCCCGGGGGCTCAGGCCGAAGTGGGCCATGTCCAGGTCATGGATGCCATCCCCTCCGATATCGCCGTTCCCGTAGTCTCGATACCAGAGCCACGTGTTCTTGAATCGATTGATGTTGAAGGGGCGACTGGGAGCCGGACCCAGCCAGAAGTCGTAGTCGACTCCAGGAGGCTCAGGAGTGTCCGGAACGGCTGCCGGGTGTGCAGAACGCTGCTGGTTCCAGGCCTTGGACATCTTTATCTTACCCAGGATTCCGGAATCCAATACCTGGCGAGCCCTGGCCGTAACGTCTGTGGAGCGCATCAGGGTGCCATGCTGGACGATACGCCCGGTCTTCCGGGCAGTCTCCACCAGAATCCGACCCTCGCGAAAAACATGGGTGGCCGGCTTCTCCACGTAGACATCCTTCCCCGCCTCGAGGGCCCGGACGGCGATGGGGATGTGCCAATGGTTGGGCGTCGCCACGATGAGGGCGTCGACGGAGGGATCATCCAGGACATGCCGAAAGTCCTTCACCATCCCTGGGCTCTTCCCGGTGCGCTGACGTACCTTCTCCGCCTCCCGCTCCCGGAAATCCTGGTTCACGTCGCAAACGGCGTCGGGCGCTTCCAGAAGGCCGTTCACATGGTGGCGCCCCATGCCCCCGACCCCGATAACTGCCACCGAAACCTGGTCATTCGCCGACACTCGACGGGCGCTGGCCCAGGGCCGGACTCCGGCCGCGGTGGCGACAACGGAACTCGAGATGAAATGACGTCGAGACAGGGTTTTCATGCTCTTTCTCCTTACGGGCCTCGGAGGTGTCGCAGAAGATTGGACGTTCGTCAGCCGAAACCGCGCCGGAAGGTCCTCTGCGATCCCTCGAACGTAGACTTCAACTCGTCGTTGACGGTATCTTCCATAGTAGCCTGAACTGCTCACAACTTAAGAAGCAAGTCCCATCGACGGTCTGGACCGGCCTGGTCATGATTCCACCCATCTTCGATAGGATCATGATCTTCTACCTCCTGCCGCTCGAACGAGCATCATTCCTGCCTCAGATCGGTGGATTCCTTCTCTACACGACTCCCGCTCAGTGTGACGCTAGTAGCGATCGCACGTATGCACGGACAGATTGCACTGATTCCCACACCCGTGATGAGCCTCGGTCATTTGTCACTTGTCATCTGACCCCACACACGGCCAGAACGGCCCATCCTCTTCGTAGTTCCTCGCATACTTCTCGACCATATCCCGGTCGAGCTCGATCCCCATTCCGGGCCGGTCGGGAACGACGATGTCGCCACCTTCGAACACGAGCAGATCGGCCGGCACGATGTCACCCAGATTGGGTTTCACCCAGTGGATCCCGTCCAGACTCTCGGCGTATGCAGTGTAGATAGGTTTCTCCACCGCCCGGGCGCGGTACCACATACGGTAGCGATACCCATCCCTGATGACCACCGGGTTGTAGATGGCCTGATCCTCCCAGGGACGATCCCGTCGGAGGACGATCTCCCCCGGCTTCGGGCTGTGGAGGATATGGCGGACGTTGTCCAGGCTTTCGATCAGCCAATCGTCCCAGAGCGGTTGAAGCTGGCTTCCCAGCTGGCGCACCTCGAGGGGGGCCGAGAGACCCATTGTCGAGCACCAGCAAAGAAAATACACAGGCCCAGGACCAGTAGGCGAAGCCCCCTGTGCTCAAGCTCCCGGTCAGGAAGCGGCGCCGGTTCAAGCCAACATCCCTCATATCCAACTCCTGAATCTAAATCGCGGTGAGTACAGAGTCGCGTCTTTGTTCTCAAAGCGCAAGCGGTTTGGCAGGATGAAGCCGGCAGACGCCTGCACTAGGAAAGCAGAGATCGCAATTGCCAGATCTGACCGTACAAACAGTGTCAGAGTAGATCGCCCCCGACCGGCGGACATTCAAATCTCTCAGAATCGCGTACCTCCGACCGTTCAGGATGGAACAGATCGAAGAGTACGTAGTCCGCGTGAAAGGAACCGACGCACGGAGGACAATTGGAAAGATACGAAAGATCTATGGTCCGAAAGTGGTGACGGCTTCCCAACCCGTCAGCAAATCCGGGGGGGGGTGTAGGCACGTGCCAGTGACAGGTCTTCTGCGTAGGCATGCGCTCCACCCACGACGACGCGACCAGGAGTGGTTGGCGGCGAGCTCCCCACCCTGACCCCGGTGGAACGGCTCCCCACATTCACTCCCGACCCCTTCTGACCTTGACGGGAGGCAAAGATGAGCGCGGATAGGCGAAAGTGGCTTAGAACGCTGGCCCTGGTGATCGTTATCGCCTCTTTCTTCGGCTCGCTGCATCGGGTCCCCAGAAATTGACAACTCCGGACCCGTGGGATAGCCTCCATCTCCAGGAGATGAACATGCCAAGCAAAAGCCTTCCCCTTGTTGTTACG
>JAKZYH010000083.1:0-20648 GCA_047514575.1 Acidobacteriota bacterium | reverse complement strand
GCTCACCTACACCGAAGGCGTTACTGCGAGTAACTGAGGGTTGGCGATGCGAAGCGAGCTACCCTGGGTTCACGCTGATTCGGTCTTTTCTACACTGAAAGTATTATTGAGGTGATCTACTGGAGGGCGTTTCGAGCGACCTCGGCAACCTTCGCAAAGGCTTGCGGCTCGCGCACAGCCAAGTCCGCCAGCGTTTTCCGGCTCAGTTCCAGCCCTGCTTTCCGCAGGCCATGAATAAACTGACTGTACGAAAGATCGTGGGTTCGCGCCGCCGCGTTGACTCGAATAATCCAGAGGCTTCGAAAATCACGTTTCCTCTGCCGACGATCTCGGTAGGCATAGGAGAGAGACTTCATCACCTGCTCCTTGGCAGAGCGGTGAAGCTTGCTCTTGGTGCCCCAGTAGCCCTTTGCTAAGCGAAGGATCTTCTTGCGCCTCTGAAGTCTCCGGTTTCCTCTCTTTACTCTCGGCATTTCGCGTCTTCCTTAGAGGTTGAGCATCTTCTTGACGCGGGGGGTGTCCGATGACGACACCTCTGACCAGCTGTTCAGACTTCGCTTTCTCTTGCGGCTCTTCTTGGTAAGAATATGGCTATGATGGCTGCCTCTCTTTGCGATCTTGCCACTTCCCGTGATCTTGAAGCGCTTCGCGGCAGACCTGTTCGTCTTTAGCTTCATGTTGTCACACTCCGGATATGATTCTAACAGATCTCGTCCCGTCAAACGTTCGAGGGGGGCAAGGGTTCAGCTTCCGGAGGCCCCGGGCTGTTTCTTCGGGGTGAGAATCATGGTCATGGTATGTCCTTCGAGCCTCGGATGTCCTTCCACGTCCGCGATCTCGCTGAGTTCGCCTGCAAGCCGCTTCAATATCTCTCGTCCCAGTTCGGAATGGGTGATCTCGCGGCCTCGGAAAATTACGGTAGCCTTGACCCTGGCTTCATCCTTCAGAAAACGGATGATGTGGTTTCGCTTGAACTCGTAATCGTGACGGTCGATCTTGGGCCGAAACTTGACTTCCTTCACCTGAATGATTTTCTGGTGCTTTCTCGCCTCCTGGGCCTTCTTCCCCTGCTGGTACAGGTACTTCCCATGATCCATTATCCGGCAGACTGGAGGTCGGGCCGTCGGTGCAACTTCCACCAGATCCAGGCCTTTATCCTGTGCCAGCTGACGTGCTTCCGGGGGGGCCATGACGCCCAATTGAGTTCCGTCTTCGTCGATAACTCGAATTTCCCGTGCCCTGATTCTGAAATTAACGCGTACCCTTTGTTGGATAAGTCAGCCTCCTGAGTATTCGTGCCGATTCTTCGTCTACAAAGAACAAATGGTCTTCCAGCTATGTTCCGATTGCCTTCTCGCTTATCAAGTCTTGAACCATCGTAACAAAACTGTCAAGTCCCGTACTCCCCTTATCCCCCTCGACTCGATTCCTCACCGATACGGTGCCTGACTCTACTTCCCGATCGCCGACGATCAGCATGTAAGGAATCTTGTTCACTTGAGCCGACCGAATCTTGTAGCCAAGCTTCTCGTTTCTCAGGTCGGCATCGACCCGCAGAGATTCTAATCTGAGCTTGTCGCGAACCTCCTCGGCGTAGGCCTGATGCTTTTCGCTCACCGGGAGCACAAGCGCCTGAACCGGCGCCAGCCAGAGCGGAAAGGCACCTCCGTAATGCTCTATCAGGATCCCCATGAAGCGCTCCATCGATCCCAGTAGGGCTCGATGGAGCATGATCACCTGCTGCTCCTTGGAATCGGGCCCCACGTAAGTAATGTTGAAGCGCGCTGGCAGATTGAAGTCGAACTGAAGCGTCGTCACCTGCCAGGACCGGCCCAGGGCATCGATCAGGCTGATATCGATCTTGGGACCGTAAAAGGCGGCCTCCCCTTCATGCCGCTCGTAGTCCCAACCCTTTTCAGTCAACGCCCGCAGCAGCACCGATTCAGCACGTTCCCAGTCCTCCGGAGCCCCGGCGTAATGGTCTGGCTCGTTCGGATCCCATACCGACAGCATCACCTGCTCCCGCTCAAAGCCGAAACTCTGCAGGATGTGTTCCGCCAGATTCAAAGTCTCGATTACCTCGGTGAAGACGTGGTCGGGATGGCAAAAGATGTGGGCATCGTCCTGGGTAAAGCCGCGCACCCGCAACATTCCGTGAAGCGTACCGGATTTCTCGTAACGGTAGACGGTTCCGAACTCGGCCAGCCGGACCGGCAGCTCTCGATAGCTCCGCTTAGTCGACTGATAAATCAGAATATGACCCGGACAGTTCATCGGCTTGAGTACGTATTCCTCCTTATCCACAGGGAGGGTGTACATATTCTCGAGAAAATAGTCGTAGTGTCCCGAAGTCTTCCAGAGATCACTCTTGGCGATATGCGGCGTATACACAAAGCTGTAACCGCGGTCCTCGTGTTCGATACGCAGGAATTCCTCGATCAATGCACGAACCTTGGCCCCCTTCGGATGCCAGAAAATAAGCCCAGGCGCCACCTGATCCTGGATCGTATACAAATCCAGTTCCCTTCCCAGACGTCTGTGATCCCGCTTTCTCGCCTCCTCCAGCCTGCTCAAATAGCCGTCCAGTTCCTCCTGTGTGAAAAAGGAGGTCCCGTAGACGCGCTGTAGCTGCTCCCGCTTTTCGTCCCCCTTCCAGTAGGATCCGGCAATGGACAGCAGCTTGAAAGCCCCTAGCTGGGAAGTGGAGACCACGTGCGGACCGGTGCAAAAATCCACCAGCTGTCCCAATCGAAAGTAAGAAAGGACCTGTCCCGTTCGGTCTCGCACCAGTTCAGCCTTCAAGCGCTCGCCCTTGTCCTGGAAAAACGCGAGCGCATCCTCGTGCTCGACAATTTCGGGCTCGAAGGCAAGGTCCTGCTGTCTCAAGGCCTCCATCTTCTCTTCGATTTTCACCAAATCGTCCTCGCTGAGACGATCTGGCATCTCGAAGTCATAGTAGAAGCCCTCGCTGGTAGGAGGACCTATCCCAAGATGGACTTCGGGGTAAAGCTCTGTCACAGCTAGAGCCATCAAATGGGAAGTGGAATGACGGAGGATTTCCAGGGCCTCGTCAGGATCCGGAACTTCTTGGATCGTTCCGTCTCTCCTGACGGTTCGGAGGCTTCTTACAGGGACCACTGTGATCTAGATTCCTGGCTTTTCATCGTGGCAGCCGCGCTTTCGACGCTTTCGCAACTTCTATTTCCGGGAGACAAAAAAATGGTAGGTGCGAGCGGATTTGAACCGCTGACCCCTTCCGTGTCAGGGAAGTGCTCTCCCCCTGAGCTACGCACCTACACAAGCGACACAATGGCAGAATCATTTTCCCAGTCTTATAACCTCAAGAAACCAGACGGGGCGGCGACTCGGTTCTGCGGTTCGCCCTTTCGGATCATCGACACAATCAGAATCTACTGCACTCCATCTTTCAGCGCTTTGCCCGCGGCGAACTTCACTACCTTCTTGGCTGCAATCTGGATAGAGGCGCCAGTCTGGGGGTTACGCCCGACTCTCGCCTCTCTTTCGCTCGTCGAAAATGTACCAAAACCCACGACAGTGACCTTTTGCCCTTGCTTCAACGCACCCTGTACGTTGTCCACCAAAGAATCCAGCGCATTCTGGGCCTGGGTCTTGGTGATAGCAGCATCACGGGCGATCGCATCGATCAAGTCACCTTTGTTCATTTCTCTCCTCCTCTGGATTAGAAATCGTTCATGTAGTAGTTTATGCCGCCTTCTTCAAAAGGCGGCTTCGCAATTGCTCAATTCCCCGATCGAACTGCTTGGATCGAGTCGCCTGGCTCAACCGCCTGTAGAAGTCGGAGCCCAGCACAGCGTCCGGATCATCGGAGACATTCTCAAACAAGAAATTGGTGACGAACTCCTCACTGGGTGATTGAACATCGGGAACGATGCCGGAGTTTCTGATCGTTCGGGCCTGGATCGGCTTTCCGTTCGGCCTAAAGTAGAGTTGCGTTGAAACGAATACGACGGAACCCCCTTCGAGCGTGAACAGTTCCTGCAGTGACCCTCGTCCATCCGTCTTACCACCAACGACCTCCGCGACTTCGTTATCCCGCAGAGCGGCCGTAAATATCTCTGCTGGCCCGCTGGTTCCACCGTTCGTCAACACCACAATGGGAATCTGAGCGACGATTGGATCCAATGCCGCGCGATGTTCTACGGGTTCACTCTTCCGGTCCTTGAGCGTCGAGAGGATTTTGTCCTTCTCCACCAGCAGATCCGAAACCCGTAAAGCTTCCCCTACTTCTCCTTGCGCCGTACTTCTGACGTCGACTAGAAGACCCCTGATCCCAGATGAGACCAGCATGCGGAGCTTCGACTCGACGGTGCTACTAATCCCCGGCTCAAAGTTGGGGAGGCGGATCACTCCGATTCCGGGCTCTTCAATCCGCGCCTGGACCTCGCCTAGAGCCCGCTCCTGGCGTACCAACTCGAGAGCCGCAGGCGATTTTCTGGCGCGAATGACGCGCAGATCCACAGCCGTCCCTGGTGTCCCTAGCAACATCCGTCTAGCTTCCCACACACTCATCTGAGTCGTGAGCCGCCCATCGATAGACTCGATCATATCCCCTGACCGCAGTCCGACCTGGTCGGCCGGACCCTCCGACTCGCTGGCGACGATGTACACATAGCTATAGCGCTTGGACACAACCAGGCCGACCGAGCCAGACTCGTCGCGGGTTCTGAGCTTCTCGTACTCTTCCTTGGGCACGAAGCTGGAATAGGGATCCAGCGCCTCCATCATTCCATGCAGAGCACCCAACATTGCGCTCTCCATCTTGGGCTGCTCCACGTAGTCTTCGCTCACCTTACTCAAAACGCTGGTGAAGATGGCAAGGTTCTCATAGGCCCCATCTCTGGCCGAAACCTTGTCCATGATTCCACCCACGAGGCCGTAAACCACCACCAGTGCGGATAGAAACAGGATCGTCAGCTTACCCTTGGCAAACACTACCATAGCTAATACTCTCAAGTTCTAAGTGCGCTAAGATTATAACCTAGGCGCAAGAGCGCTGGAAAGAAGAAATGCGGGCCCGGATTGACCTCCTGCGAAAACGGCGGATTCGGCGCATCATTCCCCGATTTTTCGGCGAGAGAACAGCCATGTACCTTGAAATCGAGAAAACCTACCTCGATTCCCCGCTTTCTCGCTGCGACCAGCTCTATCGTGCCGACTCACAGGACGATTTCCAGGCTGATTCCTCATGAAGCGATGGATGGCACTCGATGTGGGATCCAGGAACGTTGGCGTAGCCGTCACGGATCCGCTCAAACTCACCGCCCGCCCCCTGACGACCCTGAAGAGACGGGATCTCGAGGCGGATGTGGAGGCGCTTCGAGACCTCATGCAGCGGCACGCGGTAGAGCGTCTGATCGTGGGCTTACCTCTCCACCTCAGCGGGGAGAGAAGTCCAACTCTAGACAGGATCGAACCACTCGTGAAACGTGTGCAAGAAACCACTTCGGTCCTTGTAGAGTGGATGGACGAGCGCCTATCTACCAAAGAGGCAGAACAGTTAATGAAGGAGCTGAGGCTATCCCAGACGGATCGCCGCAGGAAGAGGAATGAGTTCGCGGCAGCTTTGATTCTGAAATGGTATCTGGAGGAAAAGAGCTCACAACGGAGCTCCGTCGTCCCAGGCTGAAGCTCGTCGTTTCCGGCCTCACCTTGAGCCTGGCATTGGGCCTGAGCCTGGGCTGGGTTGGCTTTCAGCTCTACCAACCTTATCGTGGCTATGACACTTCGGAGTGCCTTGTCCTAGTTCCCCGTGGCTCCACGGGTTCGACCATCGGACGCTTGCTTCAGTCGCGTGGGATCATTCGATCGCAGTCACTTTTCGGGACCTATGTAAGCCTCCGCTTTCCAGCTTCGCTGAAGGCTGGCGAGTACCTCTTCAGTCAACCGCTGAACCTGGTGGAAGTCGCCCAGAGGCTTTACCGGGGTGAGGCCCACCAATACAGAGTCACGGTGCCTGAAGGTGAGGCGATGAAGGAGGTCTTCGAGCGGTTCGCTCAGCGGGGTTTCGGACAGAGAGAACGTTTTCGGGAGGCAGGGCGGCGAACAGATCTCTTGTCAGATCTGGATCCTTTGGCAGACAACCTGGAAGGCTACCTTTTCCCCGACACCTACTTTGTCACCCAAGCGATGGACGAGGACCGGATCGTCGAGACCATGGCTCGCACCTTTCGCAGCAAGTGGACAGCCCAACGGAAGGCGCGGGCCCAGGAACTCCAGATGACCACTCGAGAGGTGATCACGTTGGCTTCCCTGATCGAAAAGGAAGCCCATCTCGCGGAGGAGCGGCCTCTGGTATCGGCGGTTTTTCACAATCGCCTTGACAAAAAGGTGAAGCTAGCCTGCGATCCCACAGTGATCTATGCGGTCCAGTTGGTGAAGGAATACGACGGAATCATTCATCGCAGTGATCTTCAGCTCGACTCCCTCTACAACACCTATCTGTACCCCGGACTGCCGCCGGGCCCGATTGCGAACCCTGGCCTGGCCTCGATTGACGCGGCGCTCTATCCGGCCTCTGTGGAATATCTATATTTTGTTTCCAGAAACGACGGAAGTCATGTCTTCTCGACTCACTACAGAGACCACTCGCGGGCAGTTCGCCGCTACCAGAGATAGGCCCCGCTTGCCCCTGCCCCTGCCCGTGCCCCTGAGGGTTTTGAAGGCATGAATAATCCGTCTAGTGCTGACAGCTTTCGTTAGTTTGTCCAAAACATAGCCACGGGCAAGGAAAGGGGGGAGAGAGGAGAACCCATTGAACAGTCACCCTCGCCGGACACCAGAAATGCGGGCTGAGGACGAATGTTTTACACTAGAACGCTGGAACACAGATTGTCGCGGGTTTGCAGATGGGGTTGTGGACGATCTCTGCGTTCGTCGTAGGAGTCTACCCGGCGTTCCCGAAGGCTTTGTGTTGGCAGACAATGATCATCGTGAAGAGGGCTCGTTGCCGTTGAGAAGAAGCTCTAAGTGGAAGTCAGCCCTCGGTTTCGCCATCCCTCGCCGCTGCTGTCAGACGCTAGCCGTTCTCTCGATCCTCTGGGGAAGCCTCCCCTACTTCAGTCAGGCAGAAAAACAGGAGAAGCATTTCGTTCCTCCCCTGCGGGTTGACATTCCATTCGAAGCTGCCTGGGAGGGGATGCTCCGCGTCTTGAAGGAGGAAGGCTGGACGGTCACCCGAAAGGCACGAGCCAAGGGTGAAATCCGTACCGGCTCCCGAGAATACATTTCGGGGCCATTGACCGACGACCACATGGACAAGATCGGCCAACGACCTCGTCTGTCCGGCGCCCAGTGGCAACGGGTTGACTATCACTATGAGGTCTCGATCCAACTAGTCTCCGGTAAGGAAACCCTGATTACCCTCGACAGCAACATCAAGGCTTTGAAGAGAAGTTTCCTAGGAGAGGAAGGCTGGGTTGCAATCCCATCCAACGGACGTTTGGAGAAGGGTCTTCTGACCCGCTTTGGACAATTTCTTTTCGGACAATCCTTTTCCTTGACCGAATCGAAGAAGGGATTCTGGAGTCGGTTTCCCGAGATCAGAGGAGGACGATCCCCCTCCACCGATCCCAACCGCACCGACCCCGACTGATTCCCAGGGCGAGACAGTGACAGGTTTCAGGTCAGCAACACCAGATCACAAGGAACAGAGTCTGGTTCTGGATCGAGTTCGGAACTTTCGCCTGGGAATTCGTAGATCGTTCCTATCTTGTATCTTGGAACTGACCTGAGGTGAGTAGGAGGCGAGCTTGACAATGGACGCAGCAACCCTGGAAATCATCGAAAGGTCCCTTGAGTATTCCCTCTGGGCCTTTTTGCTTGTCTTCCTCCTAGCTCTGCTGGTGATCCGACATCGCCTGCGCTCACGGAGAAAGGGGCTTCAGGACCTCCGCGAGGATCTGGATCGCGAGTACCAGCAGAAATGGACAGGTCCAGCCCCAGCAACTCCAACAAGCGAGCGCTTCGTCCCTTCCCGGGATGAGTCTCGAATGGCCTTCCACGCGCTATTGCTTTCCATCTGTCTCGCCGCCGTTTGCTTCCTGATTCTCACCCTGACCCCACTTCCCTTCCTGGAGAACTTCACAACCCTGGATCCCCGCAGCACCGTGCCGCTGCGCGTGACCGCCCTCAACTACGACCGATTCCATGAGGGCTTTTCCCTGAAGGGAGAAATCTGGAATCAGGAGGAGGAACCCCTGGGAGAACTGACGGCCGTCGTGAAGATTTGGGGAGCCGATGAGGAGCTTCTGGACGAACTCTCGGTCGACGTCAAACCCAAGACTTTGAAGCCCAGGTCTTCAGGAAACTTTAGTCTGAGGTATTCCAAAAATTCGCCCTTCCTGTTTGGCTATGAGATCCATTTCGTCGACCCAACCGGCGACGAAGTCCCTCACGTCAAGGGTTTCGATGTTCGGTGAGACTAGCAGGCTGAATCCCCAGAAGTGGTCTCTGCTTACCCTGCTTCCCTACCTTCGGAGGTACCGCCGCAGAATCCTGCTGGGAGCGCTGATGGTGCTCCTCACCAATCTCGCGGTAGTCACCCTACCGAGGATCCTGGGAAAAGCGATTGATCGGCTTTCGAGCGACACTGGGCCTGACCTGTTTTTTTTCGCAGCCCTGATCCTGGCCGTCGGTGCCCTTGAGGGCCTCTTCCGTTTCTGGATGAGGCGAGTTCTGATCGGGGTCTCGCGATACATCGAATACGATCTGCGCAACGATCTATTCCGTCACCTTCAGCGCCTTACACCCCGCTTCTACCAGGAACATTCAACGGGCGACGTAATGTCACGGTCGACCAACGACCTGAGCGCAGTCCGGATGGTCCTCGGCCCCGGAATCATGTATTCCTTCAACACGATCTCCATGACAGTCTTGACCATCGGAATCCTGCTTCAGATTGATGCCAAACTGGCCGCCTTTACTCTGCTTCCCCTGCTGCTGGTCGCCTACAGTGCTACCTATTTCGGAAGAAAGATCCACCAGAGGTTCGAGAAAATCCAGGAACAGTTCTCCACGATTACGACGCTTGCTCAGGAGAACGTGTCCGGGATCCGAGTCGTAAAGGCCTACGGACAGGAAGAGGCCTCCGTCCGCCGCTTCCGAGAGTCAAATCGGGAGTACATCAAGAGAAGCCTTGCGCTGGTCAGAATCTGGGGAGTCTTTTATCCCCTCCTCACTTTTCTACTTGGACTCTCGGCGATTTGCCTTCTGTGGTATGGGGGACGCAGGGTTGTCTCCGGTTCGATTTCCCTAGGAGAGCTCGTCGCCTTCATGGTCTATGTGACCAGGCTTACCTGGCCCACAATCGCCCTCGGGTGGGTCATCAACGTCGTGGAGAGAGGCTCCGCCTCCATGGGTCGCATCAATCGCATCCTGGCCCAGAAGCCCGATATTCTGGACGAGAAGCCACTTCCGGTGGAGAAGCTGAAGGGGAAACTGGAGGTCAGGAATCTGAGCTTTTCCTACGGTGGGATCAACGCGCTGACTGACCTGAGCTTCAAGGTCGATCCGGGACAGACGGTCGCGATCGTGGGGAGAACCGGAAGCGGGAAGTCGACCTTGGTGCAACTGCTATGTCGGCTCTATCCGATTCCGCGCGGGACGATGTTCATCGACGACATCGACATCAACGATCTTCCTCTGCTGAAACTTCGCTCCCGGATCGGCTGTGTCCCACAGGACAGCTTTCTTTTTTCTGAGACGATTCGCCAGAACATATCCTTTGGCCGACCCGACGCGGATCTGAAGCGGGTCCGCGAGGCAGCCTGGACCAGCAACATCCTCGATGATATCGAGGAGTTCCCCGAGCAGATGTCGACCTTTGTCGGCGAGCGGGGCATCACACTGTCCGGGGGGCAGAGGCAGCGTATCGCCATCAGTCGGGCACTGCTGCTGGACCCGGACATCCTGATCCTCGACGATTCCCTCTCCAGCGTGGATACGCACACCGAGGAGCGCATCCTGGAGCGACTTTCGCAGGAGCTGTCAGACCGGACTTCGATTCTGATTTCCCACCGGATTTCGACCGTCCAGAAATCTGATCTGATTCTGGTGTTCGAAGACGGACAAATCATAGAACGAGGCACTCATAGGGAGCTCCTCGGGGCGGGAGGTCCCTATGCCGAGCTCTACCAGAAGCAGCTGCTGAAAGAAGAGTTGGAAAGCGAATGAGCGACTACCACGAAGAAGAGGTTCTGGGAAAGGCATACGATAGCCGACTGGCACGAAGGCTGTTGGGCTATCTTCGACCCTATTGGTGGATCGTGGCGATCTCAGTCTTCCTGCTGCTACTGGTCGCGGGACTCCAGCTGGTGGGGCCACTCCTAACAGAGATCGCCATCGATGAACATATTCGAAACGGTGACCTGGAAGGGTTGAACCGGATCGCCCTGATCTTTCTAGGCGTTCTCATAGTGCAGTTCCTTCTCTCCTTTGCCCAGACCTATCTCATGAACTGGACCGGACAGAGGATCATGCACGACCTGCGAATCCAGATTTTCTCGCATATCCAGACCCTGCACGTGGGCTATTTCGACAAGAATCCGGTGGGGCGCATCATCACACGAATAACCACCGACGTCGATGTATTGAACGAGCTCTTCACAGCTGGAGTCGTGAGCATCTTTGGAGACATCTTTCTGCTCGCCGGCATTGTTGGCGTAATGCTGTGGCTGGATTGGGAGCTGGCCCTGGTCTGTTTCTCGGTCCTACCGCTGCTGGTCCTGACCACCGCAGTCTTCAAGTTGAAGGTTCGCGGTTCCTACCGTTGGGTGCGCACCTGCATTGCCCGGATCAACGCGTTTCTGCAGGAGAACATCACTGGGATGTCCGTGGTTCAACTCTTCGTCCAGGAGGATCGTAAGTACGACGAGTTCGAAGAGCGCAACCGCGACCACCTCAACGCGAACCTGAGGTCGATCCTCTACTATGCACTCTTCTACCCGGTCGTCGCCTTCATCGGATCCCTCGCCGTAAGCTTGATTCTCTGGTACGGAGGCGGTCAGATCATCCAGAAGACACTCACTCTTGGCGTCCTGGTCGCCTTCATCCAATACTCAGATCGTTTTTTCAAACCCATTAGCGACCTGAGCGAGAAGTTCAACATTTTGCTGAACGCCATGGTCAGCTCAGAGCGAATCTTCAGACTCCTGGACACCCAACCGGAAATCCAAGCGCCGAGCCACCCTATCGCTCCCTCGGCCAGCGAGGGCAGGATCGAATTCAGAGACGTCAGCTTCCACTACAAGGAAGGGACTCCTGTTCTGAGCAATGTGAGCCTCACCATCGAAGCCGGAGAGAAGGTAGCGATCGTGGGACCGACCGGCTCCGGAAAGTCGACCCTGATCAACCTCCTCTGCCGCTTCTACGATGTCCAGGCTGGAGCAATCCTGATTGACGGCGTCGATGTAAGAAATATGGATCTGGACGAGCTGAGACAGCTCACCTCGGTGGTTCTGCAGGATGTTTTTCTCTTCAGCGGAACGATCGAGGAGAACATCCGCCTGTGGCAGCAGGACATCGATCGGCAGCAGGTAGAGTCGGCAGCCCGGTTCGTCAATGCAAGCCGCTTTGTAGAGCGAATGCAGGAAGGACTGGATTCCCACGTGGCGGAACGGGGCAGTTCACTCTCCGTGGGTCAGCGGCAATTGCTGGCCTTTGCGCGCGCCGTGGCACATGATCCCCAGATCCTGGTTCTAGACGAGGCCACCTCCTCGGTCGATACCGATACCGAACTGCTGATCCAGGATGCCCTCGACAAGCTCCTGAGAAACCGAACCGCCTTGATCATTGCCCACCGACTCTCGACGATACAAAACTGCGATCGCATCGTCGTGCTGTCGAAGGGACAAATCAGGGAAGAGGGTTCTCATGACGAGCTGTTGAAACACCGGGGGCTCTACTACAAGCTCTACCAGCTTCAATATAAAGAGCAGTTGGGAAATCTGTCGCTTGCCCAACAAGGTGGGAATCCCGGATCCCAAGCCCCAGGATACAAGTGAGCGGGTCACTGATCTGTAAGACTACACCGAAGGTGTAGATCGTGTCAGCTCGCTCCTCTCCCCTTCAAGACGGCGGGAATCGTCTTCAGCAGGATCACTAGATCCAGTCCCAGAGACCAATGGTCGATATAGCGCAAGTCCAGATCCATCCAGCCCTGGAAATCGATCTCGTTGCGTCCGGAAACCTGCCAGAGGCAGGTGATCCCAGGCTTTACACTGAGGCGACGTCTGTGCTTCAGGGAGTAGTACTTCACCTCCTCGGGAAGCGGGGCGCGTGGACCCACCAGGCTCATCTCCCCCTTGAGTACGTTGGCGAGTTGAGGCAGTTCATCGATACTGAACTTGCGAAGAATTCGGCCCAAAGGAGTCACCCGCGGATCGTTACGCATCTTGAAGACAGGCCCATCCATCTCATTGAGATGTTTGATTTCCCAGAGCTTGTCTTCAGCTCCCTCGATCATGGTCCGAAACTTGGTCAAGGTGAACCGCCGACCGTAGAGGCCGCAGCGGATCTGGCTGTAGAAAATGGAGCCGGGCGAGGTGAACTTGATCAGCAGCATGACCACCAGCATGATCGGGGTCGTCACCAGCAGAAGACATGCTGCGGCTGAGCAGTCCAGAAGGCGTTTCGCGACCAACGATAGGCTGTGGTCGGGAACCGTCGAATAGGTGATCAACGGCAAACCCTCCAGAAACTCCAGAGACGGCCTGGCACCCGCTTTGGGGAAACCATCCAGCGCCAGCCGCGTCTTGATCCCCAGATCCTCGCACAGGCTCATCAGCTCCTCGATATTCTCCTGTCGGCACCCCTGCTCCTCCACGAAGATGACTTCGTCGGCTACCACCTCGTCTACCAGAAGCCGGGGAAGATCCTCGAGACTACCCAGAACGTTCAAACTCGCATCGGCGACAGATTCAGCTCCGCAGCTGATATGCCCTACTACGTGATAGCCATACTTCTGGGAGTGCTCCAGGACCTCACCCACCCGTGTGGAGCGGCTGTCCGTCCCCACGACGACGATCTTGATCTGATTGTGCTCGTTGATATTCCTGCTTCTGAGCACCCATTGGATGAGAACCCGGTTGAGGGCAACTAAGCTGCTGAAGATCAGTACAAAACCAAAAAAGATGGGACGACTCACCACCAGATTCAGGGAGAAGGTGAAGAAGCCAGTGACGACACCACCGGCCAGCGCAAAATGGAGAGCACGTGTAAGCTGCTGTCGTAGAGGAAGATATACCAGCTCGAAATACCTTTGGGTAATAAGCAGAAGAAGCACCCATAAGGGGAGCAGGGCCAGGAAGTAGAGAAGGTATTGTCGAAAAGGAAGCAGCTCCGGGTTGAGGAGACCCCCGAGGCCCGAAGGAATCAGCTCGCCGGCATGACTCCGCAAGAAGTAGGCAAGAAACAGCGCGGGTACTCCGACCGCCACATCAGCGACTAGAAGAAGATGGGAGTACACTCGATACTGACGATCAAACACCAGTAAGCAATCTACCCAATCCGAGGTCTCAAAGTCCAGTTGTGAGCAGCAGTGGAGCACTACTGCTCACGCTACTACTACTCGCTAAACTGCTCTCTAGCAACTCGAGAGGTCTTCTATTCTAGGGGGACGGGAAAGCAGGAAACCCTCTGCAAAGTGGCACCCGATCAAACTGCCCAGATGCTTATGGAAGCTTCTGATCTGATCCAGAATATCGGGGCCGCTGAGGTAAGTCTCGAGCTCGCGGGATCCGGCTTTGTAGAACTGAGAGGCAAAGGCAAGTATCGCTTCCTCCTTGACCTCCATGAATTCTGAGATGTCGACCAGGAGCTGGGGCATCCTGGGTTGGTTGAACTGCATCCAGAACGCGATCTTCTGGGGACGAAATCGCTCCTGACCGGTGTCAATGCGAGCAAGTCCGGCGTGGTGTACAGCGTCCTCGACCAGCTGCGCGGCCTGGCTGTGATCGGGGTGTCCCCAGCGGGAGTGGGTGATCACGAGACGGGGGCGCGTCTGCCTCAGAATCCGGATCAGTTTGAGTCGGTTTTCAGGAGTGGGCTGGATATTTCCGTCCTCGAATCCCAGGTTGGTGCGGAAATCTAGGCCCAGCACTTTGGCCGCCGCCGCGGCCTCCTTTTCCCGCAATTCGGCCGATCCCCGAGTGCCCAACTCCCCACGAGAAAGATCAACCACTGCGATCCGCCGCCCCTGCGATCTCAGCTTCAGAAGGGCTCCAGCACACCCGAGCTCGATATCGTCCGGATGTGCACCTATTGCGAGCACATCGGCTTGTTCAGACATAGAGAACCTGGTGGCTGAGACAGAAGGGCTGGACCTCCTCCATCACTGAGTTGATGAAGGTCGGCCCTTCCTGAATCAGGAACTGGTTGAAGTTGACAGCTCTTTCCTGGAGCTTGCCCTCGGGACACAGCCGGTACTGCAGATAGTCCAGGTGTCTTCCCACAGCCTCGTCTCGTTGACGATAGTTCGCCACGAATCTGCGCTGCAGTTTCTCGATGTGGTAGATGATCCGATTCTCTGCCCGCAGCATCATCTCGACCATGCCAGGGTCGGAACGATTGATGTGCGCCTTGAGAGAGGACAACTGAGACCTCAGCTCCTGCTGCACAGAGTCAAAGGTCCTGAGAACCTCCCCTGCCCCACCCTGGTTCAGGAGACCTTGAACCGCCTGCATCGGATCGCCTGACATCAGTCCGCCAGCCTCGAGGCTATACTTCTTGAGCAGGCGCTGAGCCTTTCGATCAACTACCGTAACGCCCATTCGCGGAAAGATGGAGGGCTCTACTCCCCAACGCGAGGCAATCGCGCTTACCTGAGCGAAATATGCGACTTCCGAAGGACCTCCGACATAGACGGCAGTCGGGAACAAGTGATCCTGAACGATCGGCCTCAGCAGGACGTTGGGTCCGAAACTCTCCGGATCTGACTCGATCCGGTACAGCAGCTCGTCAGGGGAGTAGCTACCCAACTTCCTCTTCTTACTCTGATACTCCCCGTCCTGGTAGACCAGTTTGTGCCGAGTCTTCCCCTCGTAGGAAAACAGCAGGGTTTCCGAATCCTCGAAAGAAACCTGTGGGGTGAAGC
The DNA here is from genome assembly GCA_047514575.1 of Acidobacteriota bacterium. Classification (GTDB taxonomy): domain Bacteria; phylum Acidobacteriota; class UBA6911; order RPQK01; family JAJDTT01; genus CAUZIZ01. The sequence continues at coordinate 5,518 of JAKZYH010000083.1, read as the reverse complement.
CGGCAGCAATGAGCTCCTGACTCCTCTGCCGCAGTGCCTGGAGCGCTTCTGACCTCTTTTCCACCAGCCTGGTGAAGACTCCCGTCAATTCGGGCTTGTACCCCGGAATCAAGGAATCAAACAGCACCAGACCATGCTCTTCGAAAAGGCCGGCCAGCCATTGTCCATGAGCCTGGCGAAAATCCTGGTCGGGACGATAGCTGGCTCCCAGGGTCTGCAGCGTTGAGTCCAAAAACTCTGCCCGCTGAGCCTCATGTTTGAGTTGCTCGAGGATCTCTGAAATCCTCTTGAGGCGGATCGTCCCCACCATTTGGCTGTCACTCTGTGCGCCGGGATAGCGGACGTCCAGCAGCTCATCTGCTCGATCATAAAAAGAAGTTGAACGAACCTCCATAAAATCGGAATCATCCGACGGAAGCCAGAAAACGGGTACTGCGGAGTAACCACGGTCTTCCAGGATCTGGCTCAGCCGAATTGCGGTTGCAGCCTTGTAGACAGCCAGCGCGGGCCCGCCAAAGAGCCCCAGCTGCTGTCCAGTGACTACTGCAACTGTGTCTCGTCGCTTCAGCTTCTGGATGTTCTGCTGAGTGACTTCGCCCGCTCCGAGCATTCGATTGAAAGGATCCAAGAGCGAGACGAGGCGCTCCCGCGAGAACCGCACAGGCCGCTTCGCGACCGCTTCCACCCGACGCTCTAGTGCCTCGATATCGAGTGGAGCGGGCGCTCCGGGAGCGTAGAGACCGCTCACCTCGTCAAAGTGGTAGAGATATTTGAGAAAGAGGGGATTCTGTCCAGGAAGCTCTCGATAATCCAGACACTCGACCTGCATAGACTTCCCAAACCCTCAAAGGTGCTCAACACCAGGTCCGCAAACGGATCCGCGTCCCCCAGGCCACAAGGTTCCCGTCATAGGGAGGGACGCTCTTGAGAACCCCGCCGATTCGCGGAAAAGAGTTTTTCAATGGACCTCGGGCTGAGGGCTGCCGACTGGAAATCTAATTCATTTTCACGACACTTGCCAGGCTCACTGGTTCAAATTTGTCGAGTAGGTCAAGCTCGACGCCAGATTATTCCCTTGAACAAGGCAGGGAAGACTGGGGAGGAGTGCTCCATTCCGGAACTGAGCATTGCGGATCTTGACGGATAGGACTCCAGAGCGTTTCCAGTTGGAGCATGGCTCGCGACGGAGCCCTCTCTTCACTCCTGTCCCATCCAGTCGGGTCAAAATGCGAAACGCCTTGTCCCGGAACGGAGCACAACGCATCATCGAGGAGAGGAGGGACCGCGAGCTCTAGAAGGAGCCGCGGGACCGACTGTGATCCTATCTTTCAGCTTCAAGAACTTCTTTTCGCCGATGCCTCGCACATTCATGAGATCTTCGATCCGCTCGAAGGGACCGTTTTTCTCTCGGAACTCCAGAATGCGTTTTGCCGTCGACGTCCCGATTCCAGGGAGGTCCTTCAGTTCCTCCACGTTCGCTTGGTTCAGGTCGACCTTGCGGTCCTGCGCCGTCTCTGCCCCGAGGGCCGAGATACAGAACAGAAGTGCAAAGACGCCCACACACCAGGTAGAAACTTGTCTCTTCATCTTGAGTGTCCTCCTTGTTGCGTTTCTACCTGACTTAACGCGCGGGTCCGAAAATCTGCGAAAGATTTTTTTGCATTCCACTTGAATGGAACACTTAGAGGCCGCCCAAATACCATCGCAGCAGGAGATTTCCCCAGAGCGCCGCCATGACCGCGCCTAGGGCCAGGAAGGTCCCAAAGGGCAGCGGATAGCGCCTTCCTTTTCCCAGGATCAAGATGAAGACGGAACCCACCAAGGCGCCTGTGGCCGACCCCAGGAAGATCGCTAGCAAGGCCAGTCTCCATCCCAGGAAGGCTCCCATCATGGCCAGCATCTTAACGTCACCGAATCCCATCCCCGCCACCCCGGTCGCCTTGTGGTAGATCGCTGAGACCAGCCAGAGCAATCCTCCGCCCACAAGGATTCCCAAGAGGGAAAGCGGATAGTTCATCCAGATCGGTCCCGGGCCGAGATCAGAGACGTTCCAGTGAAAGAAACCGGGGACCTGGAAGGGCGACACCAGAACTCCGAACAGTAGACCGCTCAGATTCAGGACGTCAGGGAGAATCCTGTGGAAGAGATCGATGAAGGCCAGAACCAGAAGCAGGCAAAAGAAGACCAGATTGATGAAGAAGGGCGGTGTCAGAGCGAATTGATGCCACAGAAGCACGAAAAGTGCCGCTGCAGATAATTCCACCACGGGATAGACCCAGGAAATGCGTCCTCCGCAGTCTCGGCACTTTCCCCGTAGGAGCAGATAACTCAAGACCGGAATATTGTCCCAGGCCCGAATCTGCTTCTCACACTGGGGACAACGGGACCGTGGACGAACGACAGATCCGCCCAGGGGAATGCGAAAAATACAGACCGTCAGGAAGCTCCCCACGAGCAGGCCAGCGGTCCCGACCAGGACTACAGTCCAATCCATGGAGGCATTATAACCGGAGAGCCAGAGATCCCATGAAGAGATCGGAGGCCTGTCAAAGACGTCGCACGTCGTAACGTCTGAACGCCGCACGTCTCAAGTTGCGTTCTTCTGGAGGTGGGTTTCGTCGGCTCTCGGCTTCAGCGAGTTCTCAGAAGGCATGAGAGAGCAGGATTGCCAGAGTCCTACGAGCTAAGAGACGCTTGTGATAGTCGGCACCCATCTTATAGCCGGCGTCCAATCCGATCTAATCGACCGGCCGCACCTAGAAGCGGACATTCACGTCGTCCGCGGAACGTCGAGTGATACGTTCAAGTGACATGCCACACCCGGCCAGGATAGTTCGGTCGCGCTTTCCCCTGAGAGTCGTACTGGCCAGCTTCACTACCTTTGGCTGGCAGTGGATCAGGACCACCACCTGACGAAGCCATTGGCCCCGGTCCGTCGCCACCGGAAGGGCCGATCAGAGTCGTGCACGATCTCTTCGTTCGTCGTCGAAGATTGCCAACGGTCGGCTTGCCCGGATCTCTCGTTACCGAGAAAGCCCGAGAGGGACGCCGTCCCATAGTCGATATGTACGAGTCTCTCGTAAGTGCGCGCCCGGGTCCCGCTTCAGAGGGCTGCCGCCAGCCCGGTACACCCTGCCCTCACCACCTTCGCCGAACTTGACGGTGACCTCGTAGTAGGGGATCGTCTGGCCTATCAACACAGGCCTCCTGAACACCGCTGAGAGGAACGTGCGACGATCAGGGTTGCACCATCACGTATGGGGCTCGGCTTTACTCTCGCCAACGTGTCTTTTCGGCGATCCGTCGCCGGAGCAACTTGTGAACGCTCTTAGTGCGTTGCTTTTCTTCACGCGCCTGGTGTTCGTCGCGTCGCCAGCTCTGAAACGCGAGCTCCTGCTGTAGCTTTAGGTAATTCTCGAAACGGGCCGGACTCAGCCGTCCAGCCAAGAGAGCTTCTTGGACGACGCATCCCGGCTCGCTTTGGTGGCTGCAGTCGCCATAGCGACATCGCTGGGCTAGCTGCTCCACCTCCAAGAAGGTTCGCCCCAAGCCTTCCTCCCCTTCCCAGGGCTTGAGCTGGCGCAGTCCTGGCGTATCGATGACCAGGGCCCCTCGGGGCAGCTGCAGCAGTAGCTGCCGGCTTGTCGTGTGACGTCCCCTTCCGTCCCGGCTACGGACCGGTGCCGTAGCCAGTTCCTCGTTCCCCATGAGCCGGTTGATCAGAGTTGACTTACCGACACCGGATGATCCCAACATGGCCACTGTCCGGCCGGGGGAGAGATAGTTGTCGAGAACCTCGAGATGGGTCGAGCCAAGGCAGGAGATGGCGTGGATGGGGACACCCTGAGCCACCGACGCGGCGTCGGTCAGTCGCCCCGAGACATCCGCCATTAGATCCGACTTGGTCAATAAGATAACCGGTCTGGCGCCGCTCTCCCAGGCCACCACCAGGAAGCGCTCCAGACGCCTGAGGTTGAAGTCCTCGGTCACGGCACTCATCAGAAAGACGGTGTCGATGTTTGCTGCCACCACGCGGGGCTGCGTCCGTCTTCCCGGTGCCTGTCGCACGAACTGGCTACGTCTTGGCAGGACCACTTCGACCACCTCAACCTCCGAATCACCGTGGGATGCGATCGCCACCCAGTCGCCAACAGCCGGCCACGTTGCCGATCCTTCGCGAAGAAGTCGCCCCGCAAGTGGCACTCGCCGCTCCGGGCCGGTGCCGCAAACGGTAGAAGATCGTCGGTCGATTGAAGTGACCCGGGCGGGATACCAGCCGCGACGGTCATACGGCTCGAACTCTTTTCTCCAGAGTTCGTCCCAGCCCCAAGATTGCAGAGAATCTGGCGCAGAGCTTTTGTAAGAGCCCATATTTGTTCTCCAGGGACTTACCGGCCCTCGAGCCGGTCTCTCGTTTCTGTGTTAAAGGGTCAGGCAACGGAAGGGCATTCCCAGGCAAACCTCTCCTTATGTCGGGAGGGATCTGACTGAAACGCATTCGACTAGACAATCATAGGCAGTCGAGATGAGGTTAGCCCTCGGGAAGCTGGAAAATCAACCCTGTTGGGAAATATGTCGTCCGGTTATCATCCAGTCAGAAAGCGGTAGGATATCCCCGGGAATCACCCGATCAATGCGAATCTGAACGTCCGCTTCTAGGAAAGCGGTCATTCGATTCAAAGTGATCAAGTTCCTGACCACTAGAATCGCTGGGCCAGCATGTCCATGATTTGGCCATTCGTCATTGCGACGGGGATTTTCTTGTCCATGTAAGCCATCGATACGTGAGCGTGTTCTGGGTCTTGCGAGTCGATACACTCAGTCGCCAATACCACGCGAATATCACGTTGATAGGCATCGATAGCAGTAGTCCGAATACAGACGTGGGTGTTTACGCCAGCAAGCGTCATGCGATCCAAGTCCATGGCGCCAAGAATCTGGTCGAGAGTCGCGCCTACCTTCAGAGGCGGCCAGTTCATTGGTGTCCGCCGCCAGAGAATGTGTTAGGCTCTCGAAAATCGGCATCCAAAGACGACTCCTCAATGACGGGAAACAGTCTCCCGCCGCACGGGAGATTCGGTACTCAAAACGGACGCCCCCGTTCAAGAACACCTAGCCAGTAAGCTTTGTCCCTTTGACGAGGACAACACTTCATGAAACAGTCGATCAGCTATGTAGCCCTTGTTGTTCAGGATTACGATGAAGCGATCGAATTCTACGTTGGCACCCTTGGCTTTAGCCTGATCGAAGACACGTTCATTGAAGTTCAAAACAAGCGCTGGGTCTTAGTAGCACCACCCGGCTCCGCTGAAACGCGGCTACTGCTTGCACGCGCGGTTGGAGCGGAACAGTCCTCACGAATCGGAAATCAAACTGGTGGGCGCGTGTTCCTGTTCCTTCAGACTGACGACTTCTGGCGCGATTTCAACGCATTCAAGAACAAGGGCGTTGTCTTCGTTCGTGACCCTGAGGAGAAAACCTACGGCATAGTGGCAGTGTTCAGGGACCTGTACGGAAA
>JAKZYH010000082.1:0-2636 GCA_047514575.1 Acidobacteriota bacterium | reverse complement strand
AGCAGGATATCGGGCTGCAATTCGCGGACGAGGTCGAGCAACTCCGTGCCATTCTTCGCCTCACCTACTACTTCGAGGTCCGGCTCAAGAGAGAGCAGCTGACGCAACCCATCTCGGAAGATCGTGTGATCGTCGGCGAGGGCAATGGTTATTTTCTTTTCCATGGAAGTGTCGAAGGTAAACAGCAGCTGTGGCAATCTTCTTTATCACATCCTGCTCCTTCCTAGATGAGCGGTTTTGGTCGCCTAACGGAAGGGGCGCTCAGAGAGTGGCACCGGGCTTTACGGCCCATGAGGGTTCGTAGGCCACTAAGCCACCGAGCTTAATGCCAAGCGGCACACGATTCAACTGGACCCCGTCGGTATCACGTCAGTCTGTAGCGCCTTGTTGGGCAGCATCCGGAAGCTATTTCCATTCAGGCTCAACTCCTTTCTCGTGAAGGAACTGCTCTGCCATGTTCTTTATGGCTTGGTCGCGGAAGGCGTAGTACGCGTAGACAACGCCCTCATCGGCGACCGCCTTCTTCCATCCGCCGATTGAGCCGAAGTATGCCTCCCTCGCCTTGAGCCGCGCGTCGTCATCGTCGGTCCAGTCCGAGTTGAAGAACTCCTGCAGGATCTCATGGTGATCCCCGTGATCCAGCCCTAGGATCTCCAGATATCGGGCTGGAGACTTCGCGACGCGCTGGCGATCGGCCGCGTTGTCCTCGGGCGAGAATCCAGCTTCCGAATAAGCGTCCTCATCATCGTCGTACAGCCAAAGCAGATCACCTCTTTCGAGATCCAAGTAGGCTGACTGCGGGTAGTTGTCGTGGAACTGTACGTCCCGACCGAACGCATTAAGGAAGAGGACCTCGTCGATGGAGAGCTTGTGAGGGGGTGCACCCATAGGGCTACCTCTTGTTTTAGGGCGATTTCTTCGCCGCCTTCCTCTGCGCAGCCCACCGCTTCCTCTGCGCCTCAGACATCCGCTTCCGTGCCTCAGCCGACACCCGATGTCTCTTGCGTACTTTCTTTGCAGCAACCTTCTTCCCTGAGCCCGGTGGCCGCCCAGGTGGACGACCCCGCCGACGAGGTCCCTGCAACACCGCAATGGCCTGATCCAACCGATCCCGCTCTGCAATCAACAATTCAAGAACTTCAGTCACAGCGCCGCAAGCCTACCACCTTCTAACCCCAGATCTCAACAGCCGCACCCTCGGCCCTCCTTGTTGCACCCCACCGCCCACCGCCGTACACTTTCTCTGGATAGAGGAGCGGGTAAGCCATGTTCAGCGTAGGCCTTTCGGAGATTGTCCTCCCAGTGAAGGATGTCAAAAGTGCAGCTCGCTTCTACCAGGAGGTGGTCGGCCTGATTCCCGATCCGGCCTTCTCTTCTTGGAAGGGGGCTCACGAGGAGTGGGCTTGGTTCTGGGCGGGCGAGCCGGGCAAGCGCCAACGGGTAGCGTTACTCCGGAGCAGTCTTGCCAATGAGCGATTCGTCATCACAGGGGTCTCAGATTTCCCCAACGAGCGGCGCTGGGGCCAGATCCACTTTGCGTTTGAAATACCGAGAGACCGAATCGACGACGCCGTGCGCCACGTTCGCTCCGCAGGTGTCGTCGTTGAAGGCCCCTTTCGCCTGGAGTGGATGAAGGCGAATGCCCATTACTTTTACGACTTCGACGGCAATCTTCTGGAATGGTGGTCCCCTGACCCTTGAACCCGATTTCTGAACTAGCCTTCGAGATCCACGGCCCTTTTCATTGCCCTCCCACATCCGACAGGCGTACACTGTCTGCACCACACTACATCTGCGAAGGAGGCCGGCATGTACAACCGTATCTCGGATATGCTCACACGCTACGAACGAGGTGAGATCCGTCGTCGCGACTTGATTTCCGGGCTCGCTGCCCTAACCGTTGTCTCGCGGGGTACCGCAGCTCCCACCTCCTCGACCTTCCAGGGAGTGGAAGTCAACCACGTGGCACTCAACGTGACCGACGTGAGACGCTCTCGGGACTTCTATCAACAACATCTGGGTCTGCCTGTGTTGAGCCAAAGTCAGACGAATTGCTTCCTCGGTCTCGGGAAGAACTTTCTGGCGCTCTTTCAGAACCCGAATTCAGGGATGAATCACTATTGCATCGGAATTAAAGACTACGAAGTCGCCACAGTGACGGCGGAGCTGGAGCGCCAGGGCTTGGACCCTGCTCGGCGCAGCAACCGAGTCTACTTCAAAGACCCCGACGAGATCGAAGTGCAGCTGTCGAGCGGAGATCACCAGCCATAGCAGCCGTACACTGCTGGCGGACCGAGACCTGAATTCCAGATCCCGAATGGGAGGAGTATGCGATGACTCTGACAGGATACGCAACCACAAGCGGGATCATTTTCTTGTTGGTTGCCCTCGCCCATCTTCTGCGCGTGATTGTCCCCTGGGACTTCCGCGTCGGTGGCTGGGATGTCCCGTCCTGAGTGAGCCTGATCACCGTGGCGCTGGCAGGCTACTTAAGCTACACAGGGTTCCGAATCGCCAGCCGCTCCACATAGACAGCGAGGTCTTGATCCAGCCGCTGGATCAACCCTTGCCCACAAGGGCGGCGGATCTAGCCGCACTTCTTGGTTTGCGGAGGCGTTGATCGAGGAGGGCGGCAC
>JAKZYH010000081.1:0-4491 GCA_047514575.1 Acidobacteriota bacterium | reverse complement strand
CGGAGGCATTGGGCAAATCTATCCCAACCTCGACCACGGTCGTCGAAACCAGGACCTGGATACGACCTTGCCGCAGTCCGGTCATCAACTCTTCCTTCTCTTCCCCCTTGAGCCGGCCATGAATCAGTCCGACCGTGAACTCCTGAAACACCTCCTGCTGTAGATGCTCGGCCATGGCCTTGGCGGCTCGCAAGGCCAGCTTTTGTGACTCTTCGATCAACGGGTAAACGATGAAGACCTGCCGATCTCTCCTCAGCTCGCCCCGGATGACGTCGTAGACCTCCTGGCGGCTTCGCTCCGACTTGATTACGGTCCGCACTGGCTGACGGCCAGGAGGCATCTCATCCAGCACCGACAGGTCCAGGTCTCCAAAAACGGTAAGCGCCAGGCTCCGGGGAATCGGTGTCGCCGTCATCACGAGCGTGTCCGGATGTCCTCCTTTCGCCATCAATCCGGACCTCTGCAGGACTCCGAAACGGTGCTGCTCGTCGATGACAACCAAGGCAAGATCCTCGAACTCCACCTGTTGCTCAATCAAGGCGTGGGTCCCGATGACCAGATCGACATCGCCTGATTCGATCCGAGCCAGGAGTGACTTCCGCTTCTTGCCCTTGACTCGGCTCGTCAGAAGGACCACATCGTAGGACGTGTTCTCCAAATAGCTCGTGAAAGTCTGGAAGTGCTGTTCTGCCAGAATCTCAGTAGGGGCCATCAGGGCAGCCTGATAACCATTTTCAATGGCCACTACCATGGCTTGCAACGCCACAATCGTCTTGCCGGAGCCTACGTCACCATGAAGCAGACGGCTCATCACTTTGGTGCTGCAAAGGTCGTCGACGATCTCCCTGAGAACCCGTTTCTGAGCGGCGCTGGGGCGAAAGGGGAGCACCGACTTCAACGCCTGCCGGAGTTTGTCGCTCGTCTTCATGACGCGGGTCTTGGGCAACACCTCTCGCTGTCTCCTGATCAGCTGAAGCCCCGTCTGGAAAAGGAAGAACTCCTCGAAGATCAAGCGACGGTGAGCCTCAGTTCGGCCCGATTCAAGACGCTGCCAGAAGGACTCCCTGGCTTCGCCCGGAGGAACCGTTGGGAAATGGACTTCCCGAAGAGCCGAAAGCCGATCTAGAAAACCGTGCTTCTGTCGAAGGCTCGGCGGCAGAGGATCTGCGAGCTCCGCTCCTAAGTCGGCAAGCAGACTGAAAAGAATGCCGCGAAGCATTCTCGTCGTGAGCTTTCCGACACGGCGATAGATGGGAACAATCCTCCCACTGTGAATATGCACATCGGAAGACGTGTCGGCAATCTCCCACTCCGGATTGATCAGCGCCAGGTCCCTGGTGTAGCCGTCACGGCGGGGCACTCCAAACAGAATCAGCCGTTGACCCTTGCGTAAAACGCGACGCAGATAAACCTGGTTGAAGAACTTCACCGAGAGCGAACCGGACGAGTCCCGGACCATGATCTCGAAAATCTGTACTCCCTTCATGGGCGTGGTGTAGTCTCCCGTAACTAGAATCTCACCCTCGACCAGGGCATCTTCTCCAGCGGCCAATTCGCTGACTTTCTTGTAGTTGGAACGGTCCTCGTAGCGGAACGGTTTATAGCTGAGAAGGTCTTCGACGGTGCGGATCCCCGCCTTCGCAAACATCTCGGCTCGAGCGGGCCCGACTCCCTTCAGAAATTGCACCGAAGTGTCCAGTTGAACTGCCATTGCGTCGGAAAACCGCGGGTCCTTCGGTGTCAAACAAGCCAGACACTCGATCCCTGAGATCAGGAGACCATTTCAAGTAGGCCTCGCTATGATCTTATCAGTCACGGACTTTCCCGAGCAGCCGGATCGGGTCATTCAGGCGAAACTTTGGGCCCCGGGTCACCTCGGAAGACGAGTCAGACCGCAGTATCAACTATGTTAAGATGTTTCCGTGCGCCACGCTTTGATTGCCCTCCTGCTGTTCGGTGCTTCTTGCACCAAGAGCCTTGAGAAGCAGATACAGGACGGGGTCCGCACATTCGACACCGCGGAGTTCTCGAAGGAGCAGGTCAAGGTAGAAGAGATCAAGTACATGGGAAGCCATGCGGTGGCTATAGTGACCATCAAGACGGCAGTCAAGATGACCAAGGAGGATGAACAGTGGGTGATCGATGAGGTACGAATCGGAGATCGCCGCTGGGAAAAGGCCGAGTTCATCATCGCAGTGCTGAACGAGAAGAGAACAGTACGCACACGCTCTGATCTAGATAAATTTTCCTCGGGAATCAGCCAATACCAGAGCCAGCACTCAAAGCTCCCTGCGGCGAAGAACTTCGAAGAACTGATCGACGCCCTCGCCCCCGCCTACCTGGGGCAGGTGACGCGCCTGGACGCTTGGTCGAACCCGTTTTTCTATAGGGCGTTGTCAGCGTTAGAGTACGATCTCCGTTCTGCAGGACCTGACGGTAAAATAGACACGGCAGACGATTTGAAGCCTGGAGAACAGTAATGAGGAAGAACGCCAGCATTCTGCTCACCCTGCTCGGGTTCACCATGTTGGCCTTCGTAGGCTACAACCTGTACCAGTCCGTCCCCGGCCGGCTGGGCTGGGAATCCGACTACGAAGAAGCTTTGGACGAGGCACAATCGAGAGACCAGTTGCTCCTCGCTTACCTCTACACAGATTGGTGCTCCTACTGCAAGAAGATGGACTCCGAGACCTTCCGCGACTCCGAGCTGATCGACGAAATGTCGGGCAACTATGTCTGGCTCAGGTTGAACGCCGAGACACAGGAGGACGGCGTCCGGCTGCAGAGAAGGTTCGGGATCACGGCGTACCCTTGCACCATCATCATGGACCAGAACGGTGCCGAATTGGACCGGATTGAGGGTTACGTGCCGGTCGGCCGCTTCAAAGAGGCCGTCGAAAGCGCCTCGAAAGCCCGCAATGTAGCCAACCTTCAGATCTGCGACTCAGCAACAGGCTGCGCTTGATTGGGAGGAGGGCGTCCCTCCCGCGCATCTGGACCTCTACTCGGACAGGCTCCTAGCCAAGAGAGTTTTCAATCCAGAAGATGGCCCAGCTTTTCTTTCTTGGTTTTCAAATACCTTTCCGAGACTGGCGAAGGTTTGACGACCAGCGGGATTCGAGTCACGACCTCCAGCCCTTCTTCTTCCAGCCCACGAATCTTTTCCGGATTGTTGGACATCAGGCGAATTCGGGTGATTCCGAGCGATTTCAGAATCTCCGCACAGAAGGAATAGGATCTGAGATCAGGCTCGAATCCGAGCTCGGCATTAGCCTCGACAGTATCGACGCCCTCATCCTGTAGCTGGTAGGCATGGAGTTTGTTCATCAGGCCAATGCCACGACCCTCCTGCATCTGATAGACGAGCACGCCGCTCTCAGCAGCTGCTATTCGCTCCAGAGCTTGCTCCAGTTGGTCTCCACAGTCACAGCGAAGCGATCTAAAAATATCGCCTGTCAAACACTGGGAGTGGATGCGTACCAAGGGCGGCTTCTCGTTCTTCAGCGGACCCTTTACTACAGCCACGATCTGCTCCCCATCCTGACGGTTCTCGAAGCCGTAGATCTCAAAATCACCATATCGGGTCGGGAGCTTTGCCTGGGGGACTCCCGTCCGAGCCGTATCCATGCGGCCAGTATATCACGCAAGCCTCAACCCCTTGATCGTAGAATAGAGAGACCATCCGGTATGAACGTTGTGGACGCTCTCGCCCGATTTTTTGGGTTGCCGATGAGATCAGAAACCGCCAAAATCGCACGATTAGTCTTAAACCGTAGCTGAGAACGGGAATCTGCACCTCCGAAGTGCGACTGAGTTCGAAGGACAAATCATGAGCGTCGATCTCGAGGGTCCCGCGTCAAGGGCACAGGGGAAGCGCCGCCGTGTTCTCTGGCTTCAACGGGCCCTGCTGGCCGTGTTGGCCTATCTGACCCTTCTCGACGACCCAATTCGAGGATTCGGGCTGGACGAACTCGGCGTAATCAGCCTGGCTGGCATGACTCTCCTGATCTCTTTCCTACCCCTTAAGTACTTTGCCACCTCGGGGTTGGACTTCAGTCTGCTCCTTTGCAACCTCTCCGTTGCTGGAATCCCGGTAGTCCTCTCACCAGAAAGGGCTCCCGATTCCTCCTTCTTTGTAGTTGCGATCCTGGTAGTAGCCGTCGCCGCCCATGACTTGAGAGCGGTAATTCTGGCCTTCACGGCTACCTGCACCCTCTATGGCTGGGCCCTCCATGCTTCACAGCCGCCACAACCTGGACTGATGCTGCTGCAACACCTTCCCCTCTTCTTGCTGATGAGCCTCTCCTACCTGCTTCTTCGGATTCTTCTGCGGGAAGAGCGCGAAAAGCTTCAAGCCGAGTCGGTCTCCAGCATCGATCTCCCCGAGTTCGGGAAAGCCCTGGCTAACTCTCAGGACCTCGAGATTCTCTACACCCGGATTCCACGCCTCATCAAGTCTGCGATGAAGGCCGACGCCTGCGAGCTGCTGAC
>JAKZYH010000080.1:0-6063 GCA_047514575.1 Acidobacteriota bacterium | reverse complement strand
CTCTAGTACCCTGTCAACTTAGAGATTGTGGGTTATGGGCGAGTAATGGTGGTCGAGGTCAAGGCGCGCGGCCACAGGCATAGCAGGGCTACGTCGAGGACGCGCAACATAGAGATCGGCCGCCAGGGCCGTCCAGAACCTACAATTTCTAGGTTGACAGGGTACTAGTCGATGATCGTCGCTTTCTTGATGTAGTCGAGCTTGGGAAAGTCTTTCTTCAGATAGCTATTCCCCACCATCCGGACGCGTCCCTGATCGGGACCGCTGCCTCTCGGCGGACCTTCGCCATACCCCTTGTAGATGGTGTCGATGACCTCCATCCCTGAGATCACCCGCCCGAAAGGCGAAAAGCCTTGGGGATCGAGAGTTCTGTTGTCCCGATAATTGATGAAGAACTGTACCGAGCGCGAGTCGGGGGCACCGGTCTTCGCGAACGTAATGTACCCTCTGAGGTTCGACTCCTTGACTGGATCGTCCTTGATGTTGGACTGAGCCCAGCCTTGATTGACCTTGGGATCGCCATGGATACCAAATTGAGCCATGAAGCCGTCGATCACCCGGAAAAAGGCGACGTCCTTGAAGTATCCGATCTTGACCAGGTTGTAGAACCGATCGGCGCCGAGTGGCGACCAGGAGCGAGTGACCTGGATGACCAATTTCCCGTTGGTAGTGTCGAATTGCGCCTTGAAGGTTGCAGGTGCCTTGCCCTCGGCCTGGGCGGGATCGAGGAGACCTGGATGAGGTCCAGGTGCGGGCTTGGGAGGATCAGCTTTGACCGGAGCCGGTTCAGGCTTCGGAGGTGTTTTGTCAGGTTCAGGGGACTTGGTTTCCATGTCCGTTGGTTCCTTGGTTAGGGAAGTAGAGGGTTTAACCGGTGGTTTCTTGACCTTGTCGACCGGTTTGGCGGCTCCTCCAGGAGGTTCGTCTGCAGGGGCAGCCTCGTCAGTTGAGGTGCCGCAGCCGCTTATCAGGAATGATGCGAGTGAGATTGCTAGAAGTCGTAGTTTCCAAGACATCTGAAACTGTCTCCGATAGGTGTTTAGGATATTAAGGCCTTTTTTCCGGCAGGCGGAAGATTATGCCGCCTGAACATTTCGGATTCAAGTGCCTGAGTTTTTTGTGTTCTGCCCTCGGACTCTCAGCGTCCCTTCGGGAGGAAGCAAAATGAGTAAGGACAGGGCTCGATTGGTCCGCTACGGGGGGCACCGTCTAGATGCCTGGGATAAAATCAAGAGAAAAGAACAGTATCGTGATTTCGATTACCAAACTGCGCCTACCCTTCGAGCTACACTATGAGCCGTGATCAGGAAGGCAGGAAGGAACCGACCGTGAACAACGGCAGTTACGAACCGTATGATCCAGAGTGGTTCTCTCAAGAACCGGCGCTGAACTGCCGATTCATGGGATAGTTCAAGAAGCGTTTCTGTTCATTTGCTTTCATAGACAGGTCTACCACAAGGACACTGTGATCCCCCTCGCCGTGTCCTTGAGTCGGCCCGCGGAGACTCAGTCGCGTGCTTCGCGGGCCGACAAACATGCCGTTTCGGTACGACCTGCGGTGAGAGCCTAGGAAAACGTGTTACCAGCGCCGTGGGTCCCTGCTGAGGCCACTGCAGATGAGGCAATTCCGGAGGATTGCCGAAGACGCGGAAACCAATGGGCCCACGCGCCGTAACCTTTCCGGGGTGATCCCCAACCCCGAGGTTTACTTCTTCCGACTATTCGAACTCGTGCCGGTTCGTCACCCTGAAGACGATAGAGGCCACGGCTCCGCCGGCTAGAGGTCCTACCAGGTAAATCCAGATATTTCCGAGCGAAGAAGAGACGATGTTGTGGCCCAGGGCGACGGCTGGATTGAACGCAGCTCCCGAAATAGGTCCGACTGCGAGCGCTCCTGCCAGCACCGTGAAACCGATGGCCAGTCCGTAGAAAGAGTTGTCTGGGTGGTCCTTTGAGGTGGCGACGTTAAGGACGACCGAAGCCAGAGCAAACGTAAACAGGAATTCTGCTCCCAGGGCCTGCATGCTGCTGACGTTGGTACCGGGAGCCACCGTGATGCTCTTTCCAACCAGAGCCGAAGAAGCAGCTGCACCGGCGATGGCTCCGATTATTTGGCTCACCATGTAGATTCCCGCGTCCTTGCCTCCGATCGCTCCCCTCATCAAGCAGGCAAGCGAGACAGCAGGGTTGTAATGAGCTCCCGAGATGTGGCCGCCCATGTAGACCAACACCACCAGTATGGCTCCGATCGCAACGGCCGCGAGAGGGTTCCCTTGACTTACGACGAGACCGATGACCAGTACCAGAAAGAATGTCCCGATGAACTCGACAATATATTTTTTCATAGTTCCTCTCCTCCTCGACAGGAATTGGCGTCTTTCGCGGATAGTAGCACCGGGTGGGGAACCGGTCAATAACGTGGATTTCCTTCTGGAAGCAGGGCGGGGGAGCCGGTTGTGGTAGCATTTTTAGGAATGCAGGAGGTCCACTCGAACGGCAGCCCAAGCCGCCTAAGCCGAAGAAAGATGTTGAGAATGTTGGGTTACGGGGGGGGAGCCAGCAGCCTCCCTATCTTGAGCTGTGTCTACGCCTCTCGTATCGAAACCGAATGGGTCCAACTGCAGCGAGTGAAGATCCCATTGGGGGCTGCAGGCGCCGGACTGGAAGGTTTCAAGATTGCTTTCCTAAGTGATTTCCACCTCTACCCAACCACTCGAATCGAGCTGATCGAACGGGCCGTCGAAATGGCCAACCAACTCAAGCCAGATCTGGTTGTGTTGGGCGGAGACTATGTTCAGGGTACCGTCGACGCCATCTTCGACCTGGCTCCTGCCCTGGCTCGCCTCGACGCTACCTACGGAGTGTTTTCCATCCTGGGGAATCACGACCACTGGAAAGGCGATGAAGTGGTTGAGCAGGGACTGAGAGACTCGGGGTTGCAGCTACTGAGAAATGAGGGCGTAACTCTGTCGATTGGAAAACGGACCGTGTATCTCGCCGGTCTCGACGATGGTTGGGTGGGTCGCCAGGATCTCAGGCACGGCCTCGAGAAGCAACCCTCCGGGGTGCCTACGATTCTGCTGATGCACGAACCCGATTTCGTTGATTCCTTTGTGGGCCGCGGTAGAATCGATCTTCAGCTGTCTGGTCACAGCCACGGTGGGCAGGTGCGCTTCCCCTTCATCGGATCTCCCTTCTTGCCTCCCTATGGGCGAAAGTACGACAAAGGTCTCTATCGGGTTGGAAATACCTGGTTGTACACAACAGTGGGACTGGGAGTGACGGCTCCAGTGCGATTCAACTGCCCTCCCGAAGTCACCGAGATCACGTTGGTGTGAAGATTCGTCTGAACGTCTGAACGTCGCAAGTTTCAGGTTTCAAGTTGCTGGGAAAGGCATCTATTGATGTAAGAGCAAAACAGTGCCGCGCACGACTTGACCCGCTAGCAACATGAGGCCAAGCTCCGAGGAGAGAGCGGACAACAGCACAATCACCCTTGGCTAGCCTGAGATTCCTACCCAAATGACCTGGTCCTGGCGGTTTGACCCGGGGACAAGGCAGAGGTAAGGACAGCAGTAGATCTGCCAGGTGGGGGGAAGAATTCCTCAGACATCCATTTGGAAGTAGTCGGCAGGAACGAGGACTGCCCGCGCTTTGCTACCTTCGGACGGTCCTACGATGCCTTCGTCTTCCATGATGTCCAGCAGCCGCGCCGCGCGTCCATACCCGATCCGGAAACGGCGCTGAAGCAGGGAGGTGGAGGCTTTGCGGTTTTCCACGATGAAGCGGGCCGCCTCGTCAAAAAGAGTATCGTCTGCAGGCGATCCTCCAAGTGCACCAGATTCACTCTCCTCCTCACCCTCCAGAATCTCCTCCTGATACTCGGGCTCAGCTTGAGCCTTCAGGTATGAGGTGACCCGGCTGATCTCCTCTACACTGACATAGGCGCCGTGGACTCTGACCAGACGGGAGGTTCCGGGGGCAAGAAAGAGCATGTCGCCGAGGCCCAACAGTTGTTCGGCCCCGTTGGCGTCCAGAATGGTTCGGGAATCGATCTTGGAGGACACCCGGCAGGAAATCCGGGAAGGGAAGTTGGCCTTTATCAGACCGGTGATGACGTCCACCGAAGGACGTTGGGTCGCCAGAATCAGATGTATTCCGATCGCCCGCGCCATTTGGGCCAGACGCGTGACAGCGGTTTCTACTTCTTTACCGGCTGTCAACATCAAGTCAGCCAGTTCGTCCACGATAACGACGATGTAGGGAAGCGGCTCCAGGACGTCATCCTCCAGTTGATCCGGGGCCTTTTCGACAAGTTCGTTGTACTGATCGATACTCCTTACGCCGACCCGAGCCAGTTGCCGGTAGCGTTCCTCCATCTCATGAACGGCCCAATTCAGGGCATTGGCTGCTTGTTTTGGATCCGTCACGATCGGTGTCAGCAGATGAGGGATGTCGCTGTAGACGCCCAACTCGAGGCGTTTGGGGTCGATCATGATAAAGCGCACCTTATCGGGCGTGGCCTTGTAGAGCATGGAACAGACGATGCAATTCAGTGCAACACTCTTTCCGGAGCCGGTCGCACCGGCCACCAACAGATGCGGCATACGCTCAAGGTTGGCGATATGAGTATTTCCATTGATCAGCTTTCCCAGGCCCAAGGTCAGGAAAGAGGGGGCCTGCTGAAAGCCGGTCGACGCCAGGATTTCTCTCAGATAGATAGTTTGGCGATCGAGGTTCGGGACCTCAATACCCACGGTGTTCTTGCCGGGAATTCGGTCAATCCGAATCGACTCAGCCTTTAAGGCCAGACACAGATCATCCTCCAGGTTGGTGATGCGACTGTATTTAACGCCGGGATCGGGCTTGAACTCGAAGGTGGTCACGACCGGGCCTGGATGGATTTGAAACACGTGTCCCAAGACACCGAACTCGGCGCATTTCACGGTCAGCAGTTCCGCCCTTTTGATCAGATCTTGCTCGTCGACATCCACCTGGCTCGTTTGTTCTTGGAGGAATTCCAGCGGAGGAAGGGTATGCCTTCGTTCGCTACTCTGGGAGGAAGTAGCGGCCAGAGGGCGATGCTGCGTCTCGACCGGAGAATCGTGAGTTTCGGTGATCTCGATAGTGCCGACCGCCGGCTCCACTTCCGTCTGCTGTGACTCCAGATCTGCCTTCTGGGGTAGAGTCTGGGTGACGATAGCTTCTTCTCTTTTGTTCCAGGAATCGATCGCGTGTCGATCTCTGCGTGACACGAGGCGTCTTTGGGCGTCGGACCAGAGACCACTCCAGAAATTCCAGTTGCGATTTCCCAGGCGGGTCAAGAGCTGATCCAGGGAAAAACGGGTCGTGAGGACCAGGGATAGAACCAACACCGTGGCGACGACGACCAGAGAGCCAGGTCGGTTCAAGTACATGACCAGCCGATCCGAAAGCAGGATTCCGACGATGCCACCCGGCGTGAAGTTAATTTTCTCGGCGCTGATAGGGATCAAAAGGGCGAGCATCGTACTGAAGGAAGCAATCAGGCAGGAAATGCCGAAGAACTTGATGAAGGGTTCTACCCATGCCCTACCGCGCATTCTCTTATAGCCTGCGAGGAAGAGAGGAATGGGAAGGCAAAAGGCGGCCCATCCCAGAATCTGCAGTAGGACATCCGAAGTCCAGGCCCCAATCTTGCCCACATAGTTGGAGTGACCCAGTCTGCCCGAATCCACGCTCAGCGAAGGATCGAAGGCATCGTAGGTGGCCAGTGACAGCAGCAACAATAGTGACGTGGCGATAAAGAGCAGTCCGAACAGTTCCGAAGCTCTCTGCTTTGGATAGACGCTCATACTGTCTCCCTCGAGTGTGTCTCAGCCGACTCGCCAGGTAGCCAATTTACTACGTTGAGATCTCCTGATGTCGGGAGCATTGGGTTTTCCCTCAACACTGACCCCGCGTTTCCGAGGCTGACGAGCTCTAGCCCGGATTTCTCATCGCCAGTCTACTACGGCGTCGCAATCATCCGCCCTGGCTGTGTTTCGCTCGGTCGGTCTCATCGACGTACTGTCAAAGTACGAC
>JAKZYH010000079.1:0-3776 GCA_047514575.1 Acidobacteriota bacterium | reverse complement strand
TGGGACCCCAACTGGCTCTACCTTCCCCAAGTGGCGTGCGGACCCGGCGGGGAGGAGATTGGCCTGATCTGGAACACTTGTATCGCCTTCCAGAAATTTCAGCGTTACGTCCACTCCGAGATCGATCTGGATGAGTACCTTCCCTACCTTCAGGGACACGCCGGCCCAGCTGCTGGCGCCTTCTTGCTCTATGGCAACGACGTCGAGATCTTTGATTTTCGACCCGGCCGGTACCATACCGAGGCTCCGCTCGGCAACAGCAGCGAGTGGGCACGGATATCCGAGCTCTTCCAGGCGCTGAAACAGGATGTGAGATTTCGTTTCGTCTTGCCCAGCCAGGTCCTGGACTTGATGGGAATTCCAGGATCCGGCAACCGTCTCAGCCTAGAGTCAGCAGTCCAACCGACTCCGGTCAAGAAGCAGAACAAATACAACATAACGCGCTGGGCCGTGACGGGCCGAAACGATCTGGAAATCAACACGACCTGTTGGCGGTGCTATCGGTCCTTAGAAGGGACATCTGCTCCAGGAGACGATCTCTGGCGTGAGCTGTGCTATCTCTGGAGTAGCGATTTCCGCACCCATATCAGTCCGAGTCGCTGGAAGAGCTACCGCAAACGACTTGCCGATTTCGAAAGACGGATGTCCCTCCGACGGCTCGTGCCAACCGATTCAGTAAAGACAACATTCGCTCCAGTCTCAGAGGCACCCCCTTCGGAAAACCGCATCGAGCACCAGGCAAACCATGTCATTATCCGTACCGATCAAGTGAAGATTTCCCTGAACCGAAGGCGTGGCCTAGCCCTTGACTACCTGGGATTTGGAGCAACTGGAGAACCCAGGCTCTGTGGAACCCTTCCCCACGGCTACTACCAGGACATTGCCCTGGGATCAGACTGGTATAGCGGCCACGTGACTCTGGAGTGCTTCGGTCACCCCAAGGTCACCGATCTGGAGCTGGTCGAGCCAACGCTCCAGGAGAGCTCAGAGTGCATACAGATCGAGGCCGAAGTGCCCACTTCCCTCGGTCCTGTTTACAAGAAGATCAGGGTCTTCTTTGGGACTCCGAGAGTCGAGCTGAGCTACGACATCGACTGGCGGAGCGTCCCCATTGGGGCGCTAAGGATAGGACACTTCACTTTGAACCCTGAGACTTTCGACCGCTCTTTGCTCTACTACCGGACTCATCAGGGCGGACGGCAACAGGAAGAATTCCGTCTTCACGGGACCCAGGTCGACCACACGACGCCAGTTTCCTTTGGCGTCTCTGCAGGCCACGCCATCGGGATGACGGGCGGCTCCGTCGAGTTCGGGGACGGCACGAACAAGTTGCGTCTCGAGGTCGAAATGGAACGGGCGGCCCTGGTGGGAATGATCACCTACCGAGATGTAGACGAACGCTTTTTTTGCCGGCTGGTGCTTTCAGCCCAGGAGGTAGACGAAACCAGAAGAGGCGGAACCGATGCACTCAGAGTCCGTTCGAAGATCACCTTGAGCGCCTGAATTCGCATCCGGGCTGGATCATTCACGGGGAAACTTTGCCTGAGTACGAGGGGAGATTGTGCTGCTGAGCGGTTGCTCCTCGGCACTTGGGTTCATATTTCAGACAAGTCAAGTCGCTCGCGGCTCTGTCGGCTGCAACTGTTTTCGGCACTCCTCACTATTCCAGTCTCATTTTACGTACCTGTTTAGCGTATCTCCCGATGGGAGAAGAAGAAAGGAACGCAAGCACCAAGATACAAGATACAAACAAATTCCAAATCTCAAGCTCCAAATCTAAAACAGGTTCCGAGCTCACGAATTGTCTGAAGTGACTTCCAGGTTCAGAGCTGCTCTCACTTCGGTGCCGAGAATTTCCCAGCAGACGGTGGGACGGTTCTTCGCCGAATATCGTCGCTTTATCGTGCTTGGTGCTTGAGATTCGTTTGGAATTTGGTGCTTTGGAGTTGGAATTTGTTTGTATCTTGTACCTTGTATCTTGAGATTTCCGTCCACCCACATGAGAAACACGCTAAACAAGTACCATTTTACGCCGCCCGGGAGTGCCGGCTTGTCTCCTGCGACCTCGCTGACTCACCGTCCTCTATCAGTCTCCTATTCACCAAATCGAGCAAAAGGTCAAGCTCGTCGGGATCGCTTACTTGCACTAGACGTTTCTGCAAGCTTCCCAGGTTGGAGTATTGCTTCAAATAGCGAGTGATGTGCTTTCGAATCAGGATAAGGGATCTGCTCTGGCCGTAGAAATCGGACATCCGTTTGAAATGTCGCCGGATGAAATCGGCCTTCTCGGTGAAGTCGACTTGAGATCGATCCCGGCGCCCGAAGATCCAGGGATGCCCCATCGCTCCCCGTGCAATCATCACTGCCGTACATCCGGTGTGGCGCTTGATCCGATCGATATCCCTTACACAGCGAACGTCCCCATTGCCGATCACGGGTACTGTGGCGATCTCGACAACCCGGGCGATAGCGTCCCAGTCGGCCTCACCGCTGTAAGCTTGGGCCTTCGTCCGACCATGGACGGCCACCAGGCTAGCACCGTTGTCTTGTAACGCACGCACAACATCCAGATAGTTGCGCGAATCGTCGTCCCAGCCCAGCCGAATCTTTGCCGTGACAGGAACCTTCAATTTACGGGAGAGACGGGAAAAGATTCGGCCAATCTTTCGAGGATCTCGAAGCAATCCAGCCCCTGCCCCGCGTCCACTCACCTTGCGGACCGAGCAGCCCATGTTGAGGTCGACGACATCGGGTCCCAGTGCTTCGATTCGTCTGGCCACCTCAACAATTCGATCCTCATCACTGTCAAAAATCTGAAAGGTGATCGGCCGCTCCTCGGGACGATAGGAAAGCATCTGAAGGGTCCTCTGCCCCGGTCCCCCCAAATAAGCTGCAGCCGAGACGAACTCGGTGTAGCTCATCGCTGATCCGAATTCTCTGCAGAGAGAACGATAGGGAAGATCGCTGAAACCAGCCATCGGCGACAGGATGAGATCTCCGAAGACGGGTACGTCTCTTACTCGGAATGCTGGAGGCGCAGCCGTTCGGCGCCGGAGGAAATGGCTATCGGCACTCATCTCGATAGGATAGGACTTGACGGCAGAACTTCGCAACAGGAGAGATCCAACACAGCCCACGGGAACCAGTTTATCGTCCCTGTTTCTTCAATTGGGCGAGGAGCTGGGAAGAAGGAACAACCGACTTGCTTGCGCGCTGGTTCTGGCTGACGATGGCGTCGTAGACTTCCTTGCGATGGACGGGGATTTCGCGGGGCGCACTGATTCCAATGCGGATCTGATCTCTATTGACCGAGAGTACAGTCACCTGGATGTTATCCGAGATGACGAGACTCTCACCAACCTTGCGAGTGAAGACCAGCATTCACCAAGGTTCCATCAAAGGGCGCTCGATCGGGTATCCCTGTCCCACTAGAACAATCTGGGCTGCCTTGCTGTTCCTGGAGTTGACGACCACTGGCGCCAACAGATTCATGGTCGCTTTCAGGGCATCCTCTGAAACTGTTACGACACACCAGACGAGCAGTTCCGAATCGTCCTTGAGCTCCAGGCGACTCCGCTGCTCCGCTGTCAACTCTACCTTGTATTCAGGCTCCAATACCAGTGGGTCAATAACGGGAAAGGAGATTTCCGTCTGCTCGATCGACTGCAGGAACCGAAGCGGTTCGCAGCCAACGGTATCGATCAGGAGAAAGCGGTGCAGGTGCTCGAACCCGGGCATCCCTCCCGCGAACGAGATCACATCCTCGTCCTTGAAAT
>JAKZYH010000078.1:0-7578 GCA_047514575.1 Acidobacteriota bacterium | reverse complement strand
CTCGTTAACGCCACCAAACAGCTGATCGGCGAGATTGTGGGAACCTTCTTGGGAAAATTCCGGATGCAGACCTCGTTCACTCGTCGCCGACCGGAATCCCTTCCCGGTCAAATTTAGGTACTTCCACCACGGGCTGCTAGCAGATCCATCTTCTTCAGTTTGCCTTTGGCGAAGAACGCGACGAAACGGGAATCTGGAGACCAGAAGTGGGACTGATGTCCCTCCGTGCCCTCGAGTCTTCTGACGATCTCTGAATCTGTCTCGTGTACCCAAAGGGAGGTTCCAGTTTCGTCGTGAGCGTCAAACGAGATCCGTTTCCCATCTGGCGAAATCGAAGGCTGATGCACCAACGTCACTCCCTCTGGCACAGGGATTGAAAAGCGGATGCTACCCATTCTCTCGGGGGTCTCATCAGAGTCCACTAAAGCCAGTGTCATCGCGACGATTACCATGATGCCGAACAGGGCCCATGGAAGGATTTGTCGCCAGGACGATCTGGGCGGGGGTGCTTCAACTCCCGGAGGGGTGACAGCAAAAGGCTCACTCAGAGCCTCGCTAACTTCGATCCGGGCGTCGCCAATATGCTGGAGCCGTTCATGCGAATCTTTCTGCAAGCATCGCCGGAGGAGTCTCTGGATGCCCCAGGGTGTTTCGTCTGGCAGTGCTTCCCAGTCCGGCTCCTTTTGAAGAACCTTGGCAATGCAGTCGGAGATCGTCTCTCCACCAAACTCTTGCCTACCCGTCAGAGCCTCAAATAGCACGCAGCCAAAGGCCCAGATATCGGTTCTCTTGTCTACGGGCTTACCACACGGGCCTGCTCGGGACTCATGTAAGCAGCAGTCCCCAGAATCACGCCAGCAGAAGTCATCTCGTCCGTTCGCGTGGGTGAGTGGGAGATGTCGGCAGCAGGGATCTCGCCCTCTAGTGCCTTGGCTAGACCAAAGTCCAGAATCTTGACCTTACCCTCTGGAGTGAGATTGACGTTGGCAGGTTTCAGGTCCCGGTGGATCACCCCACTCTCATGCGCAGCCTCCAGACCCTCGGCAATCTGACGACAGACTTCTAGAGCCTCCTCAACGGGCAAGGGTCCCTTGGCGACACGCTCGGCCAGGGTTTCACCCTCCACCAACTCCATCGCAAGAAAATGAACTCCATCCGAGTGCTCAAAGCTGTGTATGGCGGCGATGTTGGGATGGTTGAGGGAGGCCAGAAGCTGTGCCTCTCGCTCGAAACGAGCCAGCCTCTCGGCATCCTGGGTGAATCGCTCCGGGAGAACTTTGATGGCGACTTCCCGCTTCAGAGTGGTGTCCTCAGCCCGGTACACCTCACCCATGCCGCCTTCACCGAGTTTCTCCAAGATGCGATAGTGCGAGATGGTCTGGCCGATCACTGCGGGCCTCCGAGCTGCAAGGGAACTTATCTAGCGAATACTAGAACCTTGGGTCTAGAAGGGCAATCTGAGCGAGTGTTTTTCTTGAGGGGTGTACTGACCGGAAAGCATCTCCGAAGTCAGCTCAAGTCAGCTGGAGTCAGCTCCCCGCGGGCACAATTTGGGCACAATCGGGGGTATTTGGGGGATTCCCTGCGAAGACGCGATCGCGCTAAACCCTTGAAAAGAAAGTACCCGGGGTGGGACTCGAACCCACACGGGGGTGACCCCCCTCAGGATTTTAAGTCCTGTGCGTCTGCCAATTTCGCCACCCGGGCTTGGGGAGCCCCCAGCTTACGGTCAACCGTCGAGTCCAGTCAACAACGGCACTGTAAGTCGGCTGGCTCCATTGCTTCGATTTGGTTCTAACCCGCTGGAACGAGGATTGCCTGGGCGGGACGGAGCCGGAGGGCAGGGTTCTCCCGGAGACTTTGAATCTTGGATAGTGGGGTAGAGTCAGCGACCGAAAGCGAGCTGCGACTCTTTCTGCTTGTTCAGGCTGCCGAGAGCTTTTCGACCTTGAGTCTGGGAAGTTTGTGCTCCGCTACCCAAAGGTCATATTGCACCTGCTGGCTCAGCCAGCTCTCCGCAGACGTATTGAATGCCTTCGAGAGACGGATGGCCATCTCCGCGCTGATGCCTGCTCGGCCGTTCACAATCGCCGAGAGTGTCTTGCGGCTCACTCCCAAGGCCGCGGCCGCTCTAGTCACGCTGATTCCCAAAGGCTCGAGACAAAGCTCCCTGATGACCTCGCCCGGATGGGGCGGATTATGCATCTTCATCTTAAGACCTCAATGATAGTCCTCGTAGTCAATATCTGTCGCATCGAGCCCCTCGAACCTAAAGGTAATCCTCCAATTCCCACTCCACACACACCCGGTCGGAAACGCGAACTCAAAAACTAACGAAGAACTGAAGACAAGCCTTCTTAGTGTACGCCGTAGTAGTTGAGCTGTCCTACCTTCGGTTTGAGCGGCGCCACGATCAGATCTGGCGATCCAGTGCCGTCGGACAGGATGACTTCCTCCCCCTTTTTGAGGCCGATCTCCCACTCGGCTTCGCTCACGGGCTTGATCGGAATCTCTGTGCCGCTCGTCTGCATAGGTGCGAACTGATCTGCCTTCAATCGGCAGGGTTCACCGGCCAGACTTGCGATCCGAATGAAGCGCGTCTTGCCGCCCTTCCTCACGGCGCTGACCAGGAAAGCCCCCTCGGCCCGGAAGTTGTGGATCACTACGTCCTGCCATACCTCGGGGACTGCTGGGAAGACGCGGATCTTTCCTCCCCAGCTCTGAAGCAGCATGTCCTGCAGCGACTGGGCGGCGGAGAGGGGAGTCTCAATGACCGGCCCAGCCTCCTGGTAGAGGGTGTTGGGCTTGATGAATTCTCCGTAGTCAGGATGAGAGCCTTCGATGAGACCATTCAGATATCGGTAGGCCTCATCACCCCTTCCCATTGAAGCCAGGATGGAGGCCGCTCCGGTGTAGGAGTAGCCCTGATGGGCCCCGTCCAGGCTCAGCCAGTGATCCAGCGATTCCTCGATGAGGTCGCGATTCTGGGGCTGCTCCCAGTTGAGGAGATACAACGGATAGATCCCTAACAGATGGGAGTAGTGCCGGTGCGAACGCTCTAGCGGTACACCTCGTCCGATCATGAGACCGCTGTCATCGACGGGATAGACTGCGAGGTTTTCCAGTGTTCGCTGCCAGATGTCGAGTAGAGGATCTTCGATGTCGAGCCTTTGGCAGGCCTCGATCAGGGTTGTGCATCCCCAACGTAGCAGCGCCAGATCGAAGTTGCTATCGGGAGCATTGCCGTATTCGGGTGAATAGGTCAGGGGAAGATGCAGCGTTCCCTTCTCATCCTCCTTCAAGAAATGAAGGTAGTAGTTGATGCCGCGGCGCAGCAAGGGAAAAAGCCGGTCACGCAGCAGCTCATCGTCCATGGAGTAGCGGTACTGGAGCCAGTAGCTGTGACAGGCCCAGGGCAGCAGGCCCACTTCGGGTACGTTGAACTGTCCCAGGTCGGTACGGCCCGGGACTCCCACACGACCAATACAGTCCTGGGTGGTCACGCGACCGATTCCCGCGGAATCCTTCCGGTAGGCTGGCTCGACGTTGTCGATCAGATTCTGCAGGTTGCGATCCAGTGTCCGACTCAGGGAGCCAGCCAGATCCAGGCGGTTCGAGGTGTAGAGGGGGCTGTAGCTGAGTTGCACATTCAAGTTCCACCAGGCTCCCGGCCAGGGCGTCTTCTGCAACCAGGGCCCGTGGCTATCGATCAGTGCCCGGTCGCCCCGAGTCGCCGAGGCTAGCTTGTACATCTGGATCCAGTAGAATCCCTCGAGTCGGGTGTCCGGGACCGAGAGGAAACTGGCCGGGTAGTATCGATGCCACCAGGATTGATGGCTTTCGAGGAGATCCTGGAAGCCCCTTGCCGTCACGCCCTGGACGGTTGCAGCTGCCTCCTGTTTCGCCGTTTCTTCGGGGTAGCTGTGGGCAACCGTGACATAGAGCGTACGCTTTTCGTCGTCGAGCTCCTCTGCCCATGCGGTTGCGGTCTCCCCGCCCACGAGCAGCGGCTGGACGCTCATGCGGATGCCGTCGACCTGCTCCATCCCGTGGCTGGGGTTGGGCTGGTAGTCGCGCATCAGCCTCCATCCGCCGTAGGCCTGGCGTGGGCTAACGGCTCTGGCCGGGCGCCATTGCCAGCGACAGCCTTCCTCGCCGGGACTGGGATCGAGTTGGACCATGATCGCCATTTCATCGCTGTGCACGATGGCGCGAAAGCCGATCCGACCGGCGTCGGTCGTCAGCTCGCCCCGAAGCTCTGCGTTCCATAAGTCGAGGCGCATGCTGCCGCCAGTTATTTCTCCGACCGGTTCCAGGGTGAAGTGGCCTATCGGCAAGCGCGGCCTGCTGTACGGGGTTGGGCCGTAGCTGTTGTCGCGATGATCCTGGACGTCGCTACGATGGATCTGTAGCCGCAGGCCCTTCTTGGGATCCTTGAGGATCATGGTCCCCATCATCCCATTGCCCAGGAAGGGGGCCTCGTACCATTGGGTCGGCAGTCGATCCCACAGCAGGTCGTGACGGGCGAGGAAGTCTTGCCAATCTATCCGGTCCTCGAGGACCGGATTCGAGCAGCCCCCCAGGAATGAAAGCAGGATGGGAAGCAGAGCGAAAGAGCGAACGACTCCTGTCAGGCCCACCTCCCTCCTAGGGTAAGGCTTCGCGCAGGTACATGGGGACGAAGTTGCGGGGATTGTTGCGCCAGAGGATCATCTTGAGCTTGCGCACGCTTGCCCAGATTACCTCCCGATCTCGGACGCTGTCCTTGGCCAGCCGGAATACCAGTTGGGGCCTTCCGTAGAAGCGCAGGTAGGCCTTCCGCTGGAGTCGGAGCAGTTGTTTGCCCGAGACGTGATTCCGCTCGAAGGCGATCTGGTCGCTGGTGTACTGGTCCCAATTGATCTCTTCGACTTTCAGCCTGCCCGCTGCCAGACACTCATCGAAGATTTCCGTGCCGGGAATCGGGATCACCACGTTGAAGTTGGCTCGCACCAGGGGCAGGCTGGTGGCGAACTCTATCGTTTCCCGAATCTCTTCCTCGGTCTCATCGAGAAAGCCGATCATGAAGTAGCCCGTGATCTTGATGCCACTGCACCCGGCGATCATCTCCGCCCGCTCGCGGATCTTGGCGACAGTGGTGCGCTTCTTGATGATTTCCTGGATGCGTTCGCTTCCCGACTCGATCCCCACAGCCAGCGACTCGCAGCCCGCGGCCTCCATGAGCTGAAGCAGCTCTGGGTCCAGCGAATCGATCCTGACGCCGTTGGGGCAGTCGAACTTCAGGTCCAGTCCGGCGTCGATCATGGCCTCGCAGAATTCGATCGTAAACTTTCGGTGCAGCGTAAACTCGTCGTCGATGATGCTGAAGCGTCGGGTCTGGTATCGCTGCTTGAGCATCGTCAGCTCTTCGATCAGTCCTTCGACGCTGCGATGGCGCAGCTTCCGTCCCGAGAGATTGGGGGCATTGCAGTAGGTGCAGGGATAGGGGCAGCCCCTGGTCGTGTACACCGGGTAGTATTCGTCCCAGATGAAACCAGGATAGGTCTCGGGCTTCATCAGCCCCCATCGCGGTAGGCCGAAGGCATCCAGGTCCTTTCCAAGGCTGACTGGATTAGTGACAATCTGATCCTCTTCGCGACTTCGCCAGACCAGACCCGGGATCTCCTTCAGGTTGGCCTCCGGCATCCCCAGCCCGTGCTGTCCGAACAGGGAGAGCAATTGAGGGAGGCCCTCTTCGGCCTCAGACTTCCAGGCGAAGTCGAGGTTCGACATCCCCGCCAGGACGAACTCAGGCAGTGCCGAAGGATGGGGACCTCCTACCAGGGTGAGGATGTTGGGATTGACGTCCTTGGCGATGTTGAGATGATGATCGACGTAGTTGTGGTCCCGGCTGAAGCAGCGCAGGCCGACCACGTCGAACTCGTTCTCTCTGACGAAGGTGTGGAAGTCCTGAAAGCTGAAGCGCTCCTTGGGACAATCCAGTAGGGTTACCTGGAAACCACTGGCCTCGAGGGCCGTTCCCAGATACAGCAGTCCCAGGTCGGGGGAGATTTGGAAGTTGTTGCCCTCTCGGATGGGCAGCGTAAGTAGGACCTTCAGGCTCATGGTTGAGGCCTGATTGACTCATAACCTTGCCGGGATTGTCAAGGATGCTGCGGGTAAAAGAGGGGACGGATCACAACCCGTACACTTCGACTGCGGTCCCTCCCAGGATCCGATCCTGTTCGGATGCCGAAAGCGGAGCGATGAATCTGGAGACGAGAGCGAACCAGGCCCCGTATTCGCAGGCCAGGGTGCAGAGCGGCCAGTCGGATCCAAACATTAGCCGTTCGGGACCGAATGTCTCCAGGACGACATCCAGGTAGACTCTCAAATCCTGCTCCGACCAGGTTTCCCAGTCCGCCTCAGTTACCATGCCCGAGATCTTGCAGTAGACGTTCTTTCGCTTCGAGAGTTCCTCGAGGTTGGCCTTCCAGGGCGAGAGGACCCCATCATCTATGCGAGGCTTGGCAATGTGGTCCAGGATGAATACTTGTCGAGGATGGCGGTCCACGAAACGAATTGCCTGGGGGAGATGGCGCTCGAAGATCAAGATGTCATAGATCAGCCCGAAGGATTCGAGCGATTCGATCCCACGATTGAAATCTTGCTTCAGCACGTAATCGTCATCCGTCTCGTCCTGTAGAACATGGCGAACACCCTTGAGCCGATGGTCGGGGGAGAGCCTCTCAAGCTCCCGCTCGAGAGTGTGGGAAATCAGCGGGACCCAACCCACTACGCCTTTTATGAAGGGGTTCCCGGCCGCCAGGTCCAGGAGCCACTCGGTTTCTACTAGACTCTGGCGAACCTGCACGGCTACCACACCCTCTATGCCCAGCGTAGAAATTTCCTGCCGCAGATGGGTGGGAAGGAAATCGCGGCGAACCGGCTTCATCCGGTCGCTCATCCAGCCGAACTCGTCGCTGTTGTACTCCCAGAAGTGCTGATGACTGTCGATCTTCATTGCAATCGAATGGTCCGGTAATTTTCTAGGATCGGCCTGAGCCAGGGGCAAAGTTTGGTTCCTGCAGCGGATAGACTTCACGTCCCAGGTGTCTGTATTCAACGTGCTCGGGACTATGGACGCTGCTTTCGGAAACGACGACGATCTGCTTCGACCAGGACTCGAACCCTGCTCGGAAGTGGGCCGCCGACTTGACTCCGATGTAGCACATTTTTTCAGGGTGCAGTCCTAGAGTGTGGGAAAAGGCGGTGTCGAAAGGCTGCTCTCGGGTGGTTACAAGGATCACGTGAACGCCTCCCTGTCGGATGTAGGCCGACGGGCCCATGTGGCCTGTCAAGCCACGGTACATCGCTCCCCCGTATCGGAACTCTCCCTCCGATAGTGCCACGACCTCGGCTGTCATATTGACGGGTTTGCCCTGTAGTGCAGATGATTTAGCTCCCACCTCGAGGGTGAGGGTGTTGCCAACCCCCGCCGCAGAGCAGAGGGCAATGGCCTCGAGATCCACGATGTAGAGGACACAGGCGTCCTTCAATCCGGCCTCGACGAAGGTTCTCAGCAGGCCGGTGCTATCG
>JAKZYH010000077.1:0-7129 GCA_047514575.1 Acidobacteriota bacterium | reverse complement strand
CTCATGGACAGTGCGCTGGACGATCGCGACGCCGGGGTCTTGGAGACGAACCGGGGAACGCTTCTGGTCACGACGTTCACCTCGAACGCCTACCAACGCGTCCTGGAGCACACGCTCGACCCGAATGCTCACCCACGCATAGGACGATCGGTGCCTACCGAGAGCCTGGGCCAATGGCAGGCTGCCCATGGACGTATCTCCGACGCTCGGCGCGAGGGGCTTCTGGGGGGGGTGGATGCTCCGCTCCTCTGACGGCGGGGACACCTGGTCCGCGCCCTATCGGGTCCCGGTCAACAGCCCCCACGGCCCCATCCAGCTTTCAGACGGCCGGCAGATCTATCCGGGGAAGCAGTTTGGATACGGGGACCACCGCATCGGTGTCTGCGAGTCCAGCGACGACGGCCTCAGCTGGCGCTGGCTGGCAGAGATCCCGTCGCGGCCCGGCGACGAGCGCGAGCCCTATCACGAGCTCCACGGGGTGGAGGCTCAGGACGGGACCCTCATCGTCCACGTCCGCAATCACAACAAGAGCCATGAGCGCGAGACACTCCAGACCGAATCCAGCGACGGCGGCAGGACCTGGTCCGTTCCCCGCTCCATCGGCGTCTGGGGACTCCCCTCCCACCTTCTCCGTCTCCAGGACAACCGCCTGGTGATGGTTTACGGCTACCGTAGAAAGCCCTATGGGAACCAGGCGCGGGTGAGCGAGGACGGTGGGCGCTCCTGGTCCGAGCCCATTACCGTCTCCTCCGACGGGTTCTCCGGCGACCTGGGCTACCCTCCCACCGTCGAGTTGGAGGAGGGCCGGCTGCTGACCATCTGGTACGAGCGTTTGGCCAGTTCAGAGCGGGCCGTTCTGCGTCAGGCCATCTGGTCGCTGTAGGAACCGGCCCATCTCGCCAGGCTGAGATGGTCGGGGATGATGCCCTGGTGTGGCTTGACCGTCCTCTCGATCGAGCATAGAATCCCGCGGAAAGCAGAATTCGAGGAAGGAAGTGATCATGAATAGGTTCGGTGTTTTGGGATGCTTTGCGATCCTCTCCTTTTCCGGCGTCCTACTCTGTACCCAGCGCCAGGTGAAGGCGGCAGATTCAATCGAGATAGATAGCCGTGCCCAGCTCTTCGTCGATGAAGTGCTTGTTGATCGCATGGAACGAGTCTGGCTGAGTAGCGGTGGTGCCTACAACACCAGACCCAAGAAGGTTCCAGAGAACCCGATCATGAAACCGGATCGCCCCTGGGAGGGATACCTTGTCCTGCAGCCGGGAAGTGTCATCTACGACGAACAGGACCAACTGTTCAAGATGTGGTACAACACCCTTCCCCAAAGCACTCCCTCCGATATCGATCAGTTCATCTGCTATGCGATCTCCAAGGATGGAGTCCATTGGGAGAAGCCCGAGCTCAACCTGGTTGAGTTTCAGGGTTCGAAGGCGAACAACATCCTGTTCCGCTGGTCAAATTGGAGCCACGCTGTCATCGACGATGGCAACGACACCGATCCCAGCCGCCGTTTCAAGATGGTCTATTGGCAGACCAAGGATCGGGACAGCTGCGGGATCTGGTCAACTTTCTCGCCGGATGGGATTCGGTGGACCGACATCCCCAATAATCCGGTGGTTCCCTGCTGGGCTACAGGCGACACCTTCAGTGTGACCCGAGATCCAGTCTCCAGACAGTACTGGCTGTATCACAAGACCAGCCCCGGGGGGCCGCGCAAGGTATCCCGTCTGATCAGTGACGATTTCATCCACTGGAGGGACGACCGTCTGGTCCTGGAGCCCGATAAGAACGACCCGCCTGGGACCGAGTTCTACGGGCTGTCCGCGTTTCCCTATGGATCACAGTATCTGGGTCTGGTCTGGGTATTCCACACCGCCCAACAGACCATGTACGCCCAGTTGGTCTCCAGCCGTGATGGTGTCAAGTGGGAGCGGAGTATTTACCGCAGGCCTTTCATCGTCCTGGGATATATGGTCAACCACTACGTCGGCAAGAGCTTTGATAGCGGCATGGTCTTTCCGGTATCGGAGCCGGTGGTCAAGGACGGAGAGATCTGGTTCTACTACTCCGGCTTCGACAATCTTCACAATGCTTAGGGTGCGGACCATACCGGCCAGGTCGGACTGATGAAGATCAGAGAGGACGGCTTCACGTCTCTGGACGCGACCGCGGAAGGCTATGTCCTGACGCACCCTCTTCGGTTCAAGGGAGGCAACCTCTATGTCAACGTTGGGATTCTGCCGGGTGGGAAAGACGATTCGAAGGCGCCCTGGAAGGGTATCTTCAATGACAATCCTAACTCAGATGGCCATTTTCAGGTGGCAGTCCTGAATGAGAGCGGTAGTTCCATTGACGGCTATGAAGCCTCGAGCTCGAAATTGTCCCCAACCGGAGGGGTGTACCAGAAGGTTTCCTGGGGGGCGAATCAAGGTATTGGCGGGCTAGGAGAAAAAGACGTCAGGCTCAAGTTTATCTTCAGCCGGTCCAGACTCTACTCGTTCAAGATCAAGTAGACCGCTGAAGCCAGCCGGCGAACCCGACATCGGTTTCGGGGGCTGCCGAATAAAGAGCCTCAGGCCCTGGAGCCGCCGAACGCTCCCCAGGGAGCCTTGTCCATCACCTTCTCAGCGAAGCGAAGAAAGTTGGATCCCAGGATTTTCCTGATGTCCCCATCACTGAATCCCCTGCAAACCAACCCTACCGTCCAGTAGGGCCAGTTGGTCCAGTCCATGGGGTGGGGCGTGTAGTTGGGAAGATAAGTCACGTCGGTGCCGATTACCACCTGGTCGATGCCGGCGATGCGCACCGCGTGCTCCAGGTGCCGGTACCAGTCGTCGAAGCTTGGATAGACCCGCTCCGAAAGCCGGCGGGGCCAGACGTACACTCCCACCAGTCCTCCCTTGTCTGCGAGTAGTCTCAGGTATTCATCGTCAATGTTGCGATTGTCCGCATCGTCATAAATATGCTCGCAGGCGGTGTGGCTATTGATGACGGGCTCATTGGAGGTCTCTATCGCCTCCAGTGAAGTGCGGCGGCCGGCGTGGGCCAGATCCACGATCACGCCCAGCTTGTTCATGCGGTGGATCGCCTCCCTTCCCTCCAAGGTCAGCCCTCCGTCATCCAAGTGCGCGCAGGTGGATCCCAGCGCGGTGCTGTGTCGATGGGTCAACTGGGCCATCCTGATCCCCAATCCGTAGAACAGGTCAAGATTGTCGAGAGATTGCTCCGGAACCCAAAGGTGGTGTACCCCCTGTAGTTGGGAAACGACACCCAGTTTCTTCTGCTTCTGGGCCCGGGTCAGGTCGGCCGGATGGGAGATCCGAATCACGTCGTTCCAGTTCGAATAGATCAGCTGGGATCCAGCCATGAATCTCAGAGATTGATTCAGGGTGTAGTGGCCGGCGTTGTCTTCAACCACCAGATCCAGTCCGCTCAGCTGGTAGAGTCCGCGAGCAATCCTCTTCCATTCAGGATCGAAAGCCGACTCGAAGGTCTTCAGCCGGCGCCAGCGTCGTCTGACCTGATGGGCGATCTCACGCCCACTCCTCTTATGATTCGAGAGCTTCTGCTGCAGCTGATCTAGCTCTTTTTGCAGACGTTGGCCCTTGGCACCTATGGGGGCCGATGTCCACACGCAGCCCATCAGATCTGCTACGTAGCTGTCGTAGTGGAGCTGGAGACCGCGCTCCAGCTGTTGCCGAGTCGGTTGCAGTTCCTTGAGGATCGTCGCGCGTCCGGCTTCTATCCGATCACGGACGTCCTTGGGGAAGCCGTACTGGGCAAGGGCCGTCGGAGACCTCTCGGCTAGAACAGCGGGGACGGCTGCAACAGCGGGTGCGATGGTTGCGCCGAGAAGGGATCCACCTAGGAATGTGCGCCTGGACACTGATGGGGATATCATCTTTCGATCCTCCACAAGCCTGATTTGCTTTGGCGATTGCCGCTGGTCCAGAATACGCGCACGGGCGGGAGCTGGCTAGTTTTGATAGGGGAAGGGGCTTTTAGATTGGCTAACCCGATACGAGACGGGCGACTGCGAGGAAAGAGGGCCATAGTCACAGGCTCGGCCATGGGATTGGGAGAGGCCGTGGCGCGCCGCTTCGCACAAGAGGGTGCAGCAGTGGTCTGTGTTGACGTCAAGCGAGCGCCCAATGAGCAGACAGTCCAGTCCCTTCTGGAACAGGGAGGAGAGGCCTATTCGGTGATCGCAGATGTAGCGAGTTCCTCGGACGTAGAAAGAGTGAGCGAGGAAGCGGAGAGTCTCCTTGGGGGCATTGATGTCCTGGTGAACAATGCCGGAGTGATTCCGTCCAGGGTGACGGTGGTTGAAACGACCGAAGCCGATTGGGACGAAACCCTGAGGGTCAATGCCAAGGGGGCCTTTCTCATGAGCCGTTCTCTCATTCCCCGGATGATCCAGGGAGGGGGAGGGTCGATCATCAATATGTCCTCGATCGCCGGCTTGGTAGGTCTTCCGGTTCGTCCCGCCTACTGCGCTTCAAAGGGAGCCCTGTCTCTGTTGACGCGGCAGATGGCGGTTGATTTCGGGAAACACAACATCAGGGTCAACGCCATCAACCCTTCTTTCGTCGTGACCGATATCAATCGTGAGATGTTCGACACGCTCAAGGCCGATTCCAAGGGCTGGCAGGACATGCTGGATCTTCATTCGTTGGGTCGACTGGGTGAACCCGACGACATCGGGTATGCAGCTGTCTATCTGGCTTCGGACGAGTCACGCTGGGTTACTGGAGTGCTGCTGCCGGTGGATGGTGGCTATTCCGGGAGATAGTTGGCTCCTCGTAGGGGATGGTCTCCGGGCCGCCGGTTTTTTGAGCCCAAGGCACGGAAGAAGAAGACTTCGGCCTGGAGACCGAACCCGCGTCCGCCAAGCGCAGAAACCAAATAGATCTCAGCTCATGCCTCGTTATCAAAATAGCCTTCCTTCTCGATCTGGCCGGCTGCCCACTTCTTGTCCTCCGACGACAGCGGTTGCAGTGGGGGGCGAGGATCGCTGGATCTGAGGAATCCGAAGCACCCGATCAGCGCCTTGTCGACCGCCACATCGGTGTATCCCTTGCGACTGAGCGGCCAATAGAGCGTGTCCATGAACCGCTGGAGTTCCCGATCCATGGCCTCAGCTTTTTCCCAATCCTGAGCTTCACAGGTCTGCAACCAACCCAGCATGAATTCGGGCGATAAGCTCGTCATCAGCGAGAAAGCACCGTAGCCTCCGCTCCTCATCGAGCGAACCATCCAGTCGTCCAGGGTGAGATGTCGAAGTGAGGATGCGTGCTGCTGAAGACCCTCCCAGGATTGTTGATCCATATTCCCCTGCTTGGTTCCCCAGAAGTTGGGAATGTCGAGCAGGGAAGCATAGTCCTCTGGCTGGAAGCGGACACCCGGAGCATAGTCTGTGTTGTAGTGGACGATGCCCAGGGAGGGGCACGACTCGGCAATCATCCGGATGGCCCCCGTCCTTTCGCCTGCACTCAGAGGGATAAAGTAAGGGGGGATGGCAAGCGCGCAATCGATCCCTGTATCACCGAGCCACTGGACCGTTTCGAGGGCCTCTCCCAGTCGCGGCGTCGCACAGCCGACTATCTTGAGAACATCCGGGCCGGCTTCCTCTACAAAGATTCGGGTCGCCTGGCGGTATTCATCCGGCGACACGTTGAAGGACTCCCCGCTCGTCCCCAGCAGGTACATGGCATTGAACCCCTTCTCCAGGTAAGATCTGATGTTGTAGCGTATGGCTTCCTCATCCATTAGGTTCTGGTCGGTGAAGACCATCGGTAGATTAGCGATCGTTCCTTGCAACTGATCTTTCATGGGGGCCTCCTTGAGTTTTTGGTTTGAGGGGACAAGAGTCTCCCAGAGGATCATCGAAGCTGTCAACTCCCAAGACAGCCCGATCTCACTTGTAATATAATTGCTGCCGTGAGTCTCGCCGAAACGGTATTCCCGTCCCATCGAAGTCCAAGGGGGTGCGGCATGTCCAGAATTCTCGTGCAGTTGGTTCTCCTAGCGCTGGCCTTTGTTTCCTTCTGGCCCGTCCCTGACCTATGGGGGAAGGACAAGAAGAAGGATGAGAAGAGGCAGGCCGTAAAGCAGGAAGAGTACCAGGACTACTACAAGAAGTGGTTGAACGAAGACGTCGTCTACATCATTACGGAAGAGGAGGAACAGGTCTTCGGCAAGCTTTCAACCGCGAACGAGAAAGAGGAATTCATCGAACAATTCTGGCATCGGCGCGATCCCGATCTTCGTACAGCGTCAAACGAGTACAAAGAAGAACACTATCGCCGGGTCGCCTATGCCAACGAGCGATTTCCGAGTGGTCTACCGGGTTGGAGGACCGATCGGGGACGCACCTACATCATTCACGGACCGCCGACCCAGGTGACTTCTCGAGCCGGCGGTGGATTTTATGCACGCCCCATGCACGAAGGTGGCGGTGTGACCTCTACCTATCCGTTTGAGGTCTGGCGTTATCGATACATCGAAGGCATCGGGGACGAAGTCGAGCTGGAGTTCGTGGACGCGTCCATGACCGGCGAGTACCGTCTGGCCCTGAGTGCTGATGAAAAAGACGCGCTTCTCTATCTGCCTGGTGCAGGCCTCACCTTGGCTGAAGAGCGGGGCCTCATGGAGAAAAAGGATCGTCCATTTTTTTCGCCAGGCAGGCAGCGCAACTATCCTATGATGGCAACCCGCCAGAAAGATGATCCTTTCGATCGCTTCGAGCTCTACACTAAGATCAAGGCGCCCAAGGCGATCAGATACAACGACTTGAAGGAATTGGTCGATGTATCGGTTGGCTACGAGAATCTGCCCTTCGAGGTTCGGCAGGATTTCTTCAAGCTGAACGATGACGCCGTGCTGGTTCCCGTCACCATTGAGTTCGACAACAAGGAACTCAGCTTCGAGCCCGAGAAGGGACAGCAGGTGGCCAGGCTGGCGGTCTACGGGATCGTGACCAGCATCACGAAGCGCGTGGTCGAAGAATTCGATGACGACGTCTACCAGTCGTTCTCTTCCGAGATTTTCCAGGAGCAATTGCTGAAGAGGTCGACCTACCAGAAGATCCTGACCCTCGATCGGAAGATGCGCTATCGCATAGACC
>JAKZYH010000076.1:0-6343 GCA_047514575.1 Acidobacteriota bacterium | reverse complement strand
ATCCTCTGATGTCGTTCCTTCCAGCGCAGGATCCGCACATCATCTGGGTGGGCGAGTGCAAACACGAATCCGCGGCTATCGTATTGTGGCCTGCCCGCCCGCCCGAAGATCTGGTGGGCCTTGCTGGGATCAACCAGCCTCTGCTGGCCCGGAGGGCCTTTGACCAGAGTGCTCAGGACGATTGATCGGGCCGGAAGGTTGATGCCGGCGGAAAGGGTCTCTGTACAGATAGCGGCAGCAAGCAGTCGCTGCTGGAACAGTTCCTCAACTATCCGACGGTACTTCGGGAGGATCCCGGCGTGGTGGACTCCGACCCCTCGCAGCAAGACCTGTTTCAGCCTGGGACCCGCTCCCTGGGTCCAGTCCATGCGATCCAGCTTGGCAGCTAGCTTCCTTCGCTGGGTTGGGTTTATAAGCCGAAGTCCCTTGAGCTGTTCGGCAAGGCTCCAACATTGGCGCCGGTTGAAGCAGAAGACGAGAGCAGGCGTCCGGCGCGTTTTTGCGTCGCCCTCCACCATGACGGAAAGCTGTTCTCCCAGAAACTTGTCCTTTACCCACTGGTAGGTCAAAGGGACCTTGCGTTCTGTGCTCTCCACCAGCCCTAACCGTCGACCGTGGCTGCGGTCGAGCCAGCGGACGAACTCACTTGGGTTGCCCACCGTCGCCGACAAGAGCAGCAGCCGCACGTGGCTCGGCAGAAGGGCCAGCGACAACTCCCAGACGATGCCCCGCTCCGGATCGGAGAAGGTGTGGAACTCGTCCTTGACCACCACCTCCACTTCCTCGAAGCCGAAGTCGGTTGGATTCAGCAGCCGGTTCAATAGGATTTCGGCTACCACAACCAGGACACGTGCTTGGGGGTTGACTCTGCGATTTCCGGTCACCAGACCCACGTCTTCAGCTCGGAATCCCCAGCGGACCGCGGCGTCCTGCATCTCACGGAACTTCTGTTCGGTTAGGGCGATGAGAGGTGTCGTGTAGTATGCCTTCTTTCCGCAGTGAAGGGCCTCGAACAGGGCTCCCTCGGCAATCAGTGTTTTTCCGGTGCCGGTTGGGGCGCATACCATGATTCCCTGATCAGAACGGAACCAGGCGTCGAGGGCTTCTTCTTGCAGCCGATAAGGAGCGTAGGGCAGCTCCTCCAGGTACTGGGAAGCGAGTTCCAGACGGTTGGGCATGGTGGTTTCAGGTGTGCTTTTACCACAAGGGCACGACCCGCTACGATCCCCGGTTAGGCGCACTCCGGTACATTCGCTCTACCAGTTGAGCCGGCGCATGGTATCCTGCCTTCGATTTTTCGAACAGGAGGCTGCAATGGAAAAGGACTTGCGTTATCCGTTGGGGAGGCTCGTGATCAGGGAAGAGAGCCTGAGCCAGGAGGACCGTGTCGCCCTGATCGAGGACATGGATGAGGTTCCCGAGAGGCTCCGCAACGCGGTGGCGGGGTTGACAGAGGAGAAATTGGGGATGTCCTACCGCCCGGGAGGTTGGACGGTTCGGCAGGTCGTCCAACACATCGGGGA
Source organism: Acidobacteriota bacterium (assembly GCA_047514575.1). Lineage (GTDB taxonomy): Bacteria > Acidobacteriota > UBA6911 > RPQK01 > JAJDTT01 > CAUZIZ01. Next base: position 4,820 of record JAKZYH010000076.1, on the reverse strand, counting down.
TAGTCATCTGAATGGTTATCTTAACTTCAAGCGAACGTTGACAGAGGAGCAGCCCTCCCTCAAGTCCTATGACCAGGACAAGTGGGTCGACCTGGAGGACTCGAAGTCGGGTCCGATCGAGCCTGCGTTAGCCTTGGTGGACGGCTTACATCGGCGTTGGGTGGTCCTGCTTCGGTCCCTTTCTCCGGATCAGTTTTGCCGTACCTTCGATCATCCCAGGATGAAGGTCAGGGACCTGGACTTTCTCTTGAACCTCTATGCCTGGCACGGCCGGCACCACTCTGCTCAGATCCAGTCAGTGGGGCAAGGGGGTTTTCGATGAAACCCAGGGTTTGGAGAGCGTCGTGACGGGGTTGTCAGTGCAGCTGGGGTTGTCAGTTCAGCTGGGGTTGTCAGTTCTGCTTCTGATCTGCAGTTTGGGGCAAGCGTTGGCTTGGACGGGCGAGGGCCGATCGGCCTCGAAAAAGCAGAGAACGATCCTTTTGGTAGACGATCGCGAGGTGCTCTACCGCTCGGGAACCAAGCGGGTGTTGAGGCCCCTGGATCGGCATCCCAAGAATCCGATGCTGCCCTCGGACAAGCCCTGGGAGCTCACGGTCGCCTACTGTAGCGTGTACCGAGATCAGACGACCGGATACTACCAGCTGTGGTACCAGGCCTGGGGCAAGTTGTGCTATGCCACCTCGGAGGATGGAATCTACTGGGTCAAGCCGAATCTGGGGCTGCACGACTACGAGGGAGAGAGTGACACCAACATCCTGCTGGATATCGGCTTCGGCGCCGGAGTTCTGTTCGATCCTCGAGATCCCGATCCTTCCCGCCGCTACAAGTTCGCCTACTGGGGCAGCGGCAAGCTCGAGGAGTCCGAGCACCTGGGTTTGCTCGTGGCTTTCTCTCCCGACGGAATTCACTGGACCAAGCATCCCCGGGCTCCAATTCTGAAGGGGTCACACGGAGACTACATCTTGCCGCCGTTCGCGGACGACCCCGGGATCCAAACTGGGAAACTGGGTGGTCCTCCGTTGTCTACCAGCGACGTCACCGATCCGATCTGGGATCCGGGCCGCAATACCTTCGCCATCTACTCCAAGACCTGGCTCGACGGACCCGATGGAACCATGCACTGGAAACGGGCAGTAGTCCGGACCGACAGCAAGGACTTCGTTCACTGGTCCAAACCCCGGTTGGTGATGGCGCCCGATGAACTCGATGGCTGGGGTGGCGACGCGCGTGAGTTGGCGCGAACGGCCGGGGGCGGGGGCAGTGACGGGAAACAGCTCCACAGCGGGCCTGCTTTCTACTACAACGGGATGTACTTCTCGCTGCTGCAAGTGCTGGACTCCGGTGCCACCGGAAACATGCCGATCGAGTTGGCCCTCAGCCACGATGGTGATCAATGGGAGCGCCCCTTCCGGGATACTCTGTTTCTTCCACCATTGGAGGACAAGACCCAGTTCGACGCCAGTATTATCTGGAGCAACGCTACTCCAGTACTATTGGATGACGAGTTTCGGTTCTACTATGGTGCCTACAGCAACCAGTGGAATATTGACGATGATCGCAAGCAGATCTCGGGAGTGGGTCTCGCGACCATGCCGCGGGATCGCTTCGCCGGAGTACGGCCCATCAGCCGGATCGGACAGATTACGATGAAACCGCTCGATCTTCGTGCGGTCTCCAGCGTGACCTTGAACGCCGATGCCTCCCAGGGCTCGATCCGGGTCGAGCTGCTGAACGAGGCAGGCTATAGGCTCAAGGGTTGGTCCAAGGCAGAAGCGAACGTGATTCAGGGGGATCAGCTGAGTCATCCGGTTGGCTGGAAAAATCGCGGGATTCGCGATCTTCCTGCTGGCCGCTACAAGCTGAGGATTCACCTCGACAATGCGCAGGTTTACGCGATAACGCTCAATTAGCGGTCCGGGGAAGGAATCTTCCGGAAGAATTGGGGGTGTCTATGGGTGATCAGTTGAGAATCATGGCGATCGTGTGTCATCCGGCAGATGCTCTCGACCATGCGGGAGGCACGCTCTGTTTACACGCAGAGCGTGGAGATGAGGTCACGGTCGTCGTCTGTACCCATGGAGTCGAAACCCACGACCTGGTTCGAAATGAAAGCCTCGGCCGCGGCGATGAAGATATTGCGGGTCTGGAAGAGGCCATAGTCGGCAAGGAGCAGGAGGTCGTTCGAGGGCTCGAGATCCTGGGCGTGAAAGACGCTCGCTTCCTACGGTTTCCGGATGATGTCGTCAGCGTGACACACGAATTCGTAGAGGCTATTGCAGGGCAGCTGGCGGAGGTACAGCCTCATCTCCTGATTATCCACAACCCGACCGAGGAACTGGGCTTCGGGCACACCGATTCGGCTCAGGCCGTGCTGAAGGCAGTTGGACTTTCCCACACTCCGCGGTTTCTTCGGAAAAAGAAGGATGGGGCGTTCCTGGTTCAGATTTTCTTCCTGGCCATGTACGGACACACCAATCAGCTCACCAGCGACGGGATGCGGCATGGGAATGTGCTGGTTGACATCACCCCGGTAATGGATCGGAAGGTCCAGGCCATGGATTGTCTGAAGAGCCAGTTTTACACCGGCGATCTGGCCCGAAAGTGCGTCGAGATCACCAACGGTCGGATGGGTTTGCACGCCTCGATTCCCTACGCCGAATCGTTCCAGACGCTGCACCCCGACGTCTACTCCCATCTACCGGCGAACGAGTTCCTGATGAGTCGATCCCGCACACCGAGGAGCGAGCTGGCAAAGGAAATGAAGGTCAAGGTTCACGAGGTACCTGTGTTTGAATAGCGATCGACCGACCTGAAACTCCGGAAATCCAAGGTACAAGATACAAACAAGCTCCAAATCACAAGCATCAAGTTCCAAACGATCGCCCACCATCAACCCTCGGCGATCCGACAGAGCCGCAAACGACTTGAGCCGCTAGCAAAATGAGCCCAGGTTCCGAGGTGAGCGCCGGACAACTCTTCCCCACCGAGTGACGCACGATATCGCCTATCCTCGACCGAAGTTTCGTTCTCGAATGGGGCAGCACCGCTGGGGGGCCACTAACCTGGAACTTGATTCGTGAGTTCGGAGGGAAAAGGACGTAAACCATTAATCTAAAATTGGATAGGGAATTCTCCAGACTATTGTCGAAAAACCGTGGCGGTGGCCTCCAGGCCGCCGTTTTTCGAGCCAAAGGCTCGACGGAAGGAATACGGCGGCTTGGAAGCCACCCCCACGCCGGCCGAAGTTTCTTTCCGGTACGATCCGGCGCAGCCGGGGGCGGCGCTAACCTGAAACTTGATTTGTTAGGAAATCATGCTCGGACGCGGTGAGTGATGCTTCCCAGATCCCAAAACCGATCCCACCATCAGGACCACTAACGCTCCCACCACGTTGTAGTACAACCAGGACGCCTCGGTAAGAATACTGAACAAGACGACACTCACCATGCCCGCGATCAAGCCCCAGAAGGCGCCCCTCGCGGTGGACCGCTTTACCAGGAACGCCAACAAGAATACGCCCAGCAGCGAGCCATAGAAATAGGACCCAACCAGGTTGACTGCCACGATCAGCGAGCCCAGCTGTCCTGCATAGAGGGCCATTCCGGTCGCGAGCAATCCCCAGAAAAGGGTCGCCAGCCGTGCTGCTACAAGGGAGTGTCGGTCGCTCGCCCCAGGCGCCCAATAACGCTGGTAGAAGTCGACCACGGTAACGCTCGACAGGGCCGTTAGCTCCGAATCCAGCGAGGACATCGCCGCGGCGAAGATCACCGCGATCAGCAGGCCCAGGATTCCGGTAGGAACATAGCGAAGCAGATAGCCGGGAAAGACATAGTTCACGTCGCTCGAAGCTCGACCCCGGTCCAGTACGACGAGCTCTTTGGAACGCTTACGCAGTTCTCCCAGCTGCAGATTGTATTCCCGAATCCGGGCCTGCTGGATCGAGGAATTATCGCCGGAGGAGCGCATCCGTAGTAAGTCCAGAGTGCTGCTTCGTCTCTTCGCGTGAACGGTCTGGTAGCCTTCCTCGAGCTTTGCGTAGGTCTCCTGGTGGACTCCAGTTCTGAGCCCATCGGCCTCGGCCGGATTGAAGATGAGAGGGGGGCGCTCGAAGTGGTAGAAGACGAAAAGCAGCACGCCGATGGCCAGGATGAGGAACTGCATCGGCACCTTGAGAAAGGCGTTGAAGATCAAAGCCAGGCGGCTGTCGGTGAGTGAGCGAGCCGTGAGGTAGCGCTGTACCTGGCTCTGGTCACAGCCGAAGTAGGCCAGTGCAAGAAAGAAGCCCCCGATCAGTCCCGACCACACCGTGTAGGTATTGGTTGGATCCCAGGACCAGTCGATGCTCCTCCACATCTGGTGGATCCCTCCGATGTAGAAGACGTCGCCGACCCCGACCTGCGCAGGGAGTCCCTGGAAAAGTACGAGCAGCGCAACTCCGATCCCTGCGAACATCAGGAGCATCTGAAGCACGTCCGTCCAGACGACAGCCGTGATGCCTCCGACGACTGTATAGAGGATGGTAATTCCCCCGATCACCAGGATGGTGATGGTCTCGTCCCAGCCCATCAGAATAGAGAGGACTACCGCGGGAGCGTACATCATGATGCCGGTCGCCAATCCCCGGGATAGAAGAAACAAGAAGCTGGTCAGAGATCTTGTCTTGGCATCGTAGCGCCGCTCCAGAAACTCGTAGGCAGTGTAGACCTTGGCCCGGTAGAAAAAAGGCAAAAAGAGCACGCAGATCACCACCATGGCGAGGGGTTGGGGCAGATATATCTGGATGAACTCCATGCCTTGATCATAGGCCTGTCCAGTGG
>JAKZYH010000075.1:0-14989 GCA_047514575.1 Acidobacteriota bacterium | reverse complement strand
ATCTTGGGGAGAGCACACAAATAGCCAGGAATATTCTTCGAGGCCTCTGGCTAGTAACCCCTAAAGGACGAGTCCCCATCAGCGACGTTCGAGACGTCGCCAGATTGCACGCTGCGGTCATTCAAAAAGGGCAGGGACCGCGCCGCTACATGTGCCCTTCCTGCGACGTATCTCCTCAAGAAATCGTGAATAGCCTCGCCAGGGCCACCAAACGCAGACTGACGACGATCGTGGTTCCTCCTTGGACACTCCACTGGCCGATGAGGCTTACCGACGCGATCCAGCGAGTCCTACCTCTTCGTCTACCAGTCAACTTTCAGGCGGTCTACGTGGCGGGTCTCGATCACCGCCTGGACAGCTCGCTCACCCAGAAGCAGCTTGGAATCAAGCCTCGAGATCTGGACCAAACCCTGATTGATACGATCCGCTGGATGGTTGAGAAGGGCTGCCTTAGCCGGAAACTAGCCGGTTCTCTCGGACGCTGAGGCAGTTAGTCAGCATCCCCAATAAGCACCGATTTCCGTCCGACGCTATCGGACCAGAAGACGCCATCCGACCAGAACACGCCGTCGGACCAGAACACACCATCTGACCAGAACACGCCGTCCGACCAGAACACACCGTCGGACCAGAAGACTCCATCCGACCAGAAGACGCCATCCGACCAGAAGACGCCTTTGCTCCAAGCTCGGTTGCCGTCGGACCAGAAGACTCCGTCGGACCAGAACACTCCGTCCGACCAGAACACTCCGTCTGACCAGAACACGCCGTCGGACCAGAAGACACCATCTGACCAGAACACCCCATTTCCCCAAACCTGCCAGCCCTGAGGGTTCTCAATCAGGGAGCTATAGACAATCTGACGGCGAAGGCAAAGGCTCCGCCAGCCACAACTCTCTCGCAATTTCCGTGGTACAGCTCGCAATTCCTCCCCAATCGGGAGCAATCGCTCTCCCATTTCTGACAGTTCCCGGGACCGATAAACCAGGACGGCGGAGTGGCCTTCTTGACCCGCTGGCGCCGGACATCGAGATTCTTGGCCAGAGTTGACGCTGTCTTGGCATTGAGAAGCCCATTGCCCTGCTCCAGCATCGCGGGCTGCTCCAGCTTGACCGCGGTCACCATGAGAATCAGCTTGACCAGATTGGGAGTTAGTCTCTTGTTGATGTGCAAGAGCCTCCTCACGACATTGGAAACGAACGCTGTGGCGACACTTGAGCCGCTCAAGGCCATGTATTCCCCAGCCACGATATTCTCAGGAAGCTCCTGAGCCAGCCAACTGCCAGGCACCATGGCGGACGGAATCAGGTTGGCAGGGGCGACCAGGTCGGGCTTGAAAAGCCCGTCGATAGTGGGCCCACGAGAACCGTAAGTTGTAGCAACGTCGTCGTGATGAGTAGGCGTCCCCCTCGTATTGACCGTTCCAACCGTTATCACACTGGGCTCGGTTCCCGGACTGGTGATCCCCCCCCAGATCTTGGAATGCTTTGGGGTCTTACCCAGATTTCCCGCGGACACGACAGTCACAACTCCGGCGTTCACCATCTTCGCAACGGCCTGGCAGAGGGGGTCGTTCGCGTAGGACTCGACCGGCGGATGACCCAGCGAGAGATTCGCGACTCGGATCCTGTACTTCGAGTGGTTCTCGGTCACCCACTGAATCGCCCGAATCAGGTTACTCGTATACCCCCATCCCTCATCTCCGATTACCTTCAGGTCGATAATCTTCGCCTGATCAGACAGGCTCCCTTCGTCCAGCCCCCCGGACAATTCCTGCCAGGTGAGTGCCGTGACCGTAGCCGTCATGAAGACCAGGCTCTCCACTGACTTCAGTCTCTTCGCCAGAAGTGAAATCAATGGCCAGAATCGAGGCAGCCTGGCTCGGATCGCGCTGAATTCCCGAATCCAGGAGAGCAACGACGATCCCGCTACCTCGCCGACTGACCTGGTCGACTCCAATGGCGCTCTCGAAACCCTTCAGAGGAGAGAATTGTTGGGCGGCCCGGATGACCGCGTCCACTGTGATGTACTCGACATCATCTGACTGCAACATTTGACGGATCTGTTGTGGAGACAGGCTGGCGGAGTATCCATTCACCAGATCGAGAGGAATTAAACTTTTGACACTGGGCCAGCTCTTAACGAAGAATTCCTCCCTGCCCTGAACAATGATGGGTATTCGATAAGAGTATTCGGGCCGATTCCCGAGTAGTTCCAGCTCACGCAGAAGAGCGGGGGAGATTCTCTCCGGGTGATCCTTCAAGGGCGCCCCGAAGATGCTAACGGACGGCGGGGCCAACACCAGACCGAAAGCTAGAGCAATAGTAGCGATCGCCCACAGTTTTCCAGGCTCTCTTCTCTTTATCATCCTGAATACTCCACAGCGCAAAGGTCATCTCGCCCACATGTTCAGCTGAGAAAGGTCACCGAGATTGATTGGGATATCTGGCCCGAATCTTTCCTGCTCCTCCCTCCCTCAAGAAACGCACAGGTGAACAAACTGAAAGCAATGGCTGTGCCAGTCCTATCGTTCTAGCGGCAACATCGATAACCCACGGGGGAGATCCTGCTGTCAGCACGTACCGTGAATCACTCCCTGACCATCCAGGAAATGCTTAGTTGGCCGAAACCGTCAAAAAATCAGCGCTCCCGACAAAATTCTGACTCCGATCTCCGGTCGCTTCTCACCTGTGGGACCGGTCACTGTATAATCCCACTGCGGCGGCAGGCCGAAAGAATAGGAGAAAGCTTGGGATCTACGAACCGTGAAGGCAGGCTATGTTTCAGGTCAGCACCACCCCCAGGAGTCCTGGCCTCATTCGAGAAAGAAACTTCCCCAGCCATGGAAGCCTTGGGCGACCTGGAGGTGCGAGTTCCCAATGAGGTTTCAGGTCAGTGGCCCCCCAGCGGTGCTGCCCCATTCGAGAAAGAAACTTCGGCCGGCGTGGCGGTGGCTTCCAAGCCGCCGTATTCCCTCCCTCGAGCCTTTGGCTCGAAAAACGGCGGCCTGGAGGCCACCGCCACGGTTTTTAGAAAATTGCTTGGATAACTCTCTATCCAACTATAAATCAATGGGTTACGACGTTTCTCTGTCGAAAACAGCAAATGAAGTTTCAGCTTAGTTCCACCAGCATCGCTGCTCGGCCCCTCGGGCTAGCCTCACCCCAGTCTTCGCGGAGACTGCTGCTATCCCTCGTCCTGCTCTTACTCACCAGGCCCCTGTTCCCAGGAGTCCCGTTGGGCATCGAAGGAAACGGCGTCATTCTCAAATGGGACTCGTCCACTCCAATCGTCTACAAGATCGACCCCGGAACATTGGGAACCCGAGACCACGAAGACGGAGCGCAGCTGGTCCGCGACGCCTTCGGCCGGTGGGAAGCAGTTGAAACCAGCACGATCGGCTTCGAGGACGGGGGCAAGCTGGATGTGGACGTGGATGAGACCAACTTCATGCCCTTCTTCGACAACCCGCAGCCGGCCGTATCCATCATTTTCGATGCCGACGGGCGAATCACCGATGACCTGCTGGGAAACGGAGCGAGCAACAACATCCTGGGGTTCGCTGCTCCCCGTTTTCCGGTCAATGGTCTCTACACCTACGGCATCGCCGTCCTGAACGGGCTCAACTCGGAGCGGCTCAGCCTGGGTCAGACAATCACCCACGAGCTGGGACATCTGATCGGCCTCGATCACACCCTGGTCAATCGCCAGATCGTCGGCTTGGAAGGAGGTCGCTTTCTGCCTTTGATGTATCCGTTTTCCCTGGGTGGTCAGACCCCTGATCCCAAGAGGGATGATATCGCCTGGGTTTCGTGGCTCTACCCCACGCCCAGCTTTCAAACTACATTCGGGACCGTTTCTGGTCGCGTCTTGCGCCGATCCGGACTCCCCTTTCCCGGGGCCCACGTCGTTGCCGTGAAGCTCGAACCCGGGCCCGATGAGCTCCCCCTGGAATCGCGCTTCGAGGTCGTCTCCTCGATTTCGGATTTCCTGCTGCAGGCTGATGGTGGATTCGAGATTCCCGGTCTGACTCCGGGGGAGTATCTCGTTTTCTTCGAGCCGATCGGCGCCTTTTTTACTGAAGGTAGCGGCGTCGGGCCGATTGACCACCGTTTCCAGGATTTCCCAAAGGATTTCTACAATGGCGAAGGCGAATCCGGTTTTGCGACCATCGATGATCCCGCAGAAAGGATTCCGCTGACGGTTTCAGCGGGTGAAGGCGTTGAGGGCATTGAACTGCTTTCCAACAACACTGACCCGGAGGACCGGCCCGATAATCTGGACACCCTGGGCGACGACGACAGTGTTCTCTACGAGTTTCCAGGAGGGTTCGTCTTCCCATTTGCCGGCAAGGTCTTCGGGTCAGTTCACGTCAACAGCGATGGCAACCTGACGTTCCTGGAAGGCGATGACACCTCGTTGCCGCGAGATTTGGACCGGATTTTCGGGTTGTTTGGAGACCTGGTGTTGCCGCGGGTGGCCCCCTTGTTCACCGATCTCGACGCCAGTCAGGACGGGGAGATCCGAGCGATCCCGTTGCCCGGCCAGATTACCTTCGAATGGGATCAAGTGCCCGAGTTCTTCTCCTCAGAGCAGGTCTCTCCACCGGGAAACTCTTTCTCGGTCACCCTGTTTTCGACCGGGGATATCGAGTTTCAGTACGGGGACATACAGGTCACCCCTGACAGCGATGGAGTACAAGCGGTCGTTGGCGCCTTCCCTGGATTCTTTTCGAACGGACAAGGAGTAGCTCAGGATTTGAGCGTCCTCGAGGGGACTACCCCGCTTAGTGGTGCGGCGATGTATGAGTCCTTTGCAGGCGAGTCCTTCGATCTTTCCGGGGTGGAGATCCGCCTGAAAGCTGACGTCACGCCCTTTTACTTCCCCTTCTATCGCGAGGACTCCGAATTCTTTACCGGATTCACGGCTACCAACTTCGGCGACTCCAGTGCCGCAATCACCTTTGCCAACAAGGAGGGCGACGGGACATCTTCTCCCGATCCTGACAATCCACACGTCGAGGGGCTCTTGAGCCAGAAGCAGTTTGCCAGACTCGGTTCAGAATTGTTTGGCTCGGCGCCGCAGGGGCAGCAGGACGGCTGGGTCTACTTTCACACATCATCTGAAAAGCTGGCCAGCTTCTTTCAGTTTGGGAACGGCCTCAGCGGTCCGCTGGACCAATTAGACGGAGGCGTCGCCCTGACGCAGCAATCCAAGGTCCTCTACTTTACCCGACTCTATCGGGGTGCTGTCTTCCCGACGGCCATAGGCCCTCTGATGGCCGAGACCATCATCAGCATCGCCAACCCGAACACCGAAGAAATTGGCATTACCCTCAACTGCTTTGACGCCGACGGTCAGCAGTTGGGGGAAACCGCACTACGATCTATACCAAGCGAGGGTTTCATTCGCGAAACCTTGTCCTCGTTGATCGGCGCTGGGGGTCCCGTCGGCAGCGGTCACCTTCGGGTAGACGTGATCGAGGGACCAGGAGCCGTAGGCTTCGAGCTGATCCAGCTGCCTGAAAGTATCTTGGGCCTGAATGCCGTCACCGAGACGATTGCCGAGACACTCTACTCAGCCCAGATGGCCAACGGAGGAACGGATGGCGTGTTCAATTTCACGAGTTTAAAGCTCGTCAACACGTCGACTCAGGCGCGAACGGTCGTGGTGACAGCGATCGCAGATTCCGGAGCCATTATCGGAACCTTTGAGCTCACCCTGAATCCCGGCGGGTCCCCTCAGGGCGATGTCTCGGGGCTTTTTTCTCTAGGCTCGAATCTAGGCGACCTGACGACCGGATCGATGAAAATCGTGGCCGACGGTCCCGGAGTCATCGGCGACGTCGTCTTTGGTGATCCAGAAGCCGCAGCCTATGCCGCCGCTCTTCTCCTGCAGAGTCAGAGCCTGAGCGAAGCGGTCCTCAGCCAGGTCGCTGTCGGAGCCACCAACCCGGCAGATCCCTCCACCGACTTTTTCACGGGTCTAGCGCTGTTTGTTCCCGGAGACTCCCCGGTGAACGTGACGGTTCGGATCTTCGACCCGCAGGGGCGACTCAAGGGTCAGGCCCTGATAGCTTTGGGCGCCGGAGAGAGAATCTCTAGCGTCATACCGGAACTGATCCCTTCCATCGAGACGCTGTTAGGAGGGTATATTCACATTGGATCCGAGGGCGGCTCCATCGTGGTCCAGCAGCTTTTCGGTAACTCTCTACTGAGCTTTCTTTCCGCTGTGCCGCCGCGGATTATCAGATAAGACGGCGCAAGAGCGTGTCTTGACATCAGATGGCGAGTCCATCATCGGGAAAAGACAGAATGATCGTCGGTGTTCCCTGCGAGATCAAATCGGACGAGTATAGAGTCGCCATACTTCCCGTCGGCGCTCACCTGCTTTCAGAGGATGGGCACCAGGTGCTCATCGAAAGCGGTGCAGGATTGGGTAGCGGCTTCGATGACGACACCTATACCTATGTTGGAGCGGAGGTGGTCGGAAGCGCCCAGGAAATCTTCGAACGGTCAGAGCTTGTGATCAAGGTCAAGGAGCCCCAGGAGGAGGAGATTGCTCGACTACGCAGGGGACAAACTATCTTTTGCTACTTTCATTTCGCCGCCTCCCGGGAACTCACAGCTTCCTGTCTGGCAAGCGGTATTTCCGCAGTCGCCTACGAAACTCTGGTAGACGAGCGGGGCCGACTACCGCTTCTGACGCCAATGAGCGAGATCGCCGGCAAGATGTCGATCCAGGAAGGAGCCAAGTATCTGGAGAAGCCGATGATGGGAAGGGGGATCCTCCTCGGTGGAGTCGCGGGAGTCGAGCCCGCCAACGTTCTCGTCCTGGGCGCCGGTGTGGTCGGGGCGAACGCTGCCCGAGTGGCTGCCGGGCTGGATGCCAAGGTGACGATCATGGACATCGATCTCGACCGCCTCCGGTATCTGGACGAGGTAATGCCGAAGAATGTGACCACGGTCTACTCCGATCCGCATGCGGTGGAGCGCTACGCAATCAGCGCGGATCTCGTCATCGGTGCCGTTCTCATTCCAGGCGGGCGGGCTCCCTTGCTGATTCAGCGAGAGCTCTTGAAGAAAATGAAGAACGGGGCCGTTATCGTAGATGTAGCCGTAGATCAAGGAGGATGCATCGAAACCAGCTCACCAACTACCCATCAGGCACCAACCTTTGTCGTCGACGGCGTAGTGCACTACTGCGTTGCCAATATGCCCGGAGCGGTCGGCCGCACCAGCAGCCACGCGCTCTGCAACGCCACACTCCCCTACTGCCGCGAGCTGGCAGAGCATGGAGTCGACTCGTTCACGGCACTGAGCGAGGGTCGGGCTGCGGCCTTGAACGTCCGCGAGGGGCGGATCGTAAACCCAGCAGTCGCCGCATCACTCCCCGACTTACCAGGTGGATGATCACCCTGAAGAGGTCAACGTCTTCGTCTACATCCCTGACTCTCCTCCGCAGAAACTATCCTGCCAAGGAGCCTGACCGGCGCTCCCCGGAGCCGAGGGAGCGATGAGAATCGGATTCGACCTGCGACCCTGCTTCCGAAAAAACTCACGGCGCCGCGGCGTCGGCAAGTATACGTTCTGGCTGGCGACGGAGCTTCTGAACAGCGATCTCGGGCACGAGTTTGTGCTCTACAGCGCTCAGGCTCAGGGGGCGACGGTACCCGGGGCAGATCGATGGCAGCAAGTCGGATTGCCCGAACTGACAAGGGCTAGTCGCTTGAATTGGCTGCTTGATCGCATCTTCCTGGATCGAAGACTAGGGCGGGACAGACTCGATCTGTTCCACGCCACCGAAGTCACTTCCATTCCGAGATCGAAGACATGCCCTGTGTGGGCCCACGTCCATGACCTGATCCCTTTCCTGTTCTGGGAAGAAACGAAGCGTTGGCAACCCTGGGATTATCGGCAGGCCCTTCAATCTGCCCGGGAGAGAATGGGCCGGGCGGACCTGCTGATCACTGACTCTGAGCACTCGAAAAAGGACATCTGTGAACAACTCGATCGTCCCCAGGAAAGCGTCGAGGTCATTTATCCTTCCTGCAGTCCCGAGTTCGGACCCAGAGACAGGGCAGAGTCTCGGGAAATTCTGAGACGCGAGTTCTCGATCGAGGGCCCTTTTCTCTTCTACGTAGGCGGCAGTGATTCTCGGAAGAATCTCCCCAGGCTCCTGACCGCCTTTCGAACCATTCTGGATCAGGGCTACTCCGGCAAACTCGTGCTGGCTGGGGAGACCTTTCTCTGGAACATCGAGGAGATCCGCCTGCTTCGACAACAGATAGAGCGGGAGAAAACGGGTCCCTTCGTCGCGTTTCCCGGATACGTGCCGGATCGATTCCTCCCGAACTTCTACAGTGCTTGCGATCTGTTCGTGTTCCCCTCGCTTTACGAGGGCTTCGGATTGCCGGTCCTGGAAGCGATTTGCTGCGAGGCAAAGGTCCTTGCAAGCCAGAGCTCATCGATTCCCGAAGTGGCGGGTGACGCAGCCGTATACTTCGATCCAGAGGAGGAAGACAGCATAGTAGAGGCCTTCGAACGGATCTATGACAATCCCTCGCTGGAGGACTCATTGACGCAGGAGTGTCGGCGCCAAAGCCGGCGCTTCAGCTGGAAGAAAGCGGTCGGCCAGATTCATGATCTCTACGACTCTAGTACCATGTCACACCTGTAGTTACATAGTACGAGTACGCTGATGACATGAACCACGCAATCGAAACCGCTGTCAGCGGTCGAGCGAAGTGCCGAGGATGCGGCCGGAACATCGCCAAAGATGAGCTTCGACTTGGAGAGCGCCTTCCCAATCCCTACGCGGACGAAGGAAATATGGTCCTCTGGTTCCATCTGAGCTGTGGCGCCTTCAAGCGACCCGAAGTGCTGCTGGAGGCTCTCCAGAGAACTACGACGGAGGTCGAGGATCGACAACGGCTGTCGGAGACGGCCCAACTCGGGATCGCCCATCGCCGCCTGACGCGTGTGGACGGGGTCCAACGTTCGCCGACGGGTCGTGCCCGCTGCCGTAGCTGTCGCAGTCCATCCCCAAGGACACCTGGCGCATTGCCCTTGTCTACTACGAGGACGGCCGCTTCGACCCCGGCGGCTTCGCGCACCTGGCTTGTGCGGAAGGGTATCTCGGCACAGAGGACATCCTCGACCGATTGACGCACTTCACGGACGGACTGAGCGCTGACGACATTGCCGAGATACGAACCGTGCTGGAGTCGTAGGCCGATCCTGCCAGGTAGATCAGTTTCTACCCCTGCAGGCTCCTAGCAGCTAATCAATCTTCCCACTAAGATCGAAGATTACCTTCGTGACCTGCTCCGGATGCCGGTCAATCAAGTCGTAAGCCTCGGCAGCCTTTTCCAGGGGGAAGCGATGACTGATCAGATCGTCCACCTTCAATTTCCCACGATGGAGCAGACTGATGATGGTTTTGTTGACGCGGACGAAGTCCCACTTCCGATGGTAGAGCCCCTCCGCTGTTGGAAACTCGGGCGCCAGCCGATAACCTCCACTGCGAGAATGAAGGATCTGGCCGGCACTGCGGCAAAAGTCCTCCCCCAGGCGCAGATCCTCGGCGGGCCCGTCGTACATCCCCAAAGCGACCACCCTGGGGAAGGGAGTGCCGCAGTGAAGAGCCAGATTGATCCCTCCGCTCTTTCCGGACGCATCGAAACAGATATCGGCTCCGGTCCCGCCTAGAATTCGTTTTACCTCCTGACCGACGTCACCGTTCTTGGGATTAAGGACATAGTCAGCCCCCAGTTCCCGAGCGACCCGGAGTCGACTATCCATGAGGTCAACGGCGATGACCGGATCCGCTCCAGAGAGCCTGCAAAGCTGCAGAGTCAGCAGACCTACGACTCCCTGTCCCACTATCACAGCACTCTCGCCCAGTCTGATGGGGGCCAGCAGAACTCCGTCCAAGGCAACGGTTCCCAACGCTACAAAGACGTACCTTTCGTAACTGCCGTCATCCGGTTCAGGAAGAGGTAGAAAGTAGGTATCGGTGGACCGGTTCATCCCGTCGATGCTGAAAAAGGCAGTTTCTCGATGATTGGCACAGCAGCCTACCAGCTGACCGATTTCAAACCCAGTCACCTCGTCGCCGATTGCTAGAATCTCTGCCACGTCCTCGTAGCCATAGGTGAAGGGGTAGGACATCGAGTGTCCTTCCGTCACGAAGCCATCAGGATCGACCTGCTTGTGATGCCAGATCGCGTGCCCCCGATAGTGCGACATCTCCGTGCCATGGCTGATAGCGGAATAGCGTACCCGTACCTTGACCTCGCTAGGTCCAGGCGGACGATCCTGGTAAGAGTTCAGCTCAACGCGTCCGGGGGCAACCAACCTCACTTCTTGGGGCATCGAAATCCTCACCTTGAGACTTGGCCGGACAGCCTAGCGTACTAGCGATCGGTCATCAGCTATAGGCGATTAGAGCACACTCGAGCGAGCCCAAATCGCGGCTCCGGTTAGAATCACATAGAAGAGAATCTCCAGATTCTCGGTCCAGGGTTGCGTGCGTTTGATCGCTCCCCAGATGTGGACGACGGTCAACAGAAGGCCGGCCAGGATGATCAGATCAAAAACATAGGGGTGGTTTTCCGGGTCCCGGGCTGCCCGAAGAGAAACCCATACTATCGCAATGCCAGCAGCGCCTAGACTCCTACCCAGGTAGACCAGGAGATTACTCTCGTCTGGAATCCTCCATTTGAAGCAGCGGGCCCAGAGCAGCGGGGCCAGAAAGAGGGGAAGGGCGAAAACTACCAGAAAAGCAACACCAGCAGCCCATAAGAAGCCGCTCGCAAAAGCGTAGTCTGGGTCGATCATCAGATCCAGATTCTAATGTAGTCCAACCCGTAAGACTACCCCGGAGCAAAAGGCTGCTTGCGTTGACGGATCCCTGCTCCGGTGTTACGATCAGCGGCCAAGAGACAGCGTAAGGACTCCAGGATGCTCCGGTTGGATGGCCCTCAGTCAGTTCCCTTCTGCGACGGCTTGAGTCGCCGCGATTTCCTCCACGCGGGCTCCCTTGCCTTTCTCGGATTGACGCTTTCGGACCTCATTTCGCTCCGGGCGCGAGGAGCGGTCAGCCCAGAGAAAGACATCAACTGCATTTTCCTCTTCCTGGTCGGCGGGCCTTCCCAAATAGATACCTGGGATCTGAAGCCCGACGCTCCGGCAGAGATCCGGGGACCCTACAAGCCGATTCCTACCAACGTCGCCGGCATTCGCATTTCCGAGCTGTTTCCTCGAATGGCAAAGCAGGCTGACAAGTACGCTCTGGTCCGGTCCTTCCATCATCAGATCAACGCGCACCCCTTAGCGCATCACATCGTCCTGACGGGAAGACCGTTCTCGCCCGGGATCAGCCATCCCAATATGGGCTGCGCCGCTCAGTCCCTGGTCGGCTCGCAATCTGATCTGCCTTCTCACATCATGCTTCCAGTCGCCCTGCGGTCGCGGATGGGCCAATCGGCGGGCTTTCTGGGCAAGACCAACGATCCCTTTTTGATAGATTCCGACCCCTCGACTCCCGATTTCCGGGTTCGCGATCTGCTGCCTCCCGAGTACATCTCGGCGACTCGAGTACAGCGGGCCGACAACTTCCGCCAGTTAATCGACTCCTCGTTTCGGAGGTTCGAGCAAGGCAACCCCGACACCAAGCTCATGAGTTCAAGCTTCAGCCAGGCTTACCGCATCGTCTCTTCGTCAGAGGCACGCGAGGCCTTCGATGTCCATCAGGAACCGGAGAAGCTCCGCGACCGCTACGGCCGAAACCGATTTGGCCAGAGTTGTCTATTGGCGAGACGATTGGTGGAACGCAAGGTCCGCTTTGTCACAATCAACATGTTCGATGACTTCGGTGGGGCAAGCACCTGGGACATCCATGGGTCCTCACCCTTCAGTCCCATCTCGGCCTTGGACAACCTCGGCCCGATGTTCGACAATGGCTTCACCTCCTTGATTGAAGATCTCAGCGATCGGGGGCTCCTGGACCAGACCCTGGTGGTCGCGATGGGTGAGTTTGGCCGTACACCCAAGATCAATCCTGCTGGCGGCCGCGATCATTGGCCCTTCTGCGGCACCGTCTTGTTTGCTGGCGGAGGTGTCGTAGGTGGACAGGTGGTAGGATCCTCCGATCGAACGGCGGCCGAGCCCAGAGACCGGCCGGTGGGACCGCAAGAAGTACTGGCCACCATCTACCACGCCATGGGGATCAACCTGCATACAGAACTCCCGGGTCCGCAGAATCGTCCTGTGCCCATCGTCGACATCGGGGTTGAGCCCATCTCGGAACTCTTCAGCGGATGATTCTGACGCTCGCCCTGGCCAGTATCCTGGTCGCAGCAGACGATCCACCCGAGCTGCTCGTGCTCCCCCAAACCATCCTGCTGACAGGACCCCGCGCCTCCCAGCAGCTGATCGTTATCGAGCGGACGGAAGGACGGGGATCTTTAGGAGAGCTGACCGCGGGAGCAGAGTTCACCTCCTCTCAGCCAGCCGTTGCGAGCGTCGACACCCGGGGAAGGGTCGTCGCCAACTCAGACGGGCGTGCGATCGTGACAGCGAAACTTCTCGATGGCCGGGAAGCGATTGCTGAGATTGAGGTTGGAGAAACGGCTAAGTCCTTCTTCTGGAGCTTCCGTAACCATGTTCAGCCTGTCATGACCAAGGCGGGATGTAACTCCGGCCCTTGCCACGGCTCAGCAACAGGCCAGAATCACTTCAAATTGAGTCTACGAGGTTATGCTCCTGAGGCGGATCACCAAACCCTGATGCATGAGGCACTCGGCCGTCGAGTATTGCCGTTGGCTCCTGCCCACAGTTTGCTGTTGTTGAAACCCACTCTGACGATTCCTCACGGAGGGGGGAAACGGATCTCCGTGGACTCGGTAGGATACCAGATCCTATCAGAATGGATTGCGGCCGGTGCCCCTCCTCCAGATCGGAGCGACCCCCGAGTCGAACGGCTCGATATCTTGCCGCCTCATGTGACACTTGGACGCGGAGGTGAGCACCAACTCCTGGTACGAGCTTTCTTCTCTGACGGACATGTCGAGGATGTCACCCGCTGGGCCAAGTACAGCAGCAGCGACGCGGGCACAATCCAGGTTGGCCCCCTGGGGAGGGTCAAAGCCGACGCCGAAGGGGAGGCATCGGTCTCGGTCTGGTATCTGAACCGGGTCGCCTCCAGTAGGATTACCATACCCTTTCGGCATGTAACTGATCCAAGACCCTATCTCGAGGCTCCACGGCACGGCACCATCGATGACCGGGTCCTGGAAAAGCTGCAGGAGCTGGGATTGCCGCCTTCGGCTGCTTCCAGCGACTCCCACTTTGTCCGCAGAGCCTACCTTGACGCCATCGGGCTTCTACCCAGCGCAGAGGAAGCGAAGTCTTTTACAGCCGACACAGCTCCCGACAAGCGAGCGAAGCTAATCGATTCCCTGCTGGCCCAACCAGATTTCGTGGACTTCTGGGCGTACAAGTGGTCCGACCTGCTCCTCGTCTCCAGCTCCAGGTTGTCGCCTCCGTCAACTCGCGCCTACTACAACTGGATCCGTGGCGCGGTCGCAGAGAACCGTCCCTGGGACCAGTTGGTGCGTCAGCTGGTGACGGCTCTGGGAAGCAACCTGGAAAACGGAGCAGCCAACTACTACGTCCTTCACGACGAGGCTACCAAGGTTGCCGAAAATATCACCGCGACCTTCATGGGTCTGGCGATTGCCTGTGCGCGCTGCCACGACCATCCCCTTGACCGCTGGACCCAGGACGACTACTACTCTCTCTCCAACTATTTTTCGAGGGTTGGCCGCAAGGGAGGCGACGCTGGACAGACGATCCTGTTCCGAGCCAGTGTCGGCGATGTATCTCATCCTCGGATAGGGAGCCCGCTTCCTCCACGTCCCTTGGGAACCGGTGTCGCCTCATCCGAGTCCGGACGAGGCCGCCGCATAGATTTCGCTGAATGGCTGACGTCGGCGGAGAATCCCTACTTCGCCCGGTCCGTGGTCAACAGGATCTGGTACCACTTCATGGGAAGGGGGCTGGTAGATCCGGTCGACGATTTGAGGGATACGAATCCGGCTTCCAATCAAAAGTTGATGAAGATGCTCACTACGGAGTTCGTTGGTAGCGGCTTCGACGTGAAGGAGATGATTCGTAGGATCATGAATTCTGCCACCTATCAATCCAGTTCTGGGGGACCACCGATAGGTTTCACGGACAACAAATACTACTCCCGCTTCATCTTGCGTCGTCTGCCCGCCGAGGTAATACTCGACATCATCTCACAGGCGACAGGTACCTCTACCCAGTTTCCAGGCTACCCTCCGCACACCCGCGCGCTTCAACTTCCGGACAGTCAGGTCAGATCCTATTTCTTGACCGTCTTCGGCCGGCCGAAGCGCAAGATCAACAGTCATGCCGAACGAGTGAAGGACGCGACGGTCAGTCAGGCTCTCCATCTGATCAACAGCGAAGCCCTACACCAGAAGCTCCGCAGTCCCCAAAGTATGCTTGAAGAACTCCTCAAGAGGGGGCTTCCAGATAGGGAAATCGTAAGCGAAATCTTTTGGATCGCCCTTAGCCGCGCCCCAGAATCCGGGGAGTTGGATCGTATTCTGACGGCCATATCAGGAGCTCAGGAGAGTCCTCGAATCCATTCTGACTCCACCCAACTACGGCGGGAAATCCTGGAGGATTTCTTCACCGGCGTTTTGATGAGCAAGGAGTTCTTGTTCAATCACTGAGGCTAGACGGTGGATGATCGTGCCTCTGACCTGAAACTTCTTTCGCGTATTCGGGGGCAAGAATGACGTAAACGATTGATTTGGTGATAGATGGACGTACTTGAGACATCTTTGTACACCGAAGGTGTTCTTGCGGGTAGCCCAGGGTTGCAATGCGAAGCGAGGGTCAACGTCATTTAAAAGAAACACGCTACCCCAAGGGGGTTATTGCCGACCGGAAAA
>JAKZYH010000074.1:0-9504 GCA_047514575.1 Acidobacteriota bacterium | reverse complement strand
GTGCTAAGGCCTCGGATACGTTCAGCCCCTGTGGGCCCTACATCCTGTCCGCCTCGGACTACGCAGGTCTGAACATGAAGCTGAGGGTCAACGGTGAGGTAAGACAAGAGGCGAGTACCGACGACATGATCCACGGTATTCGAGAGACCGTGAGCTTTATCAGTCGGTACATGACGTTGGAACCCGGAGATCTCATTTTCACCGGGACGCCAGGGAAAACCACGGGGATGTCGCCGGGCGATGTGGTGACTGTCGAAATCGACAAGGTCGGCGTTCTCAGCAACACGGTGGTCAAAGAGTAGGTCAACGGACTGACGCCCACGCAACCTGGCGTCGCCGGCAGACTGGCTCACTCCGCTTTGGTGTTCGCTCGAAGGAAAGACGTGTAGGCAGCTTCATCGAGTTTGCCGGCCGCCAACTCGAGAACGACTTGCGCCGCATCCTCTTCTGTAGCGGTGAAGCGATACCCGTTCAACTCCAGAAATAGGATGCCGACTACAAAGCCGGTGCGCTTGTTGCCATCGAGAAAAGGATGGTTGCCGACGATGCCCGCCGTGTAAACCGCCGCCATGTCGATGATGTCGGGTGTGTCCGCATAGGCGTAATGCTGCTGCGGGCGCGCCAGGGCAGATTGCAGCAAGGCGTCGTCACGCACTCCCGCCACACCTCCATGGTGCGCGATCAGGAGAGCTTGCAGTGTCAACGCGTCGTCCGCTTCAATCCAGACCGGCTCGGTCACTTGGCCAGAACATGTAGCGTGTTGCGATAGCGGCCAAGAATGTCTTCTGCCTTTGCCATCTTCTTTTCAAATGCAGAATCGTAGGGCGTTAGCTGATAGCTCCCGTCGGGCGCCTCAATCAGGAACAAGGGTTCCCCGGCTTTCGTGCGCAGCCGGTTGATGACATCCTTCGGCAAGACGACCCCAAGCGAGTTACCGAATTTGCGGACCTTGAGTTGAACCATGAAACGCCTCCTATACGTTATTACTACTGTAATAACATCAGAGCGTCTTAGTCAAGAGCTTCCTAACCTCAGGAAGCGCCTGAGCGACACGCTCGGCCAGGCGGTCGGGACCCAGGCGCCCGATGGGGTGGTCGATGACCGCAAAGGGGTAGTTGGCCAGTCCCATATTCTCTGCCATAACCTCGGCAGTGTGCACGAACGCTCCGGTACAAATGAGGGCACAGGGGATTTTCCGAGACTCGAGGGTGAGGGCATCGTGCATACTGCACGCGCTGCAGGACCCTCAGTCTCCCACCCCGACCAGGGCAAAGTGACAACGCTGGGCTATCAGGTCCACCAGGTCGGTTGGGGCGGTTCGACTGGCGTTGGGCTTGGACACGAAAACGACCTCGAGAGGCGGACCGAAATCCTCTTCCAGACTCGCCGCAATCCGACGAAGGATGTCCTCTGAACCGGGCTTGCTGTTTCCCAACAAGCCCACTATTGGACGCTCCAGGTTCGGCGGACGCTGGGCTGTCTCCAGGGTTCGCTCTAGCGGTGAAGTGGTTGGGTCGAATAGCTCAATTGTCATTTCCGGCTCCTCTTCGACTCGGAATTTATCTCAACAGTCCAGACAAACTCCGACCCCCTTGGTAACAGCCTTGGAACCGATGCCGCGTTGCGCCCCCAGCCAGGGAGGAATGATGGCGGAGAACCCTCCACCCTCTCCTCCGGCACAAACCAATAGAACGTCGGTCGGCTCCGGTACCAACGACCAGGAGGCAGCTTCTTTACTTTCCGGGTGGCGCCCGGTGTGTTTCAGCACCTCACCTGGGATCTTGCTAGCGTTGTAAAGCGCTTCGCAGAAATCGTCTCGACTCCAACCAGCGCGCTGAAAGATCGCTCGGTGTTCGGGGCACAACACCACCACGATCTCTGCGCCCGCGTAGTTGGTGGCTCGTGCCACTTTGCTGAAGGCCTGCATCAAACCATCCGGCTCGTCGTTGGCATGATCGGCCACGTAGTGGGGAGCTTCCGCGGCAAATATGGTGACCGCACTGGTACCTGAGGGGACTCCCAACCCTTCTCCCAGTGTGGACCAGGGCCCTGGGGGTCCCTCAGCCAGACAATAGGAGATCTTGCCAGGATGTCCGAGAGTACTCTGGTCCAGATGCCCGGGGACGCTGCCGCAAGCATTGCGAACCACCAGGTTGAGCGCCCTACCGAGGGTCAGGTTTGAGCGATTGCCACTGCCCAGCGCGGAAGGGCCGGAGTTGAATCGCAGTTCCTTCACTATCGGACCGTGCACGATCACCAGTGGAGCCGATCCGCCCGTGCTGGCAGTCGGACCAATCACGTTGAAACGCGGGTCCAGAAGGGCCTCCACGGCAGCCATCACGACCGGGAAGAGATCATCCGTGCATCCCGCCATCACCGCGTTGGCGGCCACATGGCCAGCTGTGATCACTCGCTCGCGCTCGACAACCCGACCGATCTCCTCATCTGGCGAGTAGTTGAGCGCATCCAGCATCCGACCGATGCGATCGGGCGTCGGAGGAACTACGGGCAGACCGTCTGACCAACCCTGCTCATAGGCATACTCGATGGCTTCGGCGCCGTCAGATACCTGGTGTCCCGCCATAGGGCGATCTCCTTGATCCCGTGGTTGGGGGCATCATTTGAAGGCTAGCATAAATGGGAGACTACAGATCGTCAACCGAGAGCCTCCCGCACTGAGACTGCCTACGGAGCAATTCCGAGTCGCGTTGTCTTGGCCCGGATTTTCTCTAGAAAATCTCCGGTCGGTTCCAGACTTCGACCGTCTGGCTTGGGAAGGGCCAGGTCGGCAAATTCGTAAAGATCGAACCCGGCAAAGCGAGGATCGTGGAACACGGTCTCCAGATCATCGAGATATTCCTCGATTCCGACGGCACGGCCGATATATCGATTGAGATGGACGGACAAGTTGAGATGCCCGGCCAAGCCGAAGGCTTCTGTCACAACAGGGTCATCAAGGGACGGCCCCAGCCGACTCCTCTCGGGCTTCGCCTCGATCGGATCCTCCAATCCCTCAAACCAGCTGGTTCGCAGGGTGATTGCATCCACCAGGCCCTCAGCGAGCCATGACTGCCAGTCGAAGTGGAGGTTGGCAGGAAAACCCATGATCTGTCCGTGGCAGGCATCCGGGCGAAAAGCCTCTGTGTGGACGTGAGCCTGTACCCGTTTTCCAGACGCGCGAAGGCGTCTACTGGCTTCTCTGAAAAACGCCGTATAGTGCTCTCCCCGAATTCGGGCAAGCTGCTCTCGATGAGAGTCCGTGTACGATGGATCCTCTCCAAATCTTTGCCGAAACTCCTCGACTATCGGCTGATTGAAGCCATAGTTCCAGGGCTCATCGGTCAGGGAGCCATGGGCTGAAATCCTCAGGTCTACCCCATCTACGCCGGCCTCGATCAGACGGTCGACCCAGCCCAGCCAAAGCTTCTGCACCTGGGGATAGGCCTCACAAGGGGTACAGGCGAGATATTCGTTCTTGCCTCGAGCAAACGCAATGCAGCCACCCCGCGCCTTCCACCAGGCACCCCCTTTCCCGGACGAACTATTGGTGTCCAAGTCCACTTCGTAGAGGCCGTAGCCCGAGTCGAACTCCAGGCCTCCGCTGCGAAAATCTCGGGGACAGATCCACATGGCGCTACGGCTCGCCACCACGATCGGGAGAGGCGTCGGATCTGGTCCATACGCCTCTATCATTCCTACCGCGGTGTTCTTGAAGTCACCCTGCTCGCCTTCGAAATCGGTGGCCACAGCGACGTATCGATCGGACAGATCCAGGCCCTCCAGGGTAAGCACCCGTAGGGGTTGGTCGCGAGCGACTATCAGGTTGCCGTAGTAATCAAGGACCTCTCGACTTGAGGGTTCGACTCGATCGCTGAACCTGAGTGGCCCCTGGTAGGGCTGATAGCGATAGTTGTTTGGGCTGGTCCAGATCTGAAGATGATCTCGAGTGATCCTCGTAGGAGAGTCATCCCGCTTGTACAGACGAATCGTCCGAATGGACTGGGAAAGAAGATCCGGAGGTGACTCAAGCGGCCGGCGCTGAATTCGAGTCTCGGGATGGCGCTCGGTGAAAGGGATCACCTGCTGAAGAGTCCCACCAATCCGGGCGATCCTGGTGGCATCGGCCTGAGGTGAACCCTCGGGATAGGTTCCGGCCAACCCCGTGTTGAAGGGTTTGAGCACACCGTAAATCTCCAGCCCGTGCCTGTGAGCGAGGGGTACCGCAGCCTTGAGAGGCTCCCCAATCTCCTCGAGAGTCCGTCGCCCATACTCCATATAATCGAAGAGATTCCCAGCCCAGAAGGACGCAGGATCGATATCGCCGTAATAGAGCCAATAAATACGTCCGACTCCCAAGGACTTGAGCTGGGACATCATCTGATCCAGTAGGGCATGGGTGTAGACGCCCGCCCTTACATCGTCGGGAAAATCTACCGTGGCGGAAAGAAGAAAAGGCTGCTGTCTGCTTGGCATTGGAATTCGGATTATCCTTGGTCGGTTGCTAAGGGTCTGCGCAAAATAGGGACTTCGTGGTACTCCAGTGCCCACTCCCTCATGTATCGAACTCGGCTTGGGCGGATGTGATAGAGAATGAACTGCGGATTGTCGATGCTGCCCAGGAACTGACGCAGCAAAGCATTCTCGTCCCAGATCTCCTGCAAGAGAACCGGGTCCGTCACGATCTCGGCAGTACCAGTTATGCGCAGCTGATTGTGGTCAGAGTCCAGGTAACAGAGTTCGACCCTGGGATTGGATTGGATCTCGACCGTCTTTTGATACGAACGGAGGTTCGCCATATAGACGTCGAATCGGTCGGTTCTGACTGGAGAAACCGGTCTTACTCTCGGCTGACGGCCGTCCATCGTCGCCAAATAGGGAAATCGATCCGACTGAATCACCGCAAGCGCAAGATCGACTAGTTGACCCGGATCGAGAGGCTTCGGTTGGGGCGTAGTCATCGGAGTATTCTACATTGGCGTATACTACTCCTGCTGATCTTCTCGGACTGCCGCTTGCAAGGAGCAGACTCATGTACCCGGTACACCTGATCCTCGTCCTCCACACCCTGCTGGGCTTCGGAAGCTGGAGCGAAGCAGACAACTCGGCCTTGATCGATGCAGTCGAGAAAGGTGACGCGACAGCCGCACAGATCCTGCTAACCCAAGGCTCCAACGTCGAGGCGAAAGGGGAGGAGGGGAAGACGGCACTGATCCTCGCGACCGACAAGAGCGATGTCGTGATGGTGCACACTCTGCTGGCCAGGGGGGCGAACGTGAACGCCGGGGACCCCAGTGGACGTACACCGCTTATGACTGCGGTCGGACGCGCGGATATCTCCACCGTCCAGGTCTTGCTCGCTGCCGGCGCTCAGCCTGAGATAGCAGACGACGAGGATCGAACTCCCCTGTTGGTAGCTGCAGAAGAGGGTTCCGTTGCAATCGTCCAAGCCCTGCTTGCGGCCGGGGCCAAGGTCAACCGGGGAGATGGCAAGGACCAGACTCCGTTGCTGAACGGGGCCGGCTTCGGGAATGCTGCGACGGTCCAAGCCCTACTTGCAGCCGGTGCCGACGTCCATGCTCGGGATCGAGAGGGCCGCACAGCCCTATTGATCGCTTCACGCCGGGGTGATGTCGCTACGGTTAGGGCACTGCTTGCGGCCAAGGCCGACGCGAATGTGCAGGACCAGAATGGGCAGACTCCTCTACTCAATGTGGCTAACACGGGCGACAGCGCCATCACACAAGCCCTGCTGGCAGCCGGTGCTGATCTCAATGTCGAAGATGAAGAGGAGCGGACTCCCTTGACGATGGCGGCAGACAAGGGGGACGTGGCCTCCGTCCAGGTCCTGGTGGCCAACGGAGCCAAAGTCGATGTGAAGGACGAAAACGACAGGACTCCACTTCTTCGTGCGATCGACAAGGGCTATATCGCGATAGTCCACGAGCTGCTGGCGGCCGGGGCCGACATGAATACCAAGGACAAGGAGGATCAGACTCCGTTGATCCTGGCCACCGACAAGGGCTTCACTCCAATCGTGCAGGCTCTTCTGGCCAGAGGCGTCGATTTGAACGCGGAGGGTAAGTATGGAATGACTCCTTTGATGTTGGCATCTCTGTTGGGCCACTCCCTGATCGTCAATACAGTGCTGGAGAAGAAAGTCGATCTGAACAAGAAGGACCACAACGGCCAGACCGCCTTGATGTGGGCAACTGCCGGAGCTAATAACGATATCGTAAAGACCCTGCTCGCGGGCGGAGCCAAAATCAACCACCAGGCCAGAAATGGAATGAACGCCCTGATGATCGCCGCGGCAAGGGACGCCGCCGAGACCTTGGAGGTCCTGCTGGAAGCAGGAGCCAAGACAAAAAACAGGGCTGAGAACGGCCAGACTG
This sequence comes from Acidobacteriota bacterium, assembly GCA_047514575.1. Classification (GTDB taxonomy): domain Bacteria; phylum Acidobacteriota; class UBA6911; order RPQK01; family JAJDTT01; genus CAUZIZ01. Next base: position 3,112 of record JAKZYH010000074.1, on the reverse strand, counting down.
CCTTGATGATGGCGGAGGAAAAAGGCCATCTCGCCAGCGCCAAGGTGCTGCGAGAGGCGGGAGTCGAGAAGTAGTCTTCGATTTTTAGATCGGTGACTCCACAAAGCCTGCCACGACACTCACGGCTCTGATTTCGTCTCGGGAGCCTGGGGTTCGACCTTGATGGGAGTGATCTCCGGCGACGCCGCATCTGTCTGAACCGCCTGAAGCGCGTCGATGAACCGCTGCACCGATTCACCAATGACTTCTATCAGCGCCGCAAGCCCCTTGGCTTCAACCGCGCCCACCCGACAACCGCTGGTCCAGGTGGTGGCAGGGATTGCGACCGATGGATTGCGAATCATCCGGACGGTCTGGTTCAATTGGATATCGATTCCGAAGACATAGAGTCCCTCGGCCTCACTTTTTACGGTGTTCACGTTGACGTACAGATAGGGGGAACCCTCCTCCACCACCCACCGCTCGGCTCCCACATAACGCACCCCAGCCTCCCTCAAGCGACGCCTCACCTCCTCTTCAACCGCCTCTGTGGTGAGCCCGTCCTCCTGGGCGTCCTCTCTCAGATCCTCTACGACGACGTGAATTCCATCCAGATCTCGAAGCGACTCCCGATCCAGGACTCCGCCGACCACCCGTTGAGCCCAGAGTGGAGAAACAGCTGATACCGCCAGAAAAAGGAGCAACCCGACGATCCATCTATCTTGCTTCATCTCTGCTTGTCCTCAGCTGGTGTAGAAAGGAGTGGTCTACTCCGCACTCAAGGGACGCTGAACGATCAGGTGTTCCTGTACCGGTCGGCCATCGATCAGGTGCTCCTGAATGATTCGTTCCAGCACGTCTGGATCGCAGCGACGGTACCAGGTGCCCTCGGGGTAGACCACAGCAGTAGGCCCGTCCAGGCAGATACGTAGACAGTCCGCCTTACTCCGATAGATTCCTCCCCGTTCTGAGAGTCCCAGTTCCTTCAAGCGACGCTTCAGAAAATTCCAGGCTTCGAGCGTCCGTTCTCGGTCGGCGCACTTGGGCTTGGCTTGATCGCAGCAGAGAAAGATGTGGCGCCTGCAGACTGAAATCCCCAGGGTTTCGGCAGCCTGGCGCAATTGGTCCAAGGACACTTCGGAAGCGTCAGCTGGCGTGGAAGGTCTGGAGTCGCCCGACGTGACCATCGCCCGAGAGTTTAGCACGACAGAGAAGATGGGATTACCATGTGGTAAGATCCGCAATCAACCCGGTACTGGCAGAAGGGTCATCCCAAATGTCGATATCTTTCCAGCGCTGGACTCTGGCCTTTTCATTCTGCTTCACTCTCGGTTGTTCCAACAGTTCTGAAAAACAGCCGGAGGCCCAGCGTTTCCTGGATCGCCATAGTGCCAGCTACCAGAAACTTTCCTACGCCGCTGCTCTCGCCGAGTGGGAATCAAACACCCGTATTCTCGAGGGAGATGATACGAATGCCCGCAGAACCAGAGAGGCAAAGGAGACTCTAGCGGCCTTCACTGGAAGTCTCGAAAACATCGAGACCTGTCAGCATCTCCTATCATATGGGGACAAGCTCTTACCGGTTCAAGTGAGACAGCTGGAAACCATCCTCTATCTAGCTGCCGACAAGCCTCAGACCGTTGCCGAGTTGGTTCGCCAGAGGATCGCGATAGAAACCGATCAGTCCGAGAAGCTCTACGGCTTCAGCTTCAAGATTGCAGACGATGAGGTGTCGACCAACCAGATCGACGAAATCCTCAGGTTGGAGACTCGGCTGCCCCTGCGACAGCAGGCTTGGGCCGCCTCCAAGGAAGTCGGCAGAGTACTGAGGCCTGGCCTGGAGAAGCTGCAGCGGCTTCGCAACGAAACCGTGCGAGAACTGGGCTACGAGGATTTCTTCGGCTACCAGGTTTCGGAGTACAAACTGAGCACCGCGGAGATGCTCGATCTGATGAAGCAGATCCTTCGAGAGGTACGTCCCCTTTACCGCGAGCTACACACTTTCGTTCGCTACTCTCTGGCAGAAAAGTATGACGTCCCGGTCCCGAACATGATCCCAGCGCACTGGCTGCCCAACCGTTGGGGGCAGGACTGGCAGGCGCTCACGTCGGTGGAAGGGCTGGACCTGGATGGAGCCCTTCGTGAGAAAAAGCCGAAATGGCTGGTCGAGCAGGCAGAGCGCTTCTACGTGAGCCTGGGCTTTGAGCCACTCCCCGACAGTTTCAGCGAGCGCTCCTCGCTCTATCCACTGCCTCCCGATGCCAAGTACAAGAAGAACAACCACGCTTCGGCCTGGCACCTGGATCTGGAGGATGACTTGCGCTCTTTGATGAGTGTCGAGAACAACGCGTATTGGTATGAAACGGTTCATCACGAGCTCGGACACGTCTACTACTACCTCTCCTATTCGAACCCGGAGGTGCCTCTACTGCTTCGTTCGGGAGCGAACCGCGCCTTCCACGAAGCGATCGGTTCCTTGATGGGACTGGCGGCTACCCAACCTCTTTTTGTCGGGGAGCTGGGCTTACTTCCCGAGACTAGCGCTGCAGATCCGATTCAGACTCTGCTGAAAGAAGCTCTGAACTACATCATCTTCCTTCCCTGGTCGGCCGGAGTCATGACTGAGTTCGAACACGCGCTCTACGCCTTGGAACTGCCCTCGGAGGACTGGAACGAACATTGGTGGGAACTGAAAAAGAAGCATCAAGGGATCGTACCACCTGATACAAGATCCAACCCTCTCTGCGATGCGGCCACCAAGACCCACATCAATGACGACGCAGCTCAGTACTATGACTACGCCCTCTCGTTCTTGCTCCTGTTTCAGTTTCACGACTACATTGCTCGGGAGCTCCTTCAGCAAGATATTCACGATACCAGCTGGTTGGGGAGAAAGGACGTGGGACGCTACCTGAAGCAGATTATGAGTGTGGGAGCCAACGTCGACTGGCCGGATTTCCTGAAGAAGATGACGGGCCGGAATCTCTCAGCCGGGCCCATGCTCGAGTACTTCGAACCGTTGGCGGAGTGGTTGAAGCAGCAGAATCAGGGCCGAGAGCACACCCTTAGTACACTGGAACACTAGTGTCCGGTTTAGAAGTCGAATGATATCCAGTGGTTAGCGATGTGCCGT
>JAKZYH010000073.1:0-4126 GCA_047514575.1 Acidobacteriota bacterium | reverse complement strand
CTCACCCCCTAACGGAGAACCATTTCCAGGTTCCCGTCTAATACGCTTCGCGCCAGACCGCTAAAGCGGCCTCCTTAAAGGCGCCCCCTCAACCTACCCCAGGGGCCCACGCCGCCCCAGCCGAAAGCGGGAACTGTCTTTTGGCCAACTGGACCCGTTTGTGAACTATCGGAATTGTGATCCCCATCCAACCCACGCTTCCAGACAAATGTGCGAGCAAGATTCTCAGAATCCACGAGCTAGCAGCTAAAGGGGGCAGAGAAGGTTTGTTCCTTCACATGAGTTGTTCTGTATGTGGCCCAAGCTGTGGGATTGACTGAACGGGAATTCGGCGACCAGAAAGTGGAGCAAAACGACAACAATGTCAGAGAAGTCGGCCTAAGAACCGGAGCAGGATGCGGTTGAGTTTCTTGGGACGCTCCAGCATAACCCAGTGTCCCGAGTCCCGGATAACCACCAGGCAAGAGTCGGCGGAGGGGAGGTTTTCTTGCTCCCATCCCTCGGGTATCTCGTCCTGGGAGAAGACTCCATAGGAACACAACACAACCAGGACTGGCACCCGACACCATTTTCCTTCGGGAGAGCGGTCTCTCTGGGCCCTCGCGTTTTGCCCTCCAAGCTGAACCTTCAACTGGGCTATTCGCTGCTTGTGGAGCGCTAGCCGCTTCAGGTTGAAGGGGCTCGGAAATGGGCGTGCCGTGGGGCCGTAGATCCCTTTTTCGAGACCCAGTTTCTCCATCGCTGGATCGGCCAGGCCACCTCCGTCCACGTCGACCAATGCTTCCACTCGCTGAGGGCTCATCTGATACATCTCCCGGATGATCCAGGCCCCCAAGCTATGGCCCACCAGGACCGCCTTCTCGATGCCCAGATGATCCATCAGGGCGAGGCAGTCCCGGGCGTGATTGCGGGTAGTGTGGGGGAGGGGCCCCGGGTCGCTCTGGCCGAAGAAGGCAAGATCGAGCACCACCGCCCGGTACTCTCTAGCCACAGCAGGAATCTGGAATCTCCAGTCGTGGTGGTCGCCACTCATGCCATGGACGAGAAGCACCACCCTGCCGGTGCCCCGGTCCGCGTAGCGAATCCGTCGGCCTTGATAAGTGAAGGTATCAAGAGTGGAAAAGGAGCCATCCTGGCCTGCAAGGGTCTCGGAGACCATTAGCAGAAGACTCGTCAGTGAAACAAGGAGGAAGATCAACCCAACTGCCTCCGGTTTAAAAACGGCTGCACTTCAACGGTGCTGCTAGCTGGTCGGAAAGTTTCGCATGCAGCCGCCGTCAAACCTCTTCCCGGCGTAACATCCTGCCTTATCCTACTTGTGTAATCAAACTTCAGGAATAGCAACGCTCTCTCTTAGACCCCGAGCAACGGCCCCTTCAGAGAACGGTGCGAAGGGAACTTGAGACGGCAATGCGGGAAGGTCTCCACGCTCTGGGAATGTTGGGCTGGGAGGTTGGCAAGCGGCCCTTCGGGCCGAATGACCAAGAACCAAGACACCAATCCCCAAAAGCCTATTTCTGTTGCTGGAGCTTTCGCACGATCGTGGCAAAGATCTTGGCCAGCTCTACGCTCTCTTTTCGTAGAGCTTCCCGGCAAGGGAGAAGTTCGCTTCCTTGGCCCAGATCGAGAAGCCGTAGCCAGTATTCGCTCTCGCGTGATTCTTTGAGGCAGATCCGAATACGCATCAGTGCGTCTCGCTGACTCAGGGCATTGTCAGCCTCAAGATAATTGGCGCCAATCGAGCCTGAGGAGCGCAACAGCTGTCGAGCGTCCTCCACGTTCCCTGGTGTTCGCGGCACCGCCTTGAGGAAGCTGCGCACCTCTTGGGCGTACTGACAGGTGCGCTCTTTCAAATCCTTCTTGCGCATAGGATCTATAACGCGCGGACTCAAGAAAGACGAACTCCAAGCGACCAATTCTCCAAAATAGCCTTGTGAGTTGGGACCTTGGGTCCTGGCACCTTCGGTTTGCGGCCCCGCCGCAAACCACAGCCCCATTGATCCTTCCAGTCCACCGAGATAACCTGGCTCTCGGCAAGGAGGATAGATGATGAGGAAGGCACTGCTTGTTTTCAGTCTGCTGCCCTCCCTGGCGACGGCATCGGCGAACCCAGCCGAGACCACAGAGGCCCTGGACATCGGCTCACGCCTAGAACTGTTTGTGGACGACTACCTGATCCAGTCTATGGAGGGAGTCAGGCTAAAGCTGCACGCGCCCCGATCGGCCGGGGAGATCCTTGCCTTCGATCAGCCTTGGGAAGGCAATGTGAGCTGGCAGCTCAGTGTCTTCCAGGACGGCGATCTCCATCGGCTGTACTACTCAGGCCGGAGCGCACCCGACTACGTCAAGCAGTCGGCCTTGAAACCAGGTGAGATCGTGATCCCCGAGCATCCCCCTTTTCTCTGCTACGCCGAGAGCAGCGACGGAGTCCACTGGACCAAGCCGGACCTCGGATTGTACGAGTTCAATGGATCGAAGCAGAACAACATCCTGGGGGAGGCGTTCGGCCACCTACCGGCCATCGGCGTCCCTTTTCTAGACACCCGGCCCGGAGTCAATCCGTCGGAGCGATACAAGGTCCCGGGCCACCTTTCCACCCGGGTGGGCCCAGGGGTGTCGCGGGGCGAACTGATCCTGAGCAGCTCGCCGGACGGTCTGCGCTGGAAGCGGTGGCGTGAGGGCGGGCAGCCCTTGTTCGTGACCTCGCTGCCGAACGCCTTCGACTCCGCCAATGTCATCTTCTGGTCCGAGTGGGAGCAACGCTATGTCCTCTACTTCCGCTATGTGTCCCAGGGAACCCGTTCGTTTGCCCGGACCACCTCCGGGGATCTGTTGAATTGGACAGAGGCGGTGCCCTGTACCTTCGGGGGCTGGGTGAGACCCCCTGAGCATCTCTACACCAATGCGGCCACTCCGTATTACAGGGCACCCCACATCTACCTGTCCTTCCCCAAACGGTTCATCCCTCAGCGAAAGTTGAACGAAAAGGCAGTCTATCCTGGGATCTCGGAGGCAGTCTTGATGACCAGCCGGGACGGCATCGACTGGCACGCCTTCATGGAAGCCTTCATCCGGCCCGGTCGGGACAAGCGCAACTGGATTCACCGAACCACCAACACCGCGGCTGGAATCGTGGGCACCGCCGACGATGAGATCTCTCTCTACGTCTCCCGTAACTACACCTATCCCAGCAACCACATGGAGCGATTTGTGCTCCGGACCGACGGCTTCGTCTCGGTGGACGCCGGATCCTTAGGAAGAGAGCTCGTCACGAAGCCACTCATCTTCAACGGCGACAACCTGGTGCTCAACTTCGCCACGTCAGCAGCGGGCAGCATGCGGCTGGAGCTCCAAGACATCAATGGCAACCCACTACCAGGCTTTGCCCTGGAAGAATCACCACTGATCTGGGGTGACGAGATCGAGCACACTGTCCGGTGGGCACGGACTCATGGCAAGGCGACTTCAGATAAACCCCTGGCCCGGATTGCAGGGAAGCGGGTCCGCCTCCGCTTCGTGATGAAGGATGCGGATCTCTACTCCCTGAGGTTCAGGTAGGTGCCTCTGCGGTCCCTTGCTCCTGTCGCAGTACGGATTTGACCCTAAATGCCAGAGACGGTCAGAGTAGATCGCCCGTGACCGACCGCTTTCAAAAGCGGTCGGTCGATTTCGATCAAATCGGACGCTGTTCGCAGGATCGGGTGCCGACTCTCACACGCCTCCAATTCGATCAGAACGGACATCGGTCGCTATGTGGATCTTACCGTTGCAACTGGAAAGCCATGTTGGGTCGTGTGCCTATTCTTCCGCAACGCGTTCAGGGGCATATTCGGGATAGTACCTACGATACCCAAGCAGCCGAGCGGTGGGACCAAGGACCCAGTAAAGGACCCGCTGGAGTGCCACAGGAGGACCTCCCAACCAGGAATCGTATGCCGGACTGAATCGGGACATCTGCAAAAGGGCTCGGGGAGGTACGCGGTTCTCCGGTGCAGCGTCGAAAAAGCCGTAGGCTTGGGAAAGAAAGATTCCGAATCGCTCAGGTAGCGCATACTCTGTCGTGAGAGGACCCGAAACAACAGCTTCCTGTTCGGTCGGGTTGAACGGCTGGTGAACAACCCCAGGT
>JAKZYH010000072.1:0-17671 GCA_047514575.1 Acidobacteriota bacterium | reverse complement strand
CCCTATTCCCTGGTCGAAACACAATATCCTGGTCACGCTACTACGCTTGCCAGACAACTCGCCACCACGGAAGGGAATCCCCTCGTTGTGATGGGGGGTGACGGAACTATCTCGGAGGTTCTGAACGGGATTCTCCCCTCTCCGGTCGAGCTGGGACTCATCTCGGTTGGCACCGGTAACGATATGGCTCGCAGCCTGGGGCTACCGTACAATAATACAGCGGCGGCCCTCAAAATTATCCTGTCGGGCACCCCGCGCTCGATTGACGTCGGCTGGACAGAAGATCGCTTCTTCATCTCGACTCTGGGCATCGGTTTTCCGGCGGCGGTTGCCGCTGCGACCAATCAACTGACTTGGTTGAAGGGACGCGCGGCCTTCTTCGGTTCTGTCTGCAGCGCGCTCTCTCGCTTGGAGGCTATACCTCTGGTTCTCACCATGGACGGTCGCTCCTTGGAACTGCGATGTAGTTCTGTGCTGATTCTGAACACTCCCTATTGCGGAGGCGGAATGCTTCTGGCGCCCGAGGCCGAGATGGACGATGGATTCTTCGACGTGGTTATCGTTTCTGATATCGGGAGATGGGATCTTCTGCTCCACCTCCCTCTAGTCTATCGGGGTCGGCATTTGAAGCACCGCCATTTCTCGGTCTGCAAATGCAAAGAAGTTAGGATTCAGCCCTCGTTTCCAGTTCGACAGATGCTCGACGGAGACATCTACGGCCAAGCACCCGTGCGGGCCAAGGTCTTGCCTCGAGCCACCAAGGTGATCGCCCCGATCGGGCAGGCACTCGGCGATCATCATGCTGCCCAAGCATCTGAAGGCCAACAAGTCAGATGAGAACAGTCTCAGAATTCATCCGGGACAAAACCCTATTCGTGACCGGTGCCACCGGTTTCCTGGGGCAGTCATTGGTCGAGAAGATTCTCTGGTCTGTGCCCGACGTAAAACGAATTTACGTCTTGATTCGTGAACAGCCCCAGCTCGGGGGCAGGGTTCGCCATGCCCAGGAACGACTCGGAAGTGAACTCTTTCAGTCCAGCTGTTTCGATCGGCTTCGGAGTACTCACGGCGACGAGCTGGTGGAGTTTCTGTCAGAAAAGCTCGTTGCCGTCCCCGGTGACCTTGCCAACGAGGGACTGGGATTGGAACCGGAGCTCCGCTCGAGACTCCAGGAAGAGATCGACGTTTTCATCAACAGCGCTGCCGTCGTCTCCTTCGATGCCCCTTTGGATGAGGCCCTGGAGCTCAACGTCCTTGGCGCTGGAAGAATCGCTCGCTTCGCACGGTCGTGCTCTAAGTGCGTTTTGATTCACGTCTCCACCGCGTACGTCTGTGGCGCGGCTACCGACTCCATTCCTGAAACCCTGTATCACACTGCTGACCAGGATGTGGAGGGGCCTTTTCCAACCCGAAAGTTCAGCGAGCCTGATCGAGATATCGATCGGATGCGAGAGATCATCGCAAGGGTCCAGAAGCAGTCCCAAGACCCACAAGTGGACCGTGGCTTCAAAGAAATCCTGGTCAAGCGCTTTCGCACATCGCGTGGGAGAAACTCGCGGCGACGGGAAAAGATCGAAAATTTACGAAGCAGATGGATCAAGGACCAGCTCACCAAGGAAGGCATGAGCTGGGCGCGAGAGCGAGGATGGAACGACACCTACACCTACACCAAGGCATTGGGCGAACAGCTGATCGCGCGCTTCCGGGGAGACCTTCCTACCGTGATCATCCGCCCCTCGGTGATCGAGAGCAGCTTCTCAGAACCCTCTCCGGGGTGGCTGGATGGACTACGGATGGCCGATCCGCTGATCGCCGCAATCGGCAAAGGTCGTCTTCGCTCGCTGCCCCTCAACCGCGATGTCGTGATCGATCTGGTTCCCGTGGATATGGTAGTGAACGCCCTTCTTTCCTCCATACCCCGGATCGGAGAGAAGGGTGGCCTGGAAATCTATCACGTGGCGACCGGTTCCCGGAACCCGATTACCCTGGGCACCCTCTACGAACTGATCTATCGCTACTTCGGTAAAAATCCCATGCTTGATAAGTCGGGGACACCCATTCAAATCAAGCGGGTTCGCTTTCCCAACCCCTCGGCATTTCGACTCCAGCACCGGCTCAAGAGCGTCCCACTCGACACCGCTGAGCGTACCTTGGAAAGGCTCACGGCCTTCGACATCTTCGACGCCACCCATAAGTTCAAACGCCGTGTCTCCATGACCAAAGCTGCCCATGAGAAACTTTATTACTATGGCGAAATCTATGAACCCTACCTCAATCTGAACTGCTCATTCAGCGTCGACAACACCCTTCGCCTGATGAACTCCTTCCCCCAGGAAGAACAGAGCCGTTTCTACTTCGACGTCACTCGGCTCAACTGGCGGCACTACATCCAGAACATCCACATTCCCGGAGTCAAGAAATACATTCTTAAGGTCGAAGGGGCTGGCACCCTGGAGCTCGACCACGAACTCCCGGCGGAGGCCGCTTCTATTTCAAGTATCCACGAGTTGTTGAAGCGCACCGCCGCGAGGATTCCTGACAAGGTGGCGCTGCAGATTCGTCGTGACAAGGAATGGCGGCGCTACACCTACGCCGAGGTCCTGGAAGCCGCCAACCAGATTGGCCGCAGCCTCTATGGATTGGGGTTCCGTAAGGGCGACCGAATCGTCCTCTACTCCGAGAATCAGCCCGAATGGGGAATTGGATATCTGGGAGCCGTTTCGATCGGACTGGTCGTGGTCCCCCTGGACTCCCAAACCTGGTATCGAGAAGTCTGGTCCGTTGCTAGTTTTACCGAGGCTCGAGGGATCCTCGCTTCCGAAAAGTGCTTTGCCCGATTCTCCCCCCAGAGTCTTGAGAAAAACGAAGAGGATGAGAATCCGGTCCTGCTGCTCAACGTGGACAACGCTTGCTCTCCTTTTGGGATCGCTGCTTATCCCCGGGGCACCGCCGTGGACCGGCCTGAGAGCCCCCCTCTGCCAGACTCCCTGCCCGCGCCTGGCCCGGATGACCTCGCCTCCATCATCTTTACGACCGGTACCGCCGTTGATCCCAAAGGGGCCATGCACAGCCATCGCAGCTTTCTGAACAATCTTCTAGGCGTGAGCCGTTACCTGCCAATCTACGAATCCGACCAGCTCCTCTCAGTGCTGCCCCTGTACCACGCCTTGGAGTTCAGCTGTGGCTTCCTGATGCCCATCTACGGCGGATCCACGATCACCTATCTTCGCTCCCTCAAACCGAGGATCATTCTGGAGACGATGAGAGAGACCGGGACCACCTGTATGTTGGGAGTCCCCACCCTCTACTCCCTGATTCGCGACGACATTGACCGGCGGATTCTCGGCAGTTCGAAGTCGACTCTGAAGTCGAACCTGCTGGCTACCTCCAAACAACTAAGTAAGTCTATTGAGCGGACGTTTGGCCGCAATGTTGGGAAAAAGCTCTTCGCACGAGTTTATCAGGAATTCGGTGGGAAGATCCGAATATTCGTCACTGGCGGCTCTTCCCTGGGAGACGAGCTGTACGAGGATTTCAAGGCACTCGGCATGCCCTTATCCGAGGGCTACGGACTCACCGAGACGGCACCCGTTCTAACTGTGAACCCCCTGAATCGCAGCCGCAAGGGATCTGCCGGCAAACCGCTGCCTGGTGTCGAACTGAGGATCTTCCAGCCGGATCAGGACGGAATTGGCGAAATCATCGTGAAGACCCCCAGCCTCATGAAGGGCTACTACAAAAACCCAGAAGCCACGGAGGCAGCCATCAAAGCGGGCTGGTTTCACACCGGAGATCTTGGCTGGGTGGACGAGGATGGATACCTCTACATTACCGGGCGCAAGAAGGACGTCATCGTGACGGGCGCAGGCAAGAATGTCTATCCCTCCGATCTCGAGGCTCTTTACAAAGAGGTCACTGGAATCGCAGAGATCTGCGTACTGGGCCTGCGAAATGGCCTCACTGAGGATGTTCATGCGGTGATTGTTCCGGGGCCTCCCGGCCCGGGGCAACCTACGTCTGCCGAGACCACCTCGGCAATCCAGAAGGACATCCGCTCGCTGGCGAGAGAACTGCCCAGCTACCAACGGTTCCAGCATGTGCACTTCCAAGACACCCCTCTACCTCGCCAGGATTCGGGGGGCGTCTCACGGGCCGTGGTGCGGCGGGAGCTGGTGCAACGCCTAGGGGTCCAAGATCGCGAAGGTCACGGCCCCGTGACCGATGCTGGAGGCAGAAGTCAGGAGGAGCTTGATCTGGTCGCCGAGTTGAGTCGCCTTAGCGGTCTCCCCGCTGCTGAGATCAGGGAACGGAGCCATCTATACCTGGACCTGGGATTGGATTCACTGATGGCAATTGAGCTGTTGCTCTTTATTGAGCATCGATTCGCCTTGACCATTCCGGACAAGAAAGCAACTTCGCTGCAGTTGGTAGAGCATCTATTCGAGTTAATACGAGCTAGTGATTCCGCCTCGGGCACCGTCAACGGCAGCGCTGCCTCACCCTCACCACGTTCCCTGCTTCCCTACTCCGAGCGCCCCATTTTCGACCGCATCTGTCAGAGAGTCTCTTTCGGGAGCCTCAAGATGTTTTATCGGCTCTACTTCCGCCTCAAACCCGACTGCCTGGATACCTTGCCCGAGGGTAGCTTCATCATTGCCTCGAATCATTCTAGCCACCTCGACACGGGCGCCGTTATATCCGCGCTCAGTCAGGTATTGGGAGGGGCTCAGACCCGGAAACTCCGGGTTTTGGGGGCGCGCGACTATTTTTTCGATTCACCTCTTAAGAGCTGGATCTTCAGCACGCTTCTCAACGTGGTTCCGATCGAGCGTGAGGAAACATCTCTCGCGGGACTTCGAACAGCGCGGACTCTCCTGGAGAGAGGTGAGCCGGTTTTGATCTTTCCCGAGGGAACTCGTTCCAGGACGGGTGAGCTACAGGACTTCAAGGCTGGCCTTGGTTTGATGGCCTGGGAACTGAAGGTTCCGATCGTCCCGACCTACATAGACGGAGCCTACCGGGCCCTTCCTGCCGGCAGATTCTTGCCCCGGCCGCATCGCCTAAGGGTCACCTTCGGCTCGCCCATAAACATGGCGGAGTACTCTGCTGAAGATCCCGATGGGCCACAGCTTGATTTGTACCACCAGATCACAGAGGAAGTTCGCAGCCGAATCCAAGAAATGGCAAGCACACCCCCGCCTATCTGATCACTGCGCCGGCGTTCCTCCGGACCGCTGGATTGACCGCTACCCCAACTTTCTTCTAGAATTAGCCTCCTGCTCCTGCGAGCCAAAGGGAGAGGTGCTGGAGTGGCTGAACAGGGCTGCCTGCTAAGCAGTTACTCGGGGTGACCTGGGTCGGGGGTTCGAATCCCCCCCTCTCCGCCAACCTTTTCCTGGCGCGGCAAGAACGACAGCCGGCCCATCCAAAAGACGCACCACTCAGTGGACCAGTGGGTCCTTTTTCCAACCATACTCCCCTAACAGTGGTACAAAAGTGCACCGTTCTCCCTGGTGCTTTCTGAATCCCTCAGGAGTGCGTTCTATGAGGCTCAAGATCTGGGAAGGGCCATCGTCGAGCGGGATTATCAGACGGCCGCCCTCAGCCAACTGTTCTAGTAACGGGTCCGGAATCTTCGGGGCCGCCGCCGAAACAATGATCGCATCGAAGGGGGCTTGCTCCTCCCATCCCAGCGTCCCGTTCGATAGTCGGACATTGACCTTGCCGTATCCCAACCGCTCCAAGCGGGCTTCGGCTTCCTCGGCAAGGTCGGGAATCCTCTCGGCTGTATACACCTCGGATCCCAACTCCGCCAGAATCGCTGCCTGGTATCCGCTGCCGGTCCCCAACTCCAGAACGCGCTCACCCGGACCAACGGAGGCTTGCTGGACCATAACCGCCACCATATAAGGCTGACTGATTGTCTGATTGTAGCCAATGGGCAAAGGCCCATCCTGATAGGCCTGATCCCGCAAATCCTCAGGCACGAATTCGTGGCGGGGCACCTTCAAGAAAGCGGTCAACACTCCGGGATCTTGGATTCCGCGGCTCTTCAGCTGGGTCTCCACCATGCGCTTGCGTTCCAGAAGATAAGGGCTATCCTGTTCCATCTCGACCCCTGGACTGCTGTCGACGGCCCAGCAGAATTCCCAATTTTCTTCTTTCCTGGCTCTCCAAGCTTGCGCGGCGGGAAAGCAGTTTCTTCTCGAAACTCATGAGGCTCTCAGCCGATCCAACTGAGCCTAGTTCTGCTTTCAGTTGATAGAACAATGGAGAATACTTGCCTCGGACCTCCTCCAGAAAGAGGAACGACTTTCTGTGCATCGGCAGGAGTCCGTGCTTCCGGATTGCCTTCTGGTGTTCGGGGGTTCCGTACCCTTTGTGGCGACCAAACCCGTACTCCGGATGCCTCCGGTCGAGCTTGCGCATCAGGGCATCCCGGTGCGTCTTCGCCACAATAGAGGCCGCTGCAATGGAGAAACTCACTTGATCACCCTTCTTGAGGGCACTCTGAGGGATATCGAGCCCGGGAATAGATCGAGCATCAACAAGGATGTGTTCCGGGAGGAAGGGAAGATTCCCGATCGCGCGCCGCATGGAAAGCAGGGCCGCCTGATACACGTTTAGCTCGTCGATCTCGCCTACATCCGCCAGCCCAATCCCTACCCCTAGTGCTCGCTCCGAGATGACAGGCGCCAGGCGCTCCCGCTCCCTTTCTCTCAGGCGCTTCGAGTCGTCGACACCTTCAATGAGGGCTCCTGGTGGAAATACAACAGCGGCCGCAACCACCGGTCCAGCCAGCGGTCCTACTCCTACCTCGTCGACGCCTGCGATGAAACTGACTCCCGTGCCCTGCAGCCTTCGCTCCACTCTCAACAACGATCGCAAGCGAGACCTCTCGATTCGACTCGTTTCGTTTCTTCGCCTGAGCAGCCTGCAGATTTTCCGGACGCTAGTTCGGGGATCCTCTTCCATCCTCCTCAGCATCCGCCCCGATATGGGTCGGCCGCCTTCGACAAAGCGTCGTTGAATCTCGGCTACCGTCCATCCTATTCCCTCATCTTCTGAATCCGTAAACAGCGTGTTCTCGGGGCTTTGGCTTTCCATTATAATGCTCCTCTGTGCAAATCGAAACTATAGGGCTGATCGGCCTTGGGCGCTTCGGGAGGATGGCCTACAGCTATCTGCCCCAGGGGACCCGTCTGCGAGTTTACGACTCTGATCCGACCAAACTAGAAGGAATCGCCGAGGCTGCCAGTTTCTACGACGTCATTGCCTCACAGTTGGTTATTCTGTGCATTCCCATCTCGGCGATCGAGCCTACTTGTCGTGACATGGCGCCCCACCTCAGGCCCGGTCAGGTGGTACTCGATACCTGCAGCGTCAAGGAGGCCCCACTGCGCTCCTTGCTGACGCTTCTGCCTTCCCACGTTGAAGTCCTGGGAACTCACCCTCTTTTTGGTCCGGACAGCGGAAGGGAGGGCATCGAGGGGTTGAAGATCGCACTTTGTCCGGTGCGTATTCGCCCGGAAACATACGAGGTAATTCGAATTTATCTCGAAGCACAGCGATTGATGGTGATCGAAACCACAGCCGAAGACCATGACCGGTGCATCGCCCGGAGTCAGGCAATTTTCCATTTGATCGCTCGCGCCATCAAGGAGCTTGGGTGGGGAGGACAGTCCATCTCTACACCTGGACCCACCACCTTTTACCGCCTGGTGGAAAGTGTCCAGCACGACACGGATCAATTGTTCCAGGATCTGGAACGTGAAAACCCCTACGCAGAGGAGTATCGGAGACAATTCATCGATCGGCTTGGCCTCGTCCATGAAGAGCTCAGCAATCCTGTCCCTGGTAAGGAGGAATCTCGCTAGGTGTCCTACTTCGAGATCGGGTTGGGTTCGCAGCTGGGGCGGCGGGGTGAGGTCAAGGCAGAGGGCGCCGCTTCGCTCCCACGCTTCGACCTGAGCGAGAGGCGAGGCGACTGAAAATGATGACTGACGGCTCTTTCTCTAATCAGGCCAGACTCTTTCTTTTGGGCCGTTGCGGTTGGGCGCTCGTCTGGTTGATCGGCTCACTCTTGCGCTACCGGGTCGAGGGCTGGGAACATGTCGAAAAGCTGAGAAAGACGGGCACCCCGGCAATTCTCAGCTTTTGGCACAATCAGATCTTCTACGCAACTCACTTCTGGCGTTTTCGGAACATCTCCGTCATCACCAGTCCTCATGGCGACGGCGACTACATCGCTTACATCATTGAGAGGTTCGGCTACATTGCAGCCAGGGGCTCCAGTACTCGGGGAAGCACCAGGGCGCTGCTCGAGCTCAGACGCCATTTGCGTAAAGGTGGAGACGTCGCGTTCACGATCGATGGCCCGACCGGTCCCGTCTACAAGGTCAAGCCGGGTCCTGTCTGGCTGTCCCAGAAGACGGGTCATCCCATCGTTCCCTTCCACATCCAGCCGAAAAGTTTCTGGCAAACCCGGAGCTGGGACGGATTTCGGATACCAAAACCTTTTTCTCCTGCTCTGGTCAAGATAGGCCCCCCTTTCACGGTGCCCCCAGATGATAGTGGCGAGGATTGGGTTCGCACCTATCAGCACAGCATGGATGCCTTGAAAGAGCACTGCGAAGCCTACGACTGGTAAGAGTCTGAAGTCCTTCCCACTGTCTGCGGCCTCAGGCTTCCTCAATCTTCGCACCAATGGGCGACTGGGCTACCTGCTGGAGGTGATCCGGACTGGACTCTCAAAGACGACGATTTTCCAGGAAGGAATCTCCAGCAACGCAAGTCTGAGATGGTATTCCCCCGGGGGTGCGAAGAGTTTGTTGCTGTAGATGATTCCCCGCCCAGCCGCGATCTCTTTTGCCGAGAGTGAAGCACGAAAGAACTCACGCAGGCGCACTACCTCCTTCCCGGCAGAATCGACCAACTGGCCAATGATCCCCAATTGCGACCGGACGCCTCCCTTCTTCCCCTTCGAGAGCGTGAAGGGGCTGATCTTGATTCTGAACGGGAGTCCAATGCTGGAGGCACCTTCCCGCCTGGCTTTCAGGATATCGATTTCGGCGCCAATCTCGTTGAAATTGCTGTCCCCATAGCCTGGCATCTCCATTTCGGCCTGGCTTTCAAACAGGGCCGCGATAAACTTTCTTTTGGCCTGGAGCAAATCGGGAACCTGCTTGAAAGGGTGTGATGCTTGCATTCCCGGCACATTCACATCGATCCTTATTGCTCCCAGCTCCTTTTCCTGGAGCACGCGGTCGCTGTAGTAGCCTATGCTGTAGAGGTTTCCGAAGATATCGTCGTTGATCTGCGCCAGCGTGGAGTCGAAGTCCAGTATAGTTTCGAGCCCACTGAAATGCTTTCCCCCGGTAGCCTGAGAAAGCCTTCCGAAGGCGAGCTTCTTCTCGTCCTCATCTTCAGCAACAGCATTGACGCTTGAGGGTGAAGGCCCGATGTACAGGGTTGCTGCTGAGGGAACCAGTATTGTGTAGATGGTAATCTTGTTCCTGATGGCAAGTGCTGCTGTACGAGCAGACCTGGCGAACTTGTCGTCCATACCGTCCGAAACGATGATTAGTACCCTGCCATCCTCGGCAGCTGCCTTTTTGCCCAGACTCTCAATCAACGTTTCTGCGGATGCGTAGATTGCAGTTCGGCCCAGGTGCTGCCGCGCGGCCTGGAAGGCCCTCCCCGCATTGTCCCGCTGAGTGGTGAAATCCTGGAACGGAATCAGCTTGTCGGTGAAACCGAAAACCCCAACCTGTGTGAAAGTGTGCACGTTATCCAGGAAGGTCTGCGCTGCGATGATCTCTTCGGCTCTGGTCGCGAAAGTGCTCCCGCTGACGTCCAGTAAGAATGCCAGCCACAATCGGGTCGGCTTGAGGCCGGAACTCCTAGGGGCCTCAAACAACACCACGTCGCGCGGAACCCCCTCCTCCAAGACCCGAAAATCCTTTTCCTCCAGAGTATTTGCGAAACGCTGCTGCCCATCTTTTACCGTAAAACGCAGCATGACCAGGTTGACGTCCACCCGGATCGGGTCCTCCTGTACTTGAGTATCTTCCTGTGGCGCCTGGGTATCTCCCTGTGGTGTCCGGGTATTTTCCTGTAGCGCAAGGGCATCCCCTTGGCCGAGGACGAGCACGCCCAGAAAAAAGCTGAGTAAAAGGGCCCCGGTGAAGTGCCTGGGAGCGTTGCTTGCGGCTCTGTTGGGTCGGATCTGCGGAATTCTCATTCCCCTTCGCTCCTCACCAGGTTCAAGAACTCTAGACGCGATCGCTGATCCTCGCGGAATTTGCCTAGCATCGCTGAAGTCGTCACTCTCGTTCCCTGCTTCTCCACTCCCCGCATCATCATGCAGAGGTGTTGTGCCTGTATGACAACGGCCACACCCTTGGGCTTGATCTTGCTTTCCAGCGTCTGAGCAATCTCCTGGGTAAGCCGTTCTTGAACCTGGAGCCGGCGTGCGAACACCTCCACGATCCTGGGAATCTTACTCAAGCCGATAACTCTATCCGAGGGCAGGTAGCCCACGTGACACTTGCCGAAGAAGGGCAGCAGATGATGCTCGCAGAGGCTGTAGACTTCGATGTTCTTTACGATAACCATCTCGTCGCAGACCACCTTGAAAAAGGCTCCATTGAGTAAACTGTCAACATCGTCCTGATAGCCCTTCGTCAAGAAGCGAAATGCCTTGTCCACCCGCTCTGGGGTACGTGCCAATCCCTCCCTTTCCGGGTCCTCGCCCAGACGGACCAACATTTCTTTGACTAGGTCTTCCAATTGGATGGGCCTCCGTTGCTGTTCGAAGTAGCCGGTGTCGCTTCTATCGAGGACCAGTATATCAAGCGCCCTCGAGTGGTTATACGACGTTTCCGATGACAGCTTCCCCGGTTAGAGGGTTGCCTTGGGTCTTCGCTCCCTGGCCGAGGGCGAATGATCTCCCGAACAACTATCCGGGAGGCCAACCGAGGTGGCGGCCGGCAAGCAGGTGGACATGAATGTGAAACACGGTCTGCCCGGCACCCGCGCCGTTGTTAATAACGATTCTGTAGGCGGAAGCGACGTCCTGCTCGCGGGCGATCCCCTGCGCGACTAGCAACAGATGTCCTAGCAATTCCTGGTCGGCGGCCGTCGCTTCGTCGAGTGTGGCGACATGCTTCTTCGGGATCACGAGAATGTGGCACGGTGCCTGGGGACTGATATCTCGGAACGCCAGAGCCACCTCTGTCTCAGCTACGATATCTGCGGGCAACTGTCGCGAAGCAATCTGGCAAAACAGGCAGTCCTTCATGAGCTTGAGCTAGCTCCTATCCAAACCAAACACCGCGCAGCGATCGATTCCGGCAAGATCCTTTCGTGTGTCGAGATGGTGCCATCCTAGTCTTGCCGCCAAATCACAAACGCTTTCCTTTTGCCCCTGGCCGAGTTCGAGGACGAGTCTTCCCCCTTCTCGCAAACTCTTACTTCCTCCCGAAAGAAGGAGCTCATAAACTTCCAACCCGGTGGGACCTGCGAAAACTGCCTCCTGGGGTTCGTACTCCAAAACTGACTTTTCCACCTGCGCCTTCTCGGAGGTCCCCCCGTAGGGCGGATTCGAAACGATCAAATGGTAACGATCGTTTCCTGGTGCCAGGGGATCCGCGGTGGTTGCCGATTGGAACCGAATGCGGTCTACACATCCATGGCGCTCTGCGTTGCGCGCCGCCACTGCCAGCGCCTCCGGCGATACATCATTCGCGGTGACCACTGCCAGGGGCAACTCGCAGGCGATACTCAAGGCGATGCAGCCGGATCCCGTTCCAACATCCAGGACCTCGGCAATCTCAAAACCCATTTCGGCCAGGAGCTCAAGACTGACCTCGACCAGCATTTCCGTCTCTGGCCGCGGGATCAAAACGCTGGGCTCTACCCTGAACACTCGCCCAAAGAACTCCTGCTCTTCCCTCAGGTACTGGATTGGATAATGGCAACCTCGCCTCAGCAACCATTCCTGGATACGTCTTTGCTGACTCGCTGATAGATGCTCTTCGGGATGAGCAAACAGAAAAGCGCGATCACAACCCAGGATCGACCGGACGATCAACTCCGCATCCCAGCGGGCACGAAGAAGTTGGCGCCCATGGAGATATGTCGTACCGCACGCGACCGCGCTGCCTATGGTCTGGCAGTCGCTCAAGCTCAACCGGCGCTCGGGTTCCACCGCTATCAAGCTATCTTCTGATCTTCCATCGCGCCAGCTTGTTCGGATGTCGTCAAGGCGTCGATGATTTCGTCTAGGCCGCCTTGCAGGATGCCCTCCAGGCGGTGAAGCGTCAGGCCAATCCGGTGGTCCGTGACCCGGTTCTGCGGGAAGTTATAGGTCCGGATCTTCTCGCTGCGATCCCCGGTTCCCACCATAGCGCGGCGTGTCTCCGCGATCTCGTCCTGTTGCTCCCGTAAGGCAACCTCATACAATCTCGAGCGCAGCACTTTCATGGCTTGGCTCTTGTTCTTGATCTGTGACTTTTCGTCCTGGCAGGTGACAACTTCACCAGTGGGAAGATGTGTGATTCGGACTGCGGAATAGGTGGTGTTCACCGACTGGCCACCCGGTCCGGAGGAACAGTAGGTGTCTATTCTCAGGTCCTTGGGGTCTATTGCAACCTCGACGTCATCCGCCTCCGGAAGGACGGCGGTGGTGACAGCTGAGGTGTGCACGCGCCCCTGGGTCTCAGTCTCTGGGACCCGTTGTACCCGATGAACTCCGCTCTCGTACTTCAGCCGACTGTATACGTCTTTTCCTTCAATTGACGCGATGATTTCTTTGATCCCGCCGACGGGCGAAGGGTGCGCTGAAAGAACATCCACCTTCCAGCCCCTCGAATCGGCATATCGAGAATACATACGGAACAAGTCCTGGGTAAAAAGAGTGGCCTCGTCGCCCCCAGTGCCCGCCCGGATCTCCAGTATGGCGTTTTTCTGATCGTTTGGATCCGTGGGAATCAAGAGGACTTTCAGCTCTTGCTCGCAGTGCTCTCGCCTAGCCTCGAGTACACTAGCTTCTTCTTGCGCAAGTTCCAGTAGCCCTTCGTCCGACTCCACCTCGATCATCTGCCGGGCCTCTTCAAGCTCCTGTAAGGTCTGCTTGTATTGCTGGTACTTGTCAACAACCTCGCGAAGGTCCGCGTGCGCCTTTGCCGTTACACGAAGCTTCTCAGGACTGGCGATGAGCGATGGGTCGCCAAGCTCATGAGACAACTCGTCGTACCTTGCCTCCAAGGTCTCCAGTTTCTCAAGCATGGTTAGTGGGGGTTATGAGGTTAGGCCGTACTTCTTCTGGAAGCGCTCGACTCGTCCCGCAGTGTCCACGAGTTTTTGCTTCCCAGTGAAAAACGGGTGGCAGCTTGAGCAGATCTCCAAGCGGATCTCGCCGCCCGTGGTAGAGCGGGTTTCCCACTCTTCTCCGCAGGCACAATGGACCTTCACGATCTCATACTGTGGATGAATTCCAGCTTTCATTTCCAGATCCTTAGGCTAAATTCGAACCCTGACTCGCCCCTTGCCGCCAAGAACGAAGTGTACCAGATCTCGGGCCAGGGAGTCGAGTCGTCAATCTGGAGAACCCAACTTGTCACTTTCTTGTCGTGCACCCTCTGGATGCTTGACAAGTGGTTACTAAGCACGATATAAGGTCTTCTTTACGTGATAGGGGTGTGAGCGCCGATTAGACACGCTATTTTAAGCTTTCATCATCAGTCTGGTTGGCCCAGTCAGGCTTTGAACTCTCCGCTTCAGCAGCGCTACGTTCTTGGTGTCTGCAGTCTCATCTCCACTTATTTTCGTGCTCCAGTGAGCTACCCTCGGAGGACTTTGTTAGATGTCCACTACTACTGATGACAAGAAGGCTGCGCACTCTCCGGACCCTCCGGAACCAGGGAGGGCTGCATCACCTGCCGCACCCATTATCGACGACTCGGCCGATCTAGATTACGAGTCACTGCTCAAGGCATATGACTCGAGTTTCAAGAACCTGTCGGACGGGGAGGTGGTTTCCGGGACAGTCCTCAAACTCACCCCATCCCATGTAATTATTGATGTCGGCTTCAAATCTGAAGGGTTGGTCCCCCTGGCGGAGTTCCGCGAGAAGGATGGGAGCATCCAGATCAAACAGGGGGACGCCGTGGAGGTTCTTCTTGAGAGCACTGAAACCTCCGAAGGAGGCGTTGTTCTCTCTCGAGAGAAAGCTGAACAGATGAAAATCTGGGACACCATTGAGCGTGCCTACCACGACGAGTCCGTGATCACTGGTCGAGTCATCGAGCGCATCAAGGGGGGTTTCGCCGTAGATATTGGTGTTCGTGGCTTCCTCCCTGGATCCCAGGTGGATCTTCACCCGGTCAGACACCCTCAGAACCTGAGGGATGAGGTGCTTCGGCTTCGTGTTATCAAGGTTAATAAGCGTCGGGGAAACATTGTTCTGTCTCGAAAGGCCGTCCTCGAGGAGGAATACTTAAAGCAGAAAGAAGAGACGCTTCGTGCCCTCGAAGAAGGGTCCATTACCAAAGGTATCGTTAAGAACATAACCGACTATGGAGCGTTCGTAGATTTGGGTGGAATTGATGGTCTGCTTCATATTACCGACATGTCCTGGGGTCGGGTCAACCACCCCTCCGACCTTTTCAAGGTGGCAGATGAACTTGAGGTCAAGGTGCTCAAGTTTGATCGTCTCGAGGAAAAGGTGTCTCTGGGATACAAGCAACTGACCGAGGATCCCTGGCTCTCCGTTTCGGCTCGATACCCTCGGGACAGCCGGGTGCAGACAGCAGTGGTGAGTCTCACCGACTACGGCGCCTTCGTAGAACTGGAGAACGGTGTCGAGGGATTGATCCACATCTCCGAAATGACTTGGAATCGGCGGGTCAAACACCCCTCGAAACTTCTCTCGGTTGGTGACGAGATCGAAGCCGTTGTGCTTGATGTCGATCCCCAGGCACGTAGAATTTCTCTGGGTATGAAACAAACTGAACCCAACCCCTGGGATCTTGTCGGAGAAAGATACGCCATCAACTCGATGGTAACGGGGAAGGTCCGCAATCTGACAGATTTCGGCGCCTTTATCGAAGTCGAAGAAGGAGTGGAAGGCCTGGTCCACATCTCGGACCTGAGTTGGACCAAGAAAGTGAAGCACCCCTCGGAACTTCTGAAGAAGGGAGATGAGGTATCGGCGATTGTCCTCAGCGTCGACGCGGAGAATCAGCGCCTGTCGCTGGGTATCAAACAGTTGGAGCCAGACAAGTGGGAGGAGTTCTTCTCTCAACACCAGGTGGGTGATGTGATCTCTGGCAAGGTCGTCCGCCTGACCACCTTCGGGGCCTTCGTTGAGCTCGCCGAGGGGGTGGAGGGCTTGTGCCACGTCTCTGAATTCGACAGCAAGCGCATCGAGGACCCTGAGAGCCACTTTGAAGCAGATCAGGAGCTTGATTTTAAGGTGATCAAACTCAACCTCTTGGATCGTAAAATAGGTTTGTCAGTCAAGGCGCTCAAAGAAGAAACGGTGGAAAAAGAACCCTCTTGGTCGTATAAACCGGAGGTTGCAACAACTTCAATTGGTGAAATCGCCGGGAAGGAACTCGACGAATTGAAGGAAAAGGCCGAACAGGCCGGCGAGTCCGCGGAAGAAGAAACGGCGGAAGAAAAAACGGAAGAAGTAAAGGAAGAGGTCGAAGATGACGAAGGCTGAGCTGGTCGAAGAAGTCGCGAAAAACTCCGATCTGAGCAAGAAAGATGCTGAGGTCATCGTGCAGACTGTTTTGGACAGTATTATCGAGTCGCTCAAATCCGGCACCAAAGTGGAGTTGCGTGGCTTTGGGAGCTTTCGCCTACGTTCTCGATCCGAGCGTAAGGGCCGCAACCCCAAGACCGGTGATCAAGTTTATGTGCCCGCCAAGGAGGTTCCCTACTTCAAGCCGGGGAAGGAGTTGAAGGAGCTAATCAACTCATAGTTTCCCGCTCTTATGATCTTCACTGGGACCCTTTGTGTCCCCTCGTCGATGATGTGTATCTGTCCGCGGGCTCTGGCCTTCTAACCCAGAACACAGAATGGATCACCTTTGGGCCCCTTGGCGTTTCCCTTACATCACGTCAACCAAGGACCCGTCCGATTGTGTTTTCTGTGCGATTCTTGCGGTTGATCAAGATCGTAAAAACCACGTTTTGGCCCGGCGGCGCCACAATTTCATCGTTCTTAATCGCTTTCCTTACACAGCCGGCCACCTTCTCGTGGTTACCCGTCGCCATGTGGCCTCGTTGTCCGAGGCATCCCCGGATGAGGTCGTAGAGATGGCCCACCTCTCGCGAGATTGTGAAATTTTCTTAAAGCAGGCCTACAACCCCGATGGCTTCAACGTGGGTCTCAACATCGGCAAAGGCGCCGGCGCAGGAATCGCCGGTCATCTTCATCAGCATATTGTGCCTCGCTGGATCGCCGACGCGAACTACATCAGTGTTTTGGGTCAGACACGGGTTATTCCTGAAGATCTGCTGACCACCTACGAGAAACTACTTCCCCTCTTCGAAACATCCCCGGTGCCCGCTGGAAATCACCCAAAACGTTAAAAAAACCAAAAACCCCCTTCTTGGTTTTGGTCTCTCGTCGGGCTCCCACGGGGTCGCCCCTTCCGAAACTCCCGCCTGCACAGCGAAACCGCCGTTCTCATTTACAGACCCTCATGGAGTTTCTTAAGGTCTCTCCTGAAAATCACGCCTTTTCTTCTCTTTCTTTCGTTTGGCTAGATCGAAGGAACATGCATTTCCACTTCCTTGGTAAAAAAGGCCTTCCTTCCGAAGCGCCCTGCGTGGTACTTTTCCCATCGCTTTCGGGAGGCCGGGTGCTCTAACAAAAAAAGGCCCGAACGAGCTTTTCACAGGGTGTGGAAAAGTTGTGGAAATCTTAAGGGTCTTCCTGTCGTTGAAGCCAGTGGTTCCTCTTTTTTCGTCGCCGCTCTTTGTTCCTGGTTGGGGTTTGGGCTGTATGCACGCTTGGAATCATATTCTGTCATCTATCGAGAAACGGGTCTCGCCTCAGAACTTCGATTTGTGGTTCCGCCCCACCTCTCTTGCCGAACACGACCCCGCTCTCAATAAACTGCTTATTCGTGTCCCCAACAATCACTTTAGATACTGGCTCGCCCAGAACTACAGCGCGGTCATTCGTGATTCACTGGAAGAACTCGCTCTTGAGGGACTCCAGGTTGTTTTCGTTGTCGGTGAAAAAGAGGAGGACTCTCTGCCTCTGGGTCGGGCCGCTTCGGGTGTTCAGCAATTCAGCAACCCGTCGAAGGACGCCAAGGCGCACAACCTCAACCCTCGGTATACCTTCGACACTTTTGTTGTCGGCCTGAGTAACCAGTTGGCCCATGCCGCCTCCATCGCTGTCGCCGAACAACCTTCGAAGGCATACAACCCCCTCTTCCTCTATGGTGGTGTCGGTCTCGGTAAGACCCATCTGATGCACGCGATTGGCCATTCGGTCAAGAGCGTATATCCCCAAACCCGCCTTGCCTATATCTCCTCTGAGCACTTCATGAACGAGCTCATCAATGCCATTCGCTACGATCGGACCCCCTCTTTTCGGGAGAAGTATCGCAACATCGATGTGCTGCTGATGGACGATATTCAATTC